>JBPCRE010000065.1:0-33428 GCA_050997195.1 Thermoleophilaceae bacterium
GTCACGGCCATGACCGCCTCCTCCCCGGACTCACGGGCGCCGACCGCCGCGGAGCGGATGTTCACGTCGTGGCGCCCGAACAGCGAGCCCACGAGCCCGATCATGCCCGGCTGGTCGCGGTAGCGGAAGAACGCGAAGTGCTCTCCGAGCTCGAGATTGAAGCTCTGCCCGAACACCGACACGATGTGGGGCACGTTGCGCGGGCCGAAGCCCGTGCCCGCGACCTCCACCCGGCCGGCGCTCGAGGTGATGGCCACCTTGACGAGCTCGTTGAAGTCGGCCGACTCGGGCACTCGGCTCTCGGAGACGACGATGCCACGCTCCTCGGCCAGCGAGGGGGCGTTCACGTAGTTGACCTGCTCCTCGGTGTGGCCCTCGAGCACGCCGTTCAAGGTGGCGATGGTGAGCAGGCGCGTGTCGCGGCCCGCGAGGCGGCCCTCGTAGGTCACGTCGATTCGCTCGACCGAGGCCGCCTCGCCGAGCGACATGGCTAGGCGCCCGAGGCCGGTGCAGAGCGGCAGGAAGGGACCGACGATCTCCATCTCCTCGGGACCGATGGCGGGGATGTTCACCGCGTTGCTCACGGTGCCGCCGGTGAGCGCGGCCACCACCTGCTCGGCGGTGATCACTCCGGCCCGGTCCTGGGCCTCCGCGGTGGACGCGCCGAGGTGCGGGGTCACGATCACCTCCTCCATCCCGAAGAGCGGGTGCTCGGTGATGGGCTCCTCGGGGAAGACGTCGAGCGCCGCCCCGCCGAGCTTGCCCGATCGGAGGGCCGCCTCGAGAGCCGGGTGGTCGAGCAGCTCGCCTCGAGCGCAGTTGATCACCAGGGCGCCGTCGCGCATCTGCGCGAAGGCCTCGGCGTCCAGCCAGTTGGCGGTATCGGGGGTCTTCGGGAGGTGCAAGGTCACGATGTCGGCGCGCTCGTAGAGCTCGGAGGAGTGCTCGGCCCGCTCGACCCCGAGCTCGCGGTAGCGCTCGGCCGACACGAAGGGGTCGAAGGCCACCACACGCATGCCGAACCCCTTCGCCCGCTCGGCCACGAGCTGGCCGATCCGACCGAAGCCGAGCACTCCGAGCGTCTTTCGGTACACCTCGACGCCACCGAACCTCGAGCGCTCCCACCTGCCGCCGGTGAGCGAGGCGTGGGCCTGCGGCACGTTGCGGCAGAGGGCGAGCATGAGCGCCATCGTGTGCTCGGCGGCGGCGATCACGTTCGACTGCGGCGCGTTGGCCACGATGATCCCGCGCTTGGTGGCCGCCGCGACGTCCACGTTGTCCACCCCGATGCCGGCCCGGCCGATGACTCGCAGGCGCTGCCCGCGCCCGATGAGCTCGGCCGTGAGCTTGGTGGCCGAGCGGATCACGATGCCCTCGTACTCGCCGATGCGCTCCTCGAGCTCGCCCTCGGACCACTCGGTGCCCACCTCGACGGGGAAGTGCGCACGCAGGAGCTCGATCCCCGAGTCGGCGATCCTCTCCTTGACGAGGACGCGCGGGGTATCGCTCACGAGCGGAGGGTCACGGTCGTGGCGCGGGCGGCGAGGATCTATGCCGGCACGCCGGCCGCGGGCACGCCGGCGTCCGAGAACACGCGCTGGGCGGCGCCCACCCCGGCGCCGAGCTCCACGGGATGGCCGAGCTCGCGCAGGGTCATCTCGAAGGCCGCGATGGTGGTGACGACGTCGAAGGCCCCGAAATAGCCGCAGTGCGCGATCCGCGCGATCCTGCCCTTGAGCTGGTTCTGGCCTCCGGCGATGGTCACCCCGTAGCGATCGCGCATGAGCTTCGGCACCTGGGCACCGTCGATCTCCTCGGGCAGGGTGATGGCGGTGACCACGTTGGCGCCCTCGTCGTCGGGGCCGAAGAGGTCGAGATCGAGGGCGCGCACGGCCTCGCGGGCGGCGCTGCCGAGCAGGCGGTGGCGAGCGAAGACCTCGGCGAGGCCCTCCTCCTCGATCATCGCCAGGGCCACGTCGAGGGCCATGAAGGTCGAGACAGCGGGGGTGAACGGGGAGTCCGGCGGGTCCTTTCGCTGTCCCTTGGCCGTCGCCGCCCAGTCGAAGTAGAAGCGCCCGCCGGGCCTGGCGGCGGCGTAGTCGAGGGCCTTCTGCGAGGGGGAGGCGAAGCCGAGCCCGGGCGGGCACATGAGCGCCTTCTGAGATCCCGAGACCACCACGTCGACCCCCCACTCGTCCTGGGGGATGGGCACGGCCCCGAGGCCCGACACCGCGTCGGCCACCAGCATGGCGCCGTGGCGGTGAGCCACCTCGGTGAGGGCGCGGACGTCGTTGACCACGCCGGTCGAGGTCTCAGACAGCGTGGTGAGCACCACCTCCACCGAGGGGTTCTCGCCGAGCACCCGATCTAGGTTCGCGGGCTCGACCTTCGAACCCCATCCGGCGTCGTGGTGCACGGTGGCGGCGCCGTGGGCATCGCAGATGTCCTTCCAGCGCTCGCCGAACTTGCCGCAGGAGGCCACGAGCGCCGGATCGCCGGGGCGCACCAGGTTGGCCACCGCCGACTCCATGGCCCCGGAGCCGGACGAGGCGAAGGTGAGCACGTCGTTCTCGGTCTCGAAGGGGATCCTCAGGCGCTCGAGGCAGCGGCGGTAGACCTCGATGAAGGCCGGCGCGCGGTGATAGAGCATGGGCTCGGCCATCACCTGGGAGACGGCGGGCGGAAGGGGCGTGGGCCCCGCGGTCATGAGGTACCGCTTTATGTAGGGGCCACTCATCGCGGCGGCGAGCATATCGAAGGGTTCGGGCCGCTCCGGGGCTCCCGAGCGGCTCCGGCGGGGGCCATACTCGGGACCATGCGGCTCTGGGCGCACGACCGCTTTCTCTTTCCCCTCCCCTCCCACCACCGCTTCCCGCTCGGGAAGTACGGCCTTCTGCGCGAGCGCGTCGTGGAGCTCGGCCTCGCGAGTGCCGAGGAGATCATCGAGCCGGCGGCACTGGACTGGGAGGACCTCGCCCTCGTCCACTCGCCTGCCCTCGTCGAGCGCGTGCGCCATGGGAGCTTCACCAAGCGGGAGGAGCAGGCACTCGGCCTTCCGTGGTCCCCAGAGCTCGCCGAGCGTGCCCGCCGGGCCACCCGCAGCACGGTGGAGGCCGCCTTCGACGCTCTCGAGGAGGGTGTGGGGATGAACCTCGGCGGCGGCACCCATCACGCGGGCCACGACGTATCGCGCGGGTACTGCCTGATCAACGACGTGGCCGTGGCCGCCGCCTGCGCTCGGCGGGAGGAGTGGGCCGAGCGGGTGCTCGTGGTGGACTGCGACGTGCACCAGGGCGACGGCACCGCCGAGCTCTTCGCGGAGGACCCCGACACCTTCACCCTCTCCCTTCACTGCGCTCTCAACTACCCGTTCACGCGAGCGTGCTCGGACCTCGACGTGGATCTTCCGAGCAGCACGGGCGACGAGGCCTATCTCTCTTTCCTGTCGAGCGCGCTCGACCAGGCGTTCGCGACGGGGCCCTTCGACCTCGCGTTCTACCTCGCGGGCGCCCATCCGTGGGAGGGAGACGCGCTCGGGCGGCTCTCGCTCACCAAGGAGGGGCTGCGTGCGAGGGACGATCTCGTGCTCGAGCGTCTGCGCGCCGAGGGCGCGCCGGCCTGCGTGGTGCTGGCCGGCGGCTACGCGCCGAACATCGAGGACACCGTGGAGATCAACGCGGGAACGGTGGCGGCGGTGACCGAGCGGGCGCGGGCGGCGCCGCGCGTCAAGGGCAAACTCGACACCCGTCGCTCAACCGGTAGCGTGGTCGCCCGATGAGTGGTCTCTCTCCCCGCCCGGGCCGAACGCCCGACACCCGTCGGGCCCGCGAGCAACGGGCCTACCGCCTCGTGCTCGCCGGTGGAGGAACGGCGGTGGCGGGCGTCGTCGGTGTCGTGCTCGCGTTCGTGGGCGTGATCGGCTTCGGATACCCGGTCCTCCTGTTGGTCATCGCCGCGGTGTGCGCGCTGGCCTTCCAGCGCACGGTCTCGCGCTAGCGAGTCTCGGCTAGCGAGCGGCGGAGGGGTCGGGCCGCGCCCGTCGAGCGTCGAGCGTCGAGCGCTCGGGAGGCCACGATCCCGCCCACGGCACCGAACAGATGCCCCTGCCAGGAGACGCCCGCCGTGGGTACGAGGCCAACGAGCAGCGTGGTGCCGAACAGGGCGATCACCGCGAGGCCCACAAGCAGGTGCGTGAGGCGGCGGCTCGAGATGCCGCGTGCGATGAGGTAGGCCGCGAAGCCGAACACAAGACCGCTGGCGCCCACGTGCACGGTGCCCGCCGGTCCGACCAGCCACGTGCCGAGGCCGCCGACCAGGGCCACGATGGCGCCGACGGCCATGATGCGGGCGAGCCCGCTGAGCGCGATCGTCGCGCCGAGGGCGAGGAAGGGAATCGTGTTGCCGAGCACGTGGCCGAAGCCGCTGTGCAGGAACGGGGCGAGCGCGATGCCGATCAGCCCGTCGGCGTCACGGGGGCGGATGCCGTTCGCGTCGAGCTCCCCGGCGAAGAGGTCCACGACCTCTACCACCCACATGAGGGCGGCCATCCCGGCAACCAAGAGCAGGCCGGAGGTTCGCGCGTCCCGCTTCGCGGTGGGTGCCGACGTCATGAGCACACCGTAGGGCAGGGCGCGTGCGACAGCGCTCAAGAACGGGCTGCTCGGGCTGAAGCAGCTAGGGCCGTCAAGCCGCGATCACACTGAACGCGACGCCCAGGCGCCGATAAGTGGATTGTGCTCGCTGGTCCAGCGTGATCAGCTTGCGTCCGTGCGCATTGGCCTCCAGGGCGACCAGCCCGTCATAGGTGGCCCCTCCGGAGACTCCGGCGCCCGCCAGCGTCTCCACCACGGCTTCGCGCCGCGTGGCGTCGAGGCGCAACGGGGCGTGGGGGAACCGGCGGGCGAGCACGCTTGCGGCCGCCTCGTGCTGCTCATGCCAGGACGACAGTGCGGCGATCACCGCGCTGGTGTCCGCCGTCAGCGCCGGCCTCGTTCCGTCAGCTCGCGAACCTGCCGGGCGTCGAGCTTCTCGCCCGCGTCAGCGGCGAACCGGACGCCGTGCGGGCCATTCTCGACGCGCACCCGTGACGGCACGACCACTTCGAGGTGCTCGTCGACCGCCTCGACGTCGAGCTCTGTACCCGGCGCAAACCCAAGCTGGTCCCGGAGCGCCTTGGGAACGACCAACCGACCTGCCGCGTCGATGGTAGTTCGCATGGTAGAAGCCTACCATGGGCGTGGGGCTCGTCAGGCTCAGAACTCCGTCTCGATCCAGGGCATCATCGAGCGCAGCTCCCGGCCCTCGCGCTCGACCTCGTGGTTCTTCTCCTCCTCGCGCATGCGTTGGAAGTTCTCCTGGCCCGCGTTGTTCTCGGCGATCCACTCGCGGGCGAACTGGCCGGACTGGATCTCGCCGAGGATCTCGCGCATGGCCTGGCGCGTGGCGTCGGTGATCACGCGCTTGCCGCGTGTGAGGTCGCCGTACTCGGCGGTGTTGGAGATCGAGTAGCGCATGCCGGTGATGCCCTTCTCGTACATGAGGTCCACGATGAGCTTCAGCTCGTGGAGGCACTCGAAGTAGGCCATGCGTGGGTCGTAGCCGGCCTCGACCAGGGTCTCGTAGCCGGCGCGCACGAGCTCGGTGACCCCACCGCAGAGCACCGCCTGCTCCCCGAAGAGGTCGGTCTCGGTCTCGTCCTTGAAGGTGGTCTCGATGACCCCGGCGCGCGTGCAGCCGATGGCCCGTGCGTAGGCGAGCACGAGACCGCGCGCCGTGCCCGTCTCGTCGCGGTGCACGGCGGCCAGGCCGGGCACGCCCTCGCCGTTCACGTACTGGCGGCGCACGAGATGGCCCGGGCCCTTGGGGGCCACCATCCCGACGTCGACCTCGGGCGGCGGCTCCACCGTGCCGTAGTGGATGGAGAAGCCGTGGCCGAACATCACGAGGTTGCCGGGTGCGATCCCGTCGGCGATCTCGGCCTCCCACACCGCCCCCTGCTTCTCGTCGGGGAGGAGGACCATGACCACGTCGCCGCGGCTGGCCGCGTCGGCCACCGGGAGGACCTCGAGCCCCTGGCCCCGGGCCTCCTCGACCGAGGAGGAGCTCTCGCGTAGCCCCACCACCACGTCGACTCCCGAGTCCTTGAGGTTCAGCGCGTGGGCATGGCCCTGGGAGCCGTAGCCGAGGATGGCCACCGTGCGGCCCGCGAGGAGGGAAGGGTCGGCGGAGTCGTCGTAGATCATCGGCGCGGCACTCTAACCGCGCCGGCCCGCGGCCCGCGGCGCGAACTCACGGCGCGATCTCCCGGCGTACGAGCTTGCCCGCCGCGGTGCGAGGCAGGGCGGCGCGGGCATGCACGGCCTTGGGCACCTTGAAGGCGGCGAGGCGCGTGCGGCAGAACTCTCTCAGGGCCTCCTCGCTCGCCGGTGCCTCGAGGACCACGTAGGCGGTCACCGCCTCACCCCACTCCGGGTCGGGGCGCCCGAGCACGGCGGCCTCGGCCACCGCAGGGTGGGTGAGCAGGACCTCTTCCACCTCCTCGGCGGCCACGTTCTCTCCCCCCGTGACGATCACGTTCGCGATCCGGCCGTCGACCCGGAGGAAGCCCTCGGCGTCGAGCCGACCGGAGTCGCCGGTGTGCAGCCAGCCGTCGGCGGCGAGCGCTCCCGGAGCCACCATCGGCCCGCGCACGAGGATCTCCCCCTCCTCGGCCACGGCGAGCTCCACGCCGGGCAGGGGCCGTCCCGCCGAGCCCCGACCCCCTAGGGCGTCCTGTACCCCGAGCGTGGCGATCTGGGACGCCGTCTCGGTCATGCCGTAGGTCTGGACGAGCGGCAGGCCGCGCTCGGCCCCCCACTCGAGCACTCCGCGCGGCACCGGGCCTCCGCCCACGAGGGCCGCCCGCAGCCGAGGAGCCGAATCGAGCCCCGCCTCGGCGAGGCGCCGGGCCATGGTGGCCACCAGGGAGATCAGCGTGACCTCGCCGGTCTCCAGCGCGGCGACCACCCGCTCGGCGTCGAATCGGGGATGGAGCACCGCCGTGGTGCCGTAGAGGGACGAGCGCAGGAGGATGGCCAGGCCGCCCACGTGATGGACCGGGAGGCAGCAGAGCCAAGCGTCGTCGTTCTCCACTCCGAGGCGCTCGGCGGACGCGAGCGCGCTCGCTCGATGGTTGGCCCACGTGAGCTCGACGCGCTTGGGCTGTGCGGTGGTGCCCGAGGTGTAGAGCACGGTGTGGATGGCCTCCGGGTCGGGCCCGGTGCGAAGGGCCACCTCCGCCTCCGGCCCGTCCTCGAGCGGGGCCTCGAGCAGCACCCGGGGACGCGCGTCCTCGCATCGCCGGCGTCGCTCGGCGGCGATGAGGCGGTCGCTCAGGGGCACGAGGGCGGAGCCGAGGAGCGGCACGGCGTGCAGCAGGACGGCGAACTCGAGGCCGGCGGGAAGCAGGGTGGCCACCCGGTCCCCGGGGCCGACACCGCGGGCGGCCAGGCGCCGCGCCGCGACCGCGGCCTTCGTGGCCAGCTCGCCGTAGGTGAGCCGGCGGTCTCCGTCGACGAGCGCGATTCGGTCGAGGTGTGCCGCCGCGCCGGCGGGCGCAGCGGGCGTGAGACGATCGACGTTCACTCCGGGACGTCCTCGCGGGACGGCGGGATCGGGGCGTGGAGCGCTTCGGCCCGCAGTGCCGCCTCGAGCTCGAAGCGCCGCTCGGGGTCGTCGAGCGCGTCTCCGAAGCGCTCGCGCAGGCGCTCCATCCGGTAGCGCACCGTCTGCGGGTGCACGTCGAGGGCGGCGGCGGCCTCGCGGAGGCGCCCCTGGTGGTCGAGCCAGGCGCGCAGCGTGCGCGCCGCTCGCTCGCGGGCCACGGCACCCAGCCCCGCGAGCGGCTCGAGCGCGCGGGCGGCGAGCTCCCGGCTGAGCGTCGGGTCGGCGCAGAGTAGGAGCGTCGGGAGGTGCTCCTCGGCCAGGGCGAGACCGACCTCGGGCAGCGCGCCCCCGAGACGCAGGCGCAACGCGGCGGCCGCGCGGGCGAACGAGCGCCCGGCGTCCGGCCAGCGCACGGTGGGCCCGAGGCCCGCCGGGAGCCCCTCGAGGGCCGCGTGGAGCTGGGCGCGCCGCCCGGGTGCGTCGGGGTCGGGCACCAGCACGCAGACGGCGTCGCCCTCCGGGGCGGCGATCACCTCGGCGCCGAGGCGCCCCGCCCGCCGCTCCCCCCCGTCGGCGCTCAGCGCCACCGCGGCGAGCTCGGCCGGAAGCTCCCAGCCCACCTCGGCGGCCGCTCGTTCGACCGCCGCGGGGTCGGCGGAGGGCACCTGCACCAGGAGCCGGACCAGGCGGTGGCGCCGGCGCTCGGACTCCCCGGCGCGTGCGGACTGCTCGGCCGCGTAGCCCTCGACCGACTCGGCCGAGAGCTGGTCGATGTAGGCGAAGATCGACTCCGCGAGCAGGGAGAGGGTCTCGGGCTCCAGCCGGGCGGCGAGGGCGGCGGCGGCCAGGCGCCGCCAGGCCACCCGGGCGCCGATCCGGTAGGCCGAGAGCAGGGCGTTGAGGCTTCGCCCCGCGCGCATCTCCCCCCGCCCGAGTGCCACGTAGACCTCGCGGCCCATGGAGCGCCCGTGCCCCGGACGCTCCACCATCTCGACGAACTGCCGGAGCGCCTCCTCCACCCCCACCCGCAGGTCCCGCCCGAAGCTGCCCTCCAGGGAGCGCGCGTAGGCGGGCACGCCGGCGGATATGGCCGCCACGATCTCGTCGGCGAGCGCGGGCAACTCGGGCCGCAGCACGGCGGCCACCCGCGGCTCGAGGCCTTCCCATGGACGGTCTGTGGTCGGCAGCACTTGTACGAAAGCTACAAGAAATGCCGATCGAATTCCTCAGTAGAGGGCAGACGGGCAGACCGGTGCTCCTTAAGGTTGAATCCATGAACTCTCTTGAACGCCGTATCACCGTCGTCGCCGTAATCCTGCCCGTCGTCGGCGTGCTCGCCGCCGTGTGGCTGCTCTGGGGCGGCCTGGTCACCGGGCTCGACCTCGGCATCTTCGCGGTCATGTACTTCCTCGTGGGCTTCGGAGTCACCATCGGCTTCCATCGCCTGCTCACCCATCGGGCCTTCGAGGCCCCGCCCGCGGTGCGCGGCACGCTCGCCGTGCTCGGCTCCATGTCCGTGCAGGGCGCGGTGATCCACTGGGTGGCCGACCATCGAAAGCACCACGCCTACACCGACGAGGAGGGCGATCCGCACTCTCCCCACACCGAGGGCGGCACCGGCTGGCGCAAGGTGGTGCGCGGCATGTGGCACTCGCACATGGGCTGGCTCTTCGACCGCGAGAAGCCCACCTCGGCCACCCGCTTCTCCCCCGACCTGAAGGCCGATCCGGTCATCACCTTCGTCGACCGCTGGTTCCCGGCGTGGGCCCTGCTCGGCCTCGCGCTGCCCTTCGCGGCCGGCTACGCGCTCTCCGGCGGCGAGCTCCGCGCCGGATTCACCGCGCTGGTGTGGGGCGGCCTCGTGCGCATCTTCCTCCTGCACCACGCCACCTGGAGCGTGAACTCGATCTGCCACCTCTACGGTCGCCGACCGTTCGAGATCGAGGACGAGAGCCGCAACAACTGGCTCGTCTCATTCGTCTCCCTCGGCGAGGGATGGCACCACAACCACCACGCCTTCCCGATCTCCGCCCGCCACGGCCTCGAGCGCGGCCAGTTCGACCCCTCCTACTGGATCATCGCGACCATGGCCAAGCTGCGGCTGATCAGCAACGTGCGCCAGCCCTCACCGGAGCAGGTGGAGGCCAAGCGGCCGGGCGCCGCCACGGGCGAGCGCGAGCCAGCGCTGGCCGAGGCCGCGTAGGTCGGGGCTCGCGCCGGTCGGCCGGACGGTCGCGGAGGATCACCGCCGCGACCAACGTGCCTCGCGCACTCCGCACTCGGCCAGCTCGAACGTCGTCCGGTAGGGGGTGAAGTCGACATGGCGGTTGACCGCGTACAGCGCCTGGGGCGCGAACAGAAGGAGCGCCAGCGCCTCGCGCCGGACGTAGCGATCGATCCGGTTCGCGGCCCGGACCAGGCCGAGCTGAGAGGTATGGCGGGGAAGATCGGCGTAGAGGTCCTCGAACTCGGGCACCACCGGACCGGCGCGGTACTCGCCGGTCAGCCCGACGAAGGCGCGATGTAGCTCCAGCGGCGGCGCGTCGGCCGACTGCACGCCCTGCATCTGAAGCAGGATGTCCCACTCCCGGGGTAGCTCCTTCTCGATCAGACGACGCTGGACCTCGGGCGCCTCATCGGCGCTGAGGATCGTCAGCTCGGCGTGGATGCCGAGGGCGCGCTCGAGGTCGGCGACGACCTTGCGCGCCGCACGGTCGAACTCCTCGGGCGCGGCGACGCGCAGGGCGCGGCCGCGAACGCCTCCGGCCGCCCGCCACAGCCCGGCCGCAAGCGCGGGGTCGTACGGATACGGCCCCAGACGATCGGGCAGGCGGTGCAGAAGGGTGAGCGGCGTCGGCGGAGTGAGTCCGGCCAGCGGCCGCGCCCGGCCGAACATGGCCTCCCGCACGAGCGCTTCGCGGTCGACGGCGAGGTTGAGCGCCTGTCGCGCGCGGCGGTCACCGAGCGGCAGCCCCTCGGCGTCGCGGTTGATGACCCCGACGAGAACCCGCGCCCCACCGATCGAGACGAGCCTCGCGTGCTCCGAGCGCTCGACGCGCTCGGCATCGGCGGCGGCGACCTCGGTGACGATGTCTATCTCGCCCTCGGTGTCGCAGACGAGCTCGAGCGCCCGCTCGGGGGCGACATCGTTGCGGAAGACGACCTCCTCGAGACGCGGGCCGCGCCGGCGGTCCCAGTAGTCAGTGTTGGCGACGAGGCGGACCCGCGGGGTACGGTCCTCGCTCGCCAGCCAGGTACAGGCGAACGGGTCGCGGGTGATCATCGCCTGCTCGACGTCGAGCGAGGAGTACCCCTCAGCGAGGCGGAACGGACCGGTGCCCCACGGGCCCGGAGCGTCGATCACTCACCAGTGACCCTCGCCGCTGCCGTCCCGGGCGTAACCGAACCCGACCTCCTCCCAGAAGCGCGTGCTCATGATGTGCATCGCGCGCAGCTTGCCGAGCAGGAGGCCATCCGGCTCGGGAAGGCGGATGCGCACCGTGTGCTCGCCGTCGGCCTCGCAGGCGGCCCGCTCGTCCATGTTGAAGTGGGTGCCCGGGGGGTGCGGCGCGACCCAGCGGCCCTGTTCGTCGAAGGACCGCTTGACGGTCGCGGCGGTCAACGGCTCGCCGTCGGGGAAGCGCTCGCCGCGGCGGACATCGACCTTGAGCGTACGGTCGTCCTCCCAGCGGAAGCTGCGCATCGCGGCCGGGCGGATCTTGCCCTCGGGGTTGACGCGGACGAGCTCCTCGACGGTGTTGTAGGTGATGTAGAGCCAGTTGAAGGGGCTCGGATCGACGACGTGCACGCTGCCGACGGGCTCCTTCGCTCCGGCGCGGGGCGGAAGCGACGATCGCTTCGGAAAGGGCCTCATGCAGGGGCCCTACCCGTCCCGCCGAACTCACGCTCCGTCGGTCGAATCATCCGGTATGGCGGGGGATGGCGTAGCTTGAGGTGGCCTTGCCCCAGCCGCTCGAACGCGACATAGTCCTCTACGACCGCGACTGCGGGTTCTGCCGCTGGTCACTGGCTCGGCTGCTCGACCTCGACCTCAGGCGCCGTCTGAGGCCCGTGGCCCTTCAGGATCCCCAGGCGGACGAGCTGCTTCGCGACATGAGCGCGCACGAGAGGTTCGCGTCGGCGCATCTCGTGACGTCCGACGGACGAATTCACTCGGGCGGACACGCCGTAGCGCCGCTCTTGCGAGTGCTTCCCGCGGGGATGCCGCTCTCGCTCGTCGCCCGTCTCGTCCCGGGGCTCATTGGGCTCGGTTACGGGTGGGTGGTCCGTAACCGCGGCCTGCTCGGCCGTGGGCTCTCGCAAGAGAGCAAGGATCGCGCGACCCGGCGCATCGATCGACACGCCCCAGCTTCGTGGGCAGCCTGAGCACGTGGCCTCCAACCACGTGTACATCGACGCTTCGACCGAGACGGTCTGGGCGGTTCTCGCCAACCCTCGAAGCTACGCGCACTGGGTCGTCGGATCCAGTCAGACGCGCCGTGTGGAGGGGCGATGGCCGGCGCGTGGCTCGACCTTCCACCACACTCAGGGCATAGGGCCCTTGGGCCTCCGCGACACGACCCAGGTGGTCCACTCGAAGCGGCCGTCCCGGCTGGTGCTCGAGGTTCGCATGCGTCCCCTGCTGATCGCCCGGGTCGAGCTCGCCCTCGATCCCCACGGCGAGGGCACGTGGCTGACCATCCGGGAGAGTCCGTTCGGGGGGGTCCTAGGGCGTTTCGCCGGGCCGCTGCTCGAGCCGATGCTCGCATTCCGCAACACCGAATCGCTGCGTCGACTCCGGCGGCTTGCCGAGCAGAGCGCGGTGCGAGGGTGAGCTGATTGCGAGGTGCCGCGGGACCCTCAACAGATGCTCGCGGTGTTCGTGGGCGGGGCGCTC
The DNA here is from genome assembly GCA_050997195.1 of Thermoleophilaceae bacterium. Taxonomy (GTDB): domain Bacteria; phylum Actinomycetota; class Thermoleophilia; order Solirubrobacterales; family Thermoleophilaceae; genus JACCZP01. The sequence continues at coordinate 12,542 of JBPCRE010000065.1, forward strand.
GGCGCGCTTGCCCGCGCGGGATTGATCGAGCTCGCCCCGACGCAACCCGGTCAGTGGCCGTGGGCGACCTTCACGGCGAACCTCTTCGGCGCGGCCCTACTCGCGTACGCCGTGACCCGCCTCCAGGAGCGCCTGCCGCTCTCCGCCTACCGGCGTCCCCTGATCGGCACGGGGCTGTGTGGGGCACTGACGACCTTCTCCACGATGCAGCTCGAGCTGCTCCAGATGCTCGATTCCGGCCGGGTGGCCCTCGCGGGCGCCTACGCGGGGGCCAGCGTGGGTGCCGGTCTGCTCGTGGTGGCACTGGCGACCTCGTTGACCCGCCGGGCGGGGCTCTGAGCTGAGATGACCGGCCTGCTCTGGGTGGGCATCGGCGCGCTCGGCGGCCTCGCCGCCGTGGGGCGCTTTGCCCTCGATGAGTTCGTCTCGGCCCGGACCTCCGGGACATTCCCGGCCGGGACGTTGCTCGTGAACCTCACGGGAGCCCTGTTGGTGGGCGTGTCGGCGGCCCTCTCCTTGCGGGGCAGCGCCCTGGTGCTCGTCGACATCGCAGCTCTCGGCTCCTACACCACATTCTCGACCTGGATCTTCGAGGCGCACCGTCTCGGGGAGGACGGCGAGATCGCGCAGGCGGTTACCAGCCTCCTCCTTAGCCTGGTGCTCGGGCTGGGGGCCGTGGTCCTCGGCCACCTGATCGGCGGTGCGCTCTGAACGAGGACTGCCTGAAGCTGACGACCTACTTCGGCGAGCGCGACCGGACCGATGGGCGCTTCCTCGCCGATGCCCTGCTCGACCTCTACGCCCGCCACGAGCTCGCGACGAGCGTGCTGCTGCGAGGAGCCGAGGGCTTCGGGGTCAAGCACCGGCTCCACACGGAGCGCCTGCTCACGCTCTCCGAGGACCTTCCGCTCGTCTCGGTGGCCGTCGACACGCGAGCGCGCATTCAGCGCGCCCTCCCCGAGGTGGTCACCTTGAGCCAGGGAGGACTGGTGACGCTCGAGCGAGCGCGGCTGCTCACCCGCCGGGTCGACACGGTGGAGCTTCCCGACGAGCTCTACGAGGCGACCAAGCTGACCGTCTACTGCGGGCGCAGGGAGCAGGCCGGGAGCCGTCCCGCGTTCCTTGCGGTGGTTGAGCTGCTGCGCGCCCGCGGCGTGGCCGGGGCGACCGCGCTCCTCGGAGTCGACGGCACCGCCCACGGGGCGCGACGACGGGCACGCTTCTTCGGGAGGAACACCGACGTTCCGCTGATGGTCATCGCCGTGGGTGCCGGAGAGGCGATCGCGGCGGCGCTGCCCGAGCTGACGCGATTGCTCGAGCGACCGCTGATGACCCTCGAGCGAGTCCGTGTCTGCAAGCGCGACGGCCAGCTGCTGGCGCAGCCAACCCATCTCCCCGAGCACGACGACTCGGGCCTCAACATCTGGCAGAAGCTCATGGTCTACGCCGGCGAACAGGCGAGGCACGGCGACCACCCCCTCTACACACGCCTGATCCGTCGGCTGCGGGAGGAGGGGGCGAGCGGCGCGACCGCCCTCCGCGGGATCTGGGGCTACCACGGGGACCACGAGCCCCACGGAGACAAGCTGCTCTCCCTGCGCCGCCGCGTCCCGATCCTGACCACCATCGTGGACCGCCCGGAGCGGATCCGGCGGTGGTTTCAGATCGTCGATGAGCTGACGGATGAGACCGGTCTTGTCACAAGCGAGATGGTGCCCGCCTTTCGGGCAAGCGGTCCACGGGGCGCACACGGCGGCCTTCAGCTCGCCGGCTACCGCGGCCCCCGCGCCTGCGGAGGGGGCACCGGCAGGCGGTAGGAGCGGCGTGTCCAGGTTGAGGTCGCGCTCGCGGGCAAACCACGCCGCGCGGTGGAACCCGCCCCGGCGCCACTAGCCTCGCGCCGTGGCCCTCGAGTGGAACCCGGCCGGCGAGTACGTCGACATCAGGTACGAGACCGCCGAGGGGATCGCCAAGGTCACCATCGACCGGCCCGAGGTGCGGAACGCCTTCCGGCCACAGACCCTGTTCGAGCTCTCCGACGCCTTCGACCGGGCGCGCGACGACACCGAGATCGGGGTGATCGTCCTCACCGGCGAGGGGCCGCTGGCCTTCTGCTCGGGCGGCGACCAGCGCGTCCGCGGCGACGACGGCTACATCGGCGACGACGCGGTGGCCAAGCGCGGCGTGGGCCGGCTGAACGTGCTCGACCTCCAGATCCAGATCCGCCGGCTACCGAAGCCCGTCGTGGCCATGGTGGCCGGCTACGCCATCGGGGGCGGCCACGTGCTCCACGTGGTGTGCGACCTCACGATCGCCGCCGACAACGCCCGCTTCGGCCAGACCGGACCGAAGGTGGGCTCCTTCGACGGCGGGTACGGCTCCGGCCTCCTCGCCCGGCAGGTGGGCCAGAAGCGCGCCCGGGAGATCTGGTTTCTCTCCCGCCAGTACGACGCCCGGCAGGCCCTCGACATGGGACTGGTGAACGCGGTGGTGCCCCTCGACCGGCTCGAGGAGGAGACGGTCAGCTGGTGCCGCGAGATGCTCGAGCACTCACCGATGGCCCTGCGTCTGCTGAAGGCCTCCCTGAACGCCGCCGACGACGGCCTCGCCGGCATCCAGCAGCTTGCCGGCGACGCCACGCTGCTCTTCTACATGACCGAGGAGGCCCAGGAGGGCCGCGACGCCTGGGTGGAGCGCCGGCCGCCGGACTTCGGCCGGTTTCCCAAGCGGCCGTGAGGAGCCTCTGAGCCCGCTGCGGCTGTGGCTCGCCGCGGCCCGGCCGCGCACGCTTCCGGCGGCCGTGGCCCCGGTCCTGGTGGGCACGGCGCTCGCCGCCTCGGAGGGCACCTTCCTCGCTCTCGCCTTCCTGTGCGCGCTGATCGGCTCGGTGTTCATCCAGATCGGCACCAACCTCTCCAACGACTACTCGGACGCCCGCCGGGGGGCCGACGCCGAGGATCGCCTCGGACCCGTCCGGGTCACGGCGGGAGGCCTCATGCCCCCACGTCGGGTGCTCATGGGCACCTACGCGGCGTTCGCCGTCGCCGTGGCGGCCGGGAGCTACCTGGTCGCGATCGCAGGCCCCGAGCTGCTCGTGGTCGGGGTGTTGTCGATCCTCGCCGGGGTGCTCTATACCGGGGGTCCGCGGCCCTACGGCTACGAGGGGCTCGGCGAGCTCTTCGTGTTCCTGTTCTTCGGCATCGTGGCCGTGACCGGCTCCTACTACGTGCAGACCGACGCCCTGCGCTGGGAGGCCGTCGCTCTGGCGGTACCCGTGGGACTGCTCGCCGCGGCCATCATCGTGGTCAACAACGTGCGTGACATAGACACCGACCGCCGGGCGGGAAAGCGAACGCTGGCGGTGATCCTCGGGCGCCGGCGCGCCCGGGGGCTCTACGTGGCCATGCTCGGGGGTGCCTTCGCATGCACGGTGGCCCTCGGCCTCGCGGGGGCGCCCACGCGGTGGGTCCTCCTCGGTCTGCTCGCCGCACCGCTGGGAGCTCCCCTCGTGCGGCTCGTGAGCACCCGCGAGGACGGCCCGGCACTGAACGGCGCCCTCGCGGGCACCGGGCGGCTGCTCGCGGCGTTTTCGCTCGCCCTCTCCGGGGGGCTCCTGCTCGCATGAAGCGCTCCGTGCTCCGGTTGTCGATTCCCTTTCGCCGGCCCTTCGCCACCGCCTCGGGCGTGGTCGGGGCCAGGGAGCTCCTGGTGCTGCGCCTCGAGGACGAGGGCGGGCTCGTCGGCCACGGCGAGGCCGCGCCCTTCGAGCCCTACGACGGGGTGCCGCTCGAGCTGGTGGCCGCCGCCCTGCGTGGTGGGCCCGCGGGAAGGGACGTCCCGCCCCAGGCGCAGGCCGCCGAGGAGATGGCGCGCCTCGACCTCGAGGCCCGGCGCGCGGGCCGGCCCCTCGGCGAGCCGGGCGCCGAGGCCATCGCCGTGAACTGCACCCTCGACGCCGGTCCGCCCGAGGAGGTTGCCGAGCGAGCCCGAGCCGCCGCGCACGAGGGCTACGCGTGCTTCAAGCTGAAGGTCGGCCTGCCGGACGACCTCGAGCGGGTGGCCGCGGTGCGCGGCGCCATCGGCCCGTGGCCGGCGCTCAGGCTCGACGCGAACGGCGCCTGGGAGGTGGGGCAGGCCATCGAGACCATCAACCGGCTCTCCGAGCACGACCTCCAGTTCGTCGAGCAGCCCTGCCCGACCCTCGCCGATCTCGCGGAGGTGCGACTGGCCACCGACGTTCCGATCGCCGCCGACGAGCCCATCACCGGCCCCGGGGACGTGCGGGCCGCCGCCGAGACGGGCGCATGTGACGTGGTCAACGTCAAGCTCGCGTCCGCGGGCGGCTACTCCGCGGCTCGCGAGACCCTGCGCGCAGCCTCCCAGCACGGCCTCGAGGCCTTCCTCTCGAGCACGTTCGACGGCCCGTGGGGCATCGCCGCCGCCCTCCAGCTCGCGGCCTCTGAGCGGCTCTCGCTCGCCTGCGGGCTGGCCACGCTCGAGCTCTTCGACGCCTCCCTGGCCCAGGCGCTCTCGGCGCCGAAGGCGGGACTTCTCGCCGTGCCGCAGGGCCCGGGCCTCGGGGTGGTGGTCGAGCCGGCGGCGCTCGAGGAGGTCCTGGTGGAGGAGGTGGCGGCGTGAGGGGGTCGCTGCTCTTGCCAGCCTCGCCAAGCATCACCGCGCACTGCGCGGAGCGCTCACGAAGCCCACGATGAGCTGCGCCATGCGGACGGGCCGCTCGAGGTGGGCGGCGTGTCCGGCGTCGGCGATCGTGACGGCGCGCGCCGCCGGGACGAGCGCGCCCAGCCGCTCGGCCGCCTCGACGTACACGCCGTCGCGCGCGCCGGCCACGGCGAGGATCGGCACTTCGAGGGCCCCCAGGCGCCCCCACAGGGGCTCGAGCGCACCCTGCCCTCCGCTCCTCAGCAACGTGGCCAGCCGAGCCGGCTCGTGCGAGAGCCGTCCCGGCCGCTGCGCGGCCACGAGCTCGGGCGACTGGGCCTCGAACACCGGCAGCGCCTCCCAGTGGGCCACCACCTCCTCGATCGAGGCTCGCTCCATCCACGCCGCAATGCGCTCGTCGGCCGCCCGACGCTCGGCTCGGGCGGCCGGGTCCTCGATGCCGGGGCTCGCGCCGACCGTGATCAGCGCCGCGTAGCGCTCCGGCTCGGCCAGCGCCGCGTGCAGCGCCAGGCGGCCCCCCATCGAGTAGCCCACGAGCACCGACCCGGCCGGCGCCGCGGCGCACACCTCGGCGAGGCGCTCCCACCACGTCGAAGTCCGGTGGTCGAGGCAGAGGCACCGGTAGCGTTGCCCCACCCGCTCGGCCACGGGCGCCCAGGCCTCGCCGCGCTGCATGAAGCCCGGCAGGAAGACGACGTAGGGCTCCGCTCGAGAGCCGGGCATCGCCACCCATGATCCCACTCAACCGGACCTACGCCCCGATCCAGGCCTTCGTGGACGAGCTGGCGCGGTGCGGGCTGCGCCACGCGGTCACGTGCCCCGGCTCGCGCAACGCGCCGCTGCTGCTCACCCTGGCCGCCGAGCCCCGGATCGATGCGACCTCGATCCTCGACGAGCGATCGGCCGGCTACTTCGCGCTGGGGCTGGCCAAGGCCACCGAGCGCCCGGTGGCCATCACCGTGACCTCGGGCTCGGCGGTGGCCAACCTCGCCCCCGCCGTGGCCGAGGCCCGCGAGGCCCGCGTGCCGCTGATCGTCCTCAGCGCCGACCGCCCGCCCGAGCTCCGCGACGTGGGCGCCGGGCAGTCCATCGATCAGCTGAAGGTGTTCGGAAGTGCCGCGAAGTGGTTCGTCGAGATGGGAAGCCACGAGCCGGGGCGCTCGGCGGCTGTGCACCACCGCGCGCACGCGTGCCGGGCGTTCTCGGAGGCCCGCGACGGCCGCCCCGGGCCTGTGCACGTGAACTTCCCCCTCCGCGAGCCGCTCGCCCCCGTGCGCGAGGAGCTCGACCCGGAGCCGTGGCAGGGTCGGCCCGAGGGGCGCCCATGGGTCGAGGTGACCCCCGCCTTTCTCCAGACCGACGAGGAGGACCCGGCGGCGGGGATCGCCCTCGAGGTGGCCCACCGACCGCGCGGCGCGGTGGTGTGCGGGGCCACCCACGAGGACCTGGCCGAGAGCGCTGCGCTGCTGGGCGCCGCCGCCGGCTGGCCGATCCTGGCGGAGCCGACCTCGAACGTGCGCTGCGGGGCGCACGACCGCTCGCACGTGGTCTCCCACTACGACGTGCTGCTGCGCTGCGAGGAGTGGGCCGCCGAGTACCGGCCCGAGCTGGTGATCCGGGTGGGCGACACGCCCACGTCGAAGCCGTTGCGTGCCTGGCTGGCGTCCGCCGGGCGCCAGGTGCTGATCGACCCCCACCTGGCCTGGCACGACCCCACGCGCGAGGTCGAGACCATCGTGGCGGGCTCGCCGGGCCGGCTGCTGCGCGAGATCGCCGAGAGCCTGGCGGGCCTCGAGGGCCCACTCCCCGCCGTCCCGGTCCCCACGCCGTGGCTCTCCTCCTGGCTCGAGGCCGACGCGCTCGTCCCCCCCGCCCTCGCCGCCGCGCCCGAGCCGCTCGAGCCGAGCTTCCTCGCGGCGCTGGCCGACGTGGCCCCGGAGGGCTCGACCGTCTGGGTGGCCTCCTCCATGCCGGTGCGCGACGTGGAGTCGTTCTTTCCCTCGACCGCCACGCCACTGCGCTTCCTCGCCAACCGGGGGGCCAACGGCATCGACGGCGTGGTGTCCTCGGCGCTGGGTGCCGCGCTCGCCGGGCACTCCGGGCGGTGCTACCTGCTCACCGGCGAGCTCTCGCTGCTGCACGACGTCGGGGGCCTCGTGACCGCCCGGCGCCACGGCATCGAGCTCACCATCGTCTGCCTGAACAACGGGGGCGGCGGGATATTCGACTTCCTTCCCGTGGCCGAGCACGCCGACCCCGGGACCTACGAAGAGCACCTGGCCACGCCCACGCCGGTGGACCTACGCCACGTGGCCGCGCTGGGCGGCCTCGAGCACACCCTGGCCGCCACGCCCGACGACGTCCGGGCGGCGGCCGACCGTCCGGGGCTCGTCGAGGTGCGGATCGAGCGCTCGCGCAACGTGGCCCTGCACCGCGAGGTGTTCGCCGGGGTCGTGCGACAACTCGAGCGGGGGCGCCGGGGCTGAAGACTCGAGTGCGACCCTACGGCTCCCTCCGCGCCACGAAGCAGAACTGCCCGCAGAGCAGGAGCTTCATGGCGTTCACCTGGCGGGCATCCTGCCGCGACGCTCGCCCGAAGACCCCGATCACGCCGTTGAGCGGAGACTCGCGCGCCCACCAGCGCCGGAAGAACGCGGGGCCGCCGAGCCCGCGTCGCACGATGAGGGTGAGCGCGTCGATCCCGGGCCGCAGCTCGCTGACCCGCATGCCCGATTCGTCGATGAGTCGAGTGAGGCCCACAGGGGTGTAGTTGAACTGCGAGAGCGAGTGGTAGGGCTCGAGCTGCGAGGTGGAGCCCACGAGCACGCCACCCGGTCGGAGCACGCGTCCGACCTCGGCCAGCAGCGGCTCCGGGCGCTCCACGTGCTCGAGCACCTGCTTGCAGAAGATGAGATCCTGCGAGGCGTCGCCGAGGGGGATGGACACGCCGTCGAAGGTGCGGAACTCCGCGTCGGTGCGGGTGCGGGTGGCCACCTCGGGCGAGCGGGGCAGATCGAGGCCGACCCAGCGCACGCCCGGATCGGCGCGGCGAAACGCGTCGACCGAGTCGCCCGGGCCGCACCCGAGGTCGATCACCCGTGCGGATCGCGTCTCGCCGCCGCCGAGCTCCCGGGTCAGTCCCTCTATGTAGTGGTCGGCGAGCACCTGGCGGGCGTGGTCGGCCGGCACGCGGTCGCCGAGGAGGGCGAGGAGGTCGTCGCCGAGCATCTCAGCCTCAGGCCGGCCCTCCGGCCGGCGCCGCCGGCCGCTCCCCGCGGCGGGAGGCGGCGAGCGCGATGCCGCCCACGATCACCGCCACCCCGGCGAGCTGGAAGGCCGACGGTGCCTCGGCCAGCAGGGCGACTCCGAGGATGACCGAGCCCACGGGCTGGATGGTGAGCAGCACGCCGGTGAGCGAGGCGGGCAGCCGGGGCAGGGAGGTCGAGATGAGCAGCCACCCGAGCACCTGAGAGGTGAGCGCGAGGGTTACGAGCCATCCCTGGGCCGGCCAGCCCGGAAGGAGGTCGAGGTCTCCGATGGCGAGGCCCGCGGGCACGGCTACCACGGTGGCGGCCAGCGTGGCGTCGAAGAGCGGTCCGGCCGGCCGGCCGATGTCGCGGCTCGACTGGCGCAGGACGAGGATGAAGCCCGAGTAGGCCACCGCGGTGACCGACGCGTAGAGCACGCCGAGACCGGGATTCTCCCCGTAGGCCCCGGCTCCCACCACGCCCGAGATGAGCACGACGCCCACGAGCACGACCGGCACGGCTACCAGCACGCGCGGGGTCGGTCGCTCTCCGAGCATGAGCCAGGCCACGAGCGCGACGATCACCACCTGGAGGTTGGCGAGCACGGTGGCGAGGCCGGCACCCACGAACTCGATCGAGTAGTGCCACGAGACGAGGTCGACGGCGAAGAAAGCGCCCGCGCCGAAGGCCAGCAGGTGCTCCCGCCTCGTGCGGCGTCCGAAGCGCCGCGTCTCGAGCACGGCGAGCAGCGCGAGCGGCGGGAGGGCGTAGGCGCACCGGAAGACGGCCGCGGTGACCGGAGAGGTGGCGGCCAGGCGCACGAGGATGGCCGAGAACGCGATGGCCAGCGCGCCGAGCACGGCGGCGGTGACCGGACTGGCGGCGGCGAGGTCGCCGGCACCACGGCGCGGGCGCACGCCCCCCGAGGCGGTGGTGCTCATCGAGGGCAGAGCGCCCCGCGCCCTGCCATCAGCTGAGCAGCGGCAGCATGGCCGCCAGCTTCATCTCGGTCTCGGCGAGCTCCTCGGCCGGAACGGAGTCCCGCACGATCCCGTTGCCGGCGTAGAGGTGGGCCACCGTGCCCCTGAGCAGAGCGCAGCGGAGAGCCACGCAGAGCTCGCCGTCTCCGGCGAGGTCGGTCCAGCCGAGCGGGCCCGCGTACCAGCCGCGGTCGAGTCCCTCCAGGGCGGGGATCAGCTCCTGGGCTCGGTCCGAGGGCTCGCCGCCCACCGCCGGCGTGGGATGCAGGAGCTCCGCCAGCTCGAGCACGGGAACGGGCACCGCGAGCTGGGCGCGGATGGGCGTGGCCAGGTGCTGGACGTTCTGCACCCGCACGATCACCGGCTCCTCAGCGGCGGTCACCCACAGGCTCGCGGGGGCCAGCGCCCGCTCGATGCGGCGGACCACGATGGCCTGCTCCTCGCGGTTCTTGGCCGAGGCCGCGAGGCGCTCGCCGAGGTGGGCGTCCACCGCAGGGTCGGCACTGCGGCGGGTGGTCCCGGCCAGGGCCACGGTCTGCGCCCGCGCACCCTCCCGACGCACGAGGAGCTCCGGGCTCGCCCCGAGGAAGGCGAGCTCGGGCGTGGCCACCAGGTAGCAGTAACAGGCCGAGAAGGCGTCGCGGAGGGCGCCGAACACCGGCGCCGGGTCGATCGGCCGGCGGTGGTGGACTCGCACCGCGCGCGCCAGCACGACCTTCTCCACCTCTCCGGCCCGTATGCGCTCGACGGCGCGTGTCACCGCCGCCTCGAAGTGCTCGGGCGGGGCCGCTCCCGCCACCCGCGGGGCGTCCGCGGGATCGGGGTCGAGCAGGGGCATGGAGGCGGGCCGAAGGGAGGCCACCCGCGCGTCGATGCGCTCGAGCACCTCCTCGGCGTCGGCCTCGGGACCGACCAGCGCGCTCACCGTCATGCGCGCCTCACCGTCCTGCCGGGCCAGTGCCACCTCGGGGAGGACGAGCCGCGCCGGGGCGAGCGAAGCCCATTCCGGGGCCCACCCGCCCTCCGGGGCGAACTCGAAGCCGCCGAGCCAGACGGGCCCGGCTCCCGGCGGCGCCGCGGCGTCCGAGGCCGGGTCGTCCGCCACCGCGTGGCGCGCCAGCGCGCGGCAGCGCGCGGCGGCCTCGGAGAAGCGCCTGGCTCCGCGCGCCAGCACCTCTGCGGCGCTCCCGAGTCCGCACACCGCGTGACCCGAGCGCTCGGGCTGCTCGAGGCAGGATGCGTCGTCGCCCGGGCGCAGCGCGCGGAGCACGGCGGCCGAGAGGTCGAGATCGGCCGAGATCGGCGTGGTGACCGCCGCGAGCACGGGGCACCCCGTGGCCCGAGCTCGCTCGAGCGCCTGGTCCACGTGGGCCATGAGCCGCTCGCGCGCCGCGGGGTCGAGCTCGAAGGGGTGCGCCGAGGCGGCTTCGAGGCGCCGGGAGGGCACCTCCCGTGCGCCCTCTACGTGGCCGAGCGGCCGCGCGACATCGCGACCTCGCCCGTGCGCACCATCTCCACGAGTCCGAACGGCCGCACCATGCCCTCGAAGGCGGCGATCTTGTCGCCGGTCCCGGTCACCTCCACGGTGAGCGAGCGCTTCGAGATGTCGATCACGTTGGCGCGGAAGATCTCCGCCACCTGCACGATCTGCGGGCGGCTGGCCTCCTCGGCGGAGATCTTGAAGAGGGCAAGCTCGCGCGCCACCGTGGAGGAGGGCTCGAGGTCGCGGATCTTCAGCACGTTGACGAGCTTGTGCAACTGCTTGGTGACCTGGTCGATCGGGTGCACCGCGCCGTCCACCGTGAGCGTGACCCGCGAGATGTGCGGGTCGTCGGTGGGCCCCACGGCAAGGGTGTCGATGTTGAAGCCGCGCCGCGCGAACAGCCCCGCGATGCGCGCGAGCACCCCCGGCTTGTTCTCCACGAGGATGGAGAGGATGTGCCGGCGCCCCGTGCGGGCCCCGGAGACGGCGTGGAGATCCTCGAGGGAGAGGACGTCCTGGGTGGCGGGCTCCTCTCCCATCAGCCCACCATGTCCCTCGCCGCCTGGCCGGCGGGGATCATCGGGTAGACGTTCTCCTCCTTGGTCACCGGGACGTCGAGGATCACCGGCCCGGGGGTGGCGATCGCCTCGCGCATGGTTTCGACGAGGCTGTCCTTCTCGGTGGCCCGGAAGCCGGTGGCCCCGTAGGCCTCGGCCAGCTTGACCCAGTCGGGGCTCACTCCCATGTCCACGGCGGAGTAGCGGCGGTCCCAGAAGAGCTCCTGCCACTGGCGCACCATGCCGAGGTAGCCGTTGTTCATGAGGAAGACCTTGACCGGGATGTTCTCGGTCACGCAGGTGGCGAGCTCCTGGGAGTTCATGGGCAGCGAGCCGTCGCCCGACACGCACACCACCGTCTGGTCGGGGTTGGCCACCTGAGCCCCCATCGCCGCGGGCAGGCCGAAGCCCATCGTGCCGAGCCCGCCCGAGTTGATCCAGCGTCGCGGCGCCTTGAAGTCGTAGTACTGCGCGGCCCACATCTGGTGCTGGCCCACGTCGGAGGCGATGATGGCCTCGCCACGGGTGACCTCGTAGAGGGCCTCGATCATGTACTGGGGCTTGATCTCCTGATCTTCGGAGTCCGGATAGGCGAGCGGGTAGCGCTCCTGCCAGCCGTGGAGGCGCTCCCACCAGGCGTCGAGGCGCGCGGGATCCGGCTTCAGCGCTCGGTACTCCCGGATGAGCTTGGGGAGGATCTTCTTGGCGTCGCCCACGATGGGTATGTGCGCGGGCACGTTCTTCGAGATCTCGGCCGGATCCACGTCGATGTGGATGAACTTGGCCCGCGGGGCGAACTCCGAGAGCTTGCCGGTCACGCGGTCGTCGAAGCGCGCGCCGATGGCGCAGATGAGGTCGGCCTCGTCCATGGCGTAGTTGGCCGTGCGCGTGCCGTGCATCCCGAGCCACCCGAGCCACTGCTCGTGGGGGGCCGGGAAGGCGCCGAGGCCCATGATGGTCAGCGTGACCGGGAAGCGATCGGCGAGCGCCAGCTCGGTGAGCTCCTCGGCGGCGTTGGCGTTGACCACTCCGCCACCGGCGTAGATCACCGGCCGCCGTGCGCTGGCCAGCGCCTTGGCCGCCTGGCGGATCTGCTTGACGTTGCCCTCGACCTTCGGCTGGTAGCCGGGCAGGTTGAGCGAGGCGTTCGGCTCGTAGACGATGTCCGCGCGCGAGAGATCCTGCGGGATGTCCACGAGCACCGGCCCGGGCCGCCCCGAGCGGGCGATGTGGAAGGCCTCGTGGATGGTGCCCGGAATCTCGCGCGGGTCGCGGATCATCATCGAGTGCTTGACGATGGGCATGGTGATGCCCGTCACGTCGGCCTCCTGGAAGCCGTCGGTGCCGAGCAGATCGGTGCGGACCTGGCCGGTGAGAAACACGCACGGCACCGAGTCCATGACTGCGTCGGCGATGGCCGTGGTCAGGTTGGTGGCGCCGGGCCCCGAGGTGGCGAGCGCCACGCCGACGCGCCCGGAGGCCTTCGCGTAGCCCTCGGCGGCGTGACCCGCGCCCTGCTCGTGGCGGCAGAGGATGTGACGGATGCCGCCGTCGTAGAGCGCGTCGTAGGTGGGCAGGTTGGCCCCTCCGGGCATCCCGAACACCGTGTCCACGCCCTCGGCCTTGAGGCACTCGACGATGGCATCGACGGCTCGCATGCTCCGGTGAGGCCTCCTTTCGAGGCGGGAAGGTGCCCGCTATCGGTGGACGCCCGGCAACCGGGCGAAAGTCGACTCTACCAGCGGGTTGGGGACCGGTTGGAGCCCGCGCCTCAGTCGCCCGGCGGAGCCGCGCTTCGCGGCGGGATGGCCTCCTCCGGGAACTCGAGGTCGGCGCCGCAGCGGGTGCACACCTGCACGTAGAGGGGAACCACGGCTCCGCACTCCGGGCACTGCCGGCGCAGCTCGTCGCGCTCGCGCCGGTAGAGCATGGCTGCCACCGTGCCGAGGAAGGGCACGCAGAAGCCGATCAGGAACCAGATCATGAACCCGTTGCCCCTGATGCGGGCCACCACGCCGGCCGACAGGCCGAAGAAGAAGAGGATGACGAGGAACTCCATGCGCTCGATGGTGACGAACCCGGAGGCCCGCCGGGATCAGAGCAGGTGCGGCGGGCGCGTGGGCATGTAGCGATCGAGCCCCGGCAGCGGGTGCGAGCAGAGGATCCAGCTCGGCCAGTGCACGCGGAAGCCGAGGTTGCGCAGCCGGCGCAGCAGCCACCAGGAGATCGAGCTGACGTAGAGGGCCAGCGACGAGGGCTCCTGGGTCATGGCCACGCGGTCCAGGGCGGCAAGCACCACGGGCACGAGGTCGGGGGGTCGCGTGCCCACCGCGGGCCCGATCTCCCCGTCGCTCGAGACCCAGCACAGGGCGATCGCGTCCCCGGTCACGTCGTCCACGCGTGCGAGGCAGGTGCGATCGCGACCGAAGAACTCGTGCAGCATGAGCCGCTCGTGCGAGATCGCCTCGGGCTCGAGGCGCTGCCACTCCTTCACCGCGCGGTCGGGCTTCAGCACGTGGATGCCGGGCTCCGAGGCGTCGATCTCCTTGGAGCGGCGCTCGAGGTACTCCTCGGTGCGCTGGCGCAGGTTCCAGTGGCCGGCCACGGGCATCACGCCGAACGTCGTGTAGAGCGAGAGGTCGGCGGGCGCCCCGGTGGCGATCACCAGCCGCCCCGTCTCGGGGCTCGGGTCGCCCGGCCACGAGCGTTCGAGCAGCGCGCGGCCCACGCCCTGGTTCTGGTGGCCCGGATCGACCATGAGCTCGGTCAGCTCCTCCATCTCGCCGAAGCGCGCCACGCGCGCGTAGCCCACCGGCCCCTCGTCGTTCTCGCAGATGAGGTAGGAGCCGCCCGGCTGCTCGGCGATGAACTCGATCAGCCCGCGCTGCTGCTGCCAGCGCCGTTCGATGTCCTCGTCCGAGGGAGAGGCCCCGGGAGGCAGGAGCTCCTGCCGGACGGCCGTGTCGTAGACGGTGCGCTCGGAGAGGGCGAAGGTGGTCGCGAGATCGGAGCGCGAGCCCTCGCGCAGTGAGAAGTGCGCGTCGGTCACTGATTCGCGAGTGTAGGTCCGGTCACCAAACCGGCGCGTCCCGGCCGGAAGACCGACGCAGAGCCTACGCCCGGGCGGCGTCGAGCGCGGCGGCCAGGGCCGGACGCGCGCGGGATTCCATCCGGCGGCGGATGCGCCACGGCGCGCCGGCGAAGGCGTGGTTGGCCACGGTGGCGAAGCCCGCCTCGTCGGTGCGAAGGGCGAGCAGGAGGTGCGCGATGCGGTCCGAGGGCGGAAGCTCGCGATCGGGCACGCGGACGCAGTAGCAGTGAACCCGCCGCGCTCCGGGGCCCACGAGCAGAGCGCCGGCCTCGCCGACGAGCCACACGCCGAGCGAGCCGCGCTCGAGCGCCAGCCCGGTGCCTCGCTGCAGATCGCGCTCGCGATGGCCGAGCAGATCACCGAGCAGGCCCTGCGCCACGCGCTCGGGATCGGTGTGGCGCGGACCCTTCGCGCGCAGCACGCCCACCCCGCGCGCGGCATAGAGCTCGGGGATGACCCAGGCGTGGGCGAGAGCGGCGAGCGCCACCGGCGCCGCCCACGGTTCGAGGGCCAGCAGGAACGCCCCGACCGCGATGAAGGGCACCGTGTGGGCGAGGCTCCACAGGGTCCAGATGCGTCCTCGCTGCTCGAGCGAACGCGCGGTCGTGCGCGGGCGCCAGGGCACCCCCGAGAGCTAGGGGAGCTGGCCGGCGGCCTCGAACGGGACGGACGGGAGCGCGGAGGGCCCGCGCGCGGCCACGAGGAGGGGAGCGGCTAGCCGCCGGCGATGGGCCGGCGCATGATCACGAGATCGGCCTCGACGGGAAGCTGGTCGACCTGGGTGGCGCGCCCCTCGCCCTCGGAGACGACGCCGATGTAGCCGCGGTCGAGCTGCGCGCGAAAGGCGACCACGGCGGCCTCCTCGGCTGCGGCGTCGCCCGTGCTCCACTCGGCGAGCGTGGAGTGACCGGTCGAGTCCATGCGGATGAGTCGGGACATTGGGAGCTACCTCCGTCGGCGGGGTGAGCGGTCGATGATAGGGACCGCGACCTCTACGGCCCCAAGCCAAGCGGCCTGGACCGATGCGGCGGCTACCCGCGAGCAGGTAGCTCCCATCCGCTCGAGCTAGGCGATCGAGAGCTCTTCGGCGTGCTTCACCCGGTCGGAGAGGTGGAGGATGGCTTCAAGCGGACGGCTCAGCGCGGCCAGGGTCGCCACCGTCGGGTTGGCAACCCCCCGCTCGATCCGGCTTATCTCGCTCTGCGCGATGCCCGATCGGGCGGCCAGCTCGACCTGGGTCAGGCCCCGAGCACGACGGAGCCGAGCTACCTCCCGTGCAAGCGCGAAGTGAACGTGGAGGGCCTCGAGCTCGGCCACAGCCTCCGGACCCTCGCTCTCGGCCTCTGCCTCGATCTCCTGCATGAACTCGTCAAAGCTGGTGGCCATCTCTGCCTCTCCGCCCGATAGTCGGCAAGAGTGTCATGGGCTTTACACCATAGCCCGTCAGGCTGGGCGACGGCGGAAGTCGGCGAGTCGCTCGCGGGCCGTGTCTATCTCGCGCTGCTGGCGACGATCCTTGGGATCGCGGCCCTTGTCGTAGCCACCGAGGAGGAGGATCACCTGGTCGCCGTGGGCGTGGCAGAACACCCGTAGCAGGATTCGCTCGCCCTTGGGCTCGGCCCGGCGAGGCTCCTTTCCCACCCGTCGCAGAACCTCCTCGGCGTCCTGGCGCAGGCGAAACTCGAAGAGCCCACCGCCGAGCTGGCGTCCGAACTCGGTTTTGCAAACTCCTACGCCCATCTCCTCGAGAACCTCCCGCATGGCGACGCCAATCGCTCGTCGCTGGGCCGCAGTCAGCTCCTCGCGCAGCCAGTGCAATACGGGCTGATTGCCGCGACCGTCCTCGTAGAACTCGATCCGGTAGGTCACAAGCGGACTATCCGACGCCGGCCGAGCCGCGGACGACTACGAGGCGGCCGAGCTCCCCCCGCGCATCTGGCGAGGAGACGACGGCGGGAGAAGCGTGACCGCACCGACGGGCTCGGACCCCCTCCGCAGCAGGAGTGTGACTCGGCGGGCGAAAGCTCCTGCCCGCCCGGGGGAGCCCCTACGCGCCGAGGCGCTCGCGCACGAGGCGCTGCACCTCCCCACCGTCGGCGCGCCCCTTGGTCTCCTTCATGACCGCCCCCACGATGGCCCCGATGGCCTTCGCGTTGCCGGCGCGGACCTGCTCCACCGCCGCGGCGTTCGCCTCGATGGCCCGATCCACGACGTTCTCGATCTCCTCGCCCCCGGCGCGTCCGAGGGCCCGCTGCTCGACGATGGCGCTCGGGCGCCCGCCCTCGGCCACCATGGCGTCGAGCACCTCCTGGGCGGCGGAGCGCGAGATCGCCCTCTCCCCCACCATGGCCACGAGCTCGGCCAGAGCGCCGGGCTCGACCCTCGAGTCGGCGGGGTCGGGGTCGGCGTCGGGGAGGCGGGCCACCAGGTCCCCGGTCACCCACTTGGCCACCTCGCGCGCGTCGGCCCTCGTGCCCGCGGCGCGCGCCGCCTCGAAGTAGTCCCCGAGCTCGCCGCGAAAGGACAGCTGCCGGGCGCGGTCGGAGTCGAGGCCGATCTCCTGCTCGAAGCGCTCGGCGCGCGCGGCCGGAAGCTCCGGCAGCGCCGCGCGCGCGGCCTCGAGCATCTCCTCGGTGGGCATCAGCGGCACGAGGTCGGGCTCCGGGAAGTAGCGGTAGTCGTGAGCCTCCTCCTTGGAGCGCAGGGGCGTGAGCGCGCCGCTGTCGGGGTCGAAGTGCAGCGTCTCCTGGGTCACCTCCTCACCCGCCCGCAGCAGCGTCTCCTGACGCGCGATCTCCGCGTCGATCCCGCGCTCGATGAAGCGGAAGGAGTTCATGTTCTTCAGCTCGGTCTTCACGCCGAGCGTGGCCTCGCCCACGGGGCGGATCGACACGTTGGCGTCGCAGCGCAGGGATCCCTCCTCCATGTTCACGTCCGAGACCCCGGTGCGCCGGAGCGTGGCCCGCAGCAGCCGCAGCCACTCGGCGGCCTCGGCGGCCGAGTGGAGGTCCGGCTCGCTCACGATCTCCACCAGCGGGGTGCCGCCGCGGTTGAAGTCCACCGTCGAGCCCGAGGCACCGTGGATGCGGCCCGAGCTGCCCGCGTGCACGAGCTTGGCCGCGTCCTCCTCGAGGTGCACCCGGTGCACGCGCACGTCCCCGAGCCGCCCCGCCACGGCCAGCGGGGTGTCGTACTGGGAGATCTGGTAGCATTTCGGGAGGTCGGGGTAGAAGCAGTTCTTGCGGTGGAAGATCGAGCGCTCGGCGACCTGGCACTCCAGCGCCATGCCGATCATCAGGCCGAAGTGGATGGCCCGCGCGTTCGGTACGGGCAGCGTGCCCGGGTGGCCGAGGCACACCGGGCAGGTCCGGGTGTTCGGCTCCTCACCGAAGGAGAGGGCGCACCCGCAGAACATCTTGGTCCGGGTGGCCAGCTGCACGTGGATCTCGAGGCCGATCACCGGCTCGTAGCGGCGCTCGGGGGCCGGCTCGGCGAGCACCGTGTCGCTCGCGTGCTCAGCCACGCCAGGGCCCTCCTTCGAAGCCGAGGGCGCCCTCGAGCGCGTGCGCGGCGTCGAGCATGGCGTTCTCGGAGAAGGCCGGCCCGGCCAGCTGCACGCCCACCGGAAGCCCCTCGGACATGCCGGCGGGAAGAGAGATCGCGGGCACGCCGGCGAGGGACATGGGCACCGTGAAGTAGTCGGATAGGTACATGGCGAGCGGGTCCGCGGTGCGCTCTCCGAGACGGAAGGCCACGGTGGGCGAGGTGGGCGTGACCATGAAGTCCACCTGGTCGAACGCCCGGCGGAAGTCCTCGGCGATCAGGGTGCGCACGCGCTGTGCCCGTCCGTAGTAGGCGTCGTAGTAGCCCGAGGCCAGCGAGTAGGTGCCGAGCATGATCCGGCGCTTGACCTCCGCGCCAAATCCCGCCGAGCGCGTGTCCTCGTACATCGACCGCAGGTCGCCGTCGCCGCGCCGGAGGCCGTAGCGCACGCCGTCGTAGCGCGAGAGGTTGGCGCTCGCCTCGGCCGGGGCCAGCACGTAGTAGGCCGACAGCCCGTGCCCGGAGTGCGGGAGGTGCACCTCCTCCACGCCTCCACCGAGCTCCTCGATGGTGCGGAGGGTGGACCGCAGCACCGCGGCCACGCCCGGCTCCAGGCCCTCGAGCCCTCCGCCGGCGAGCTCCGGGGAGACCCCGAAGCGCAGGCCGTCGAGGCGCTCGGCGCTCGGGGTGCGCACCGGCTCGGGGAGCCCGAGCGAAGTGGAGTCGCAGGCGTCCCGACCCACCATGTGCCTGAGCAGCAGTGCCGCGTCGGCCACGTTGCGCGTGATGGGCCCCGCCTGGTCGAGCGAGGAAGCGAAGGCGATCATCCCGTAGCGAGACACCGCGCCGTAGGTGGGCTTCATGCCCACGAGCCCGCACAGCGCGGCGGGCTGACGGATGGAGCCGCCGGTGTCGGTGCCGATGGCCCAGGGGGCGAGGCCGCCGGCCACGGCGGCCGCCGAGCCGCCGGATGAGCCGCCGGGCACGCGCTCACGGTCCCAGGGGTTGGTCACCGGCCCGTAGGCCGAGTTCTCGTTGGAGGAGCCCATCGCGAACTCGTCCATGTTGGTCTTGCCGAGCATGGGCGCGCCGGCCTCGGCGAGGCGCGACACCACGGTGGCGGTGTAGGGCGGGCGGTAGCCCTCGAGGATGCGCGAGCCCGAGGTGCTCGGCACCCCCTCGACGCAGAACAGGTCCTTCACGGCCAGAGGCACGCCGGCCAGCGGCCCCTGGCTCTTGACCTCGGAGGGCTGCTCGGCCACGTGGAGGAAGGCACCGGAGGCGTCGGCCGCCGCGCGGTCGCGGTACTCCTCGAAGAGCTCGGCGGCCGAGAGCAATCCGGCCTCGATCTCCCGGGCGGCCTCGGAGGCCGAGAGCGCGGTGGCGGCGCTCACGCGCCGGGGCTCGGCACGCCGAACCCGCCGTCGGCGGCGTCGGGTGCGGCTTCGAGCGCCCGCTCGCGGCTCAGGCTCGGGCGCGGCACGTCCTCGCGCAGCACGTTCTCGAGGGGCACGACGTGCGACGTGGGCGGAGCGCCCTCGAGGTCGAGCTCCCCGATGCGCTCCACGTGCTCGAGCACGTGGGAGAGCTCTCCGGCCATGCGCTCCACCTCCTCGCTCGAGAGCTCGAGGTGGGCCAGACGGGCCACGTGCATTACCTCGTCGCGGTCGATCATGAGCGTGGCGATTGTAGGGGCGGGGCGCCGCGGGCCTCCGGGGGGGCCGCTCTTCGGCGTCGTCTACGCGACCGGTCGCCGCGTCCGCTCGCGCGGGGGTGCCGAGCGCACGTCCGCCGGATCGGCTCTGCCCTCCACGCGCATCGCCCGAGCCGAGCCGAAGGTGAGCAGCCCGAGCGCGAGCAGGCCGAGGGGCGCGCCGGAGCGCACGGTGGTGATGGTGTCGAAGCCCGGCTCATCGATCAGGCGGTAGGACACGGCGAGGATGGCGAGGACCCCGACCACCGTGGGCACGGTGCTCACCGACGGCTCGTAGACCCGCGCGGCCGCGAAGAGGGCGGCCGCCGCCAGGGCCGAGACGACCGCGGCGAGCAGCAGGAGCAGAACGGGAAGGTCGAGGCCCGCATAGGCCTGCCAGGCGTTGCGTTCGCCGAGCTCGGCCGCCACCGGGATGTCCTCGGCCAGCCGGCGCCCGATCTCTCCGGAGCGCTGGCCACCGGTGCTCACGAGCCCCTCGTCACGGCGCAGGGCGTCGGCGAAGACGGTGCCGTACCAGTCCGTGGCCATGATGATCAGTAGCGCCAGCGCCGCGCCGGCCGCGAGCCAGTGTCCCCACGAGAGCCGGGCGAAGCTCACCGAGCGCTTTCGGCCTGCGGACGCGAGGGGCGCTCGGGAAGCGGCCTCACCTCGACCGAGGGCGCGCGCTCGGGATGGGTCTCCGAGATGTCGAGCCCGGGTCGCAACCCGAAGCCCTCCTCGCGCATGGCCGTCCACGCGCCGGCCAGCACCCCCGCGACGGCGATGAGACCGAGCCAGGAGCCGGCCATCCGCGTGTCGGCGTCGGGGAGGAACACGAGGCGGATGAGCACGAGTGCGAGCCCGACGAACCCCGCGATGGCGGTGAGCGCGCTGGTGGCCCTCGGCACGGGCGCGTTGGCGTACACCGCGGCCGTGGCCCACGTGGCGAGACCCATGAGGCCGAGCCCGAGGAGGAGGAAGTCGATCACCGTGAGCGCGCCCCAGGCGGTGGTCTCCACGGGCGGGCACGAACCCGCCGGGCACTCGCCGGATCGCCCGTACCAAGGAAGGAAGAGCACGACGATGAGCGCGGCGCCCGAGGCGCCCACGACCCACTCTCCGAGCCGAAGTCTGCGTAGATCCATAGCTCCGCAGGCTAGCTCGAAGCGGTGATCGCTCGCGCCGCCGCGAGCGTGTTCACGAGCAGCATGGCGATGGTCATGGGCCCCACGCCGCCCGGCACGGGGGTGAGGAGCGAGGCCCGCTCGGCCACCGCGTCGAAGTCCACGTCCCCGCGAATCGCGTATCCCCGCGGCGCCCCGTGGTCGGGCACCCGCGTGACCCCCACGTCGAAGACCGCGGCGCCGGGCTTCACCATGTCGGCGGTGATCAGCCCCGGCTTTCCCACCGCCACCACCAGGATGTCGGCCATGCGGGTGTGGCTGGCGAGGTCGGCCGTGTGGCGGTGGGTGAGGGTCACGGTGGCGTTGGGGCCGGGCGCCATCAGCAGCGACGCCAGCGGCTTGCTGACGATGAGGCTGCGGCCCACGATCACCGCGTGTTTGCCGTGCGTCTCCACCCGCTCGCGCCGCAGCAGCTCCATGATCCCCGC
>JBPCRE010000190.1:0-4114 GCA_050997195.1 Thermoleophilaceae bacterium
CACCTGCCGAAGCCCCCCGACGAGGCGTTCGCCTTCTTCGGGGACGCCCACAACCTCGAGGACATCACCCCGCCGTGGCTCGGCTTCCGGGTCGTGACCCCCCGGCCCATCGCCATGCGGCCGGGGACCCTCATCGAGTACCGCCTGCGCCTCCACGGGCTGCCCCTTCACTGGCGCACCCAGGTCGCCGTGTGGGATCCGCCGCGGCGCTTCGTGGACGTGCAGCTCCGCGGTCCCTACCGCCTCTGGCACCACACCCACGAGTTCGAGCCCGAGGGCGATGGAACGCGGATGACCGACGTGGTGCGCTACGGGCTCCCCCTCGGTCCGCTCGGCGAGATCGCACAGGCAACCCTCGTGGGCCGCGACGTGGAGGCCATCTTCGATCACCGCGCCAGGGCCATTCCGGCTCTGCTTGACGGGCAACACCGATGATTTGCGGCCCAAAGTAACCTCGATTCGGTGAGGACCTTCTGGCGCCTGCTCGGCTTCCTTCGCCCCTACCGGTGGATGGTGGGCCTCTCCTTCGTGCTCGCCGCCGTGGCCACGGGCATGGGCGTCCTCATCCCCTTCCTGGTGGGCCGCACGATCGACCAGATCCGGGCCGGGGACCCGAACCTCTGGCCCCTCGCCCTCGCCATCGTCGGCGCCGGGCTCCTGCGCCTGCTGTTCAGCGCGGTGCGCCGGCTCGTGGCCGGGCAGGTGTCCCTCGGCGTGGAGTACGACCTGCGCAACCGCGTCTACTCCCACCTGCAGTCGCTCGAGCTCGCCTACTTCGACGGCCAGCAGACGGGCCAGCTCATGTCCCGGGCCACCGTGGACCTCCAGGCCGTGCGCTTCTTCCTCGGCTACGGCCTGGTGTTCATCCTCCAGTCGCTGGTGACCCTCGGAGTGGCGGCGGCGGTGATGCTCGCGGTCAACCCGGAGCTCGCGCTCATCGCCCTGGCTCCCACCCCGCTCGTGGCCGCCGTGGCCGCCCGCTACGGGCTGAAGAACCGGCCGGCCTCCCAGGAGGTCCAGCAGCGGATCGCCGAGCTCACGGCCGAGGCCGAGGAGAACGTCTCCGGGGTGCGGCTCGTGAAGGCCTTCGCGCGCGAGGAGCGCCAGCTCGCGCGCTTCCGCTCGGCGGTGACCCGGGTGTTCGACCAGTCGATCTACTCCACGCGACTGCGGGCCTTCTACACGCCCTTCATCGCCTTCATCCCGAGCATCTCGCTCGCGGCCATCCTCTTCGTGGGCGGGCGCGAGGCGGTGGCGGGCTCGATCACCGTGGGTCAGTTCATCGCCTTCTTCTTCTACGTAGTGCTGCTGACATCGCCGATGCGGATGCTCGGCATCGCCCTCGGCATGGCGCAGCGGGCCGTGGCCTCCGGGGCGCGGATGTTCGAGGTGCTCGACCGCAGGCCCGAGCTCGTGTCCGCCCCCGGAGCGCCGACGCTTCCGGCCGGCGACGGCCGGGTGGAGCTGCGAGGCGTGTCCTTCGACTATGCGGCCGGCGAGCGGGTGCTGCACGCGGTGGACCTCGAGGTCGCGGCAGGCAGCACGGTGGCGCTGGTGGGCGGCACCGGCTCGGGCAAGACCACGCTCGTGGGGCTCATCCCCCGCCTCTACGACGTGAGCGCCGGAGAGGTGCGGGTGGACGGGGTGGACGTGCGCTCGGTCGACGTCGCTTCGCTGCGTCGAGAGATCGCCCTCGTGGCCGACGACTCGTTCCTGTTCTCGGCGAGCCTCCGGGAGAACATCGCCTACGCGCGCGAGGACGCCTCCATCGAGGACGTGCGCGAGGCCGCGCGGCGCGCCGGGCTCGGCGACTTCGTCGAGGAGCTGCCCGACGGCTACGAGACCCGCGTGGGCGAGCGAGGCCTCACCCTCTCGGGCGGACAGCGCCAGCGGGTGGCCATCGCCCGGGCGCTCCTGCGCGACCCGCGCATCCTCATCCTCGACGACGCCACCTCGAGCGTGGACGCCACCACCGAGGCCGAGATCCGCCGGGCGCTCCGCGAGGTCATGGAGGGGCGCACGACGATCATCATCGGTCACCGCCTCTCCACCATCGCGCTGGCCGACGAGATCGTCGTGCTCGAGGAGGGCCGCGTGACCGCGCGAGGCAGCCACGAGGAGCTGGTCGAGCGCTCCGAGCTCTACCGGGAGATCGCCGAGGGTGGGCTACCCGAGCAGCAGTACCTCACCCGCGCCGTGTACGGAGCCGACGCCGAGGCGGCGCGGCTGTGACGGCCCTTCTCGGCGGCGCGTGGAGGATGCTCCGCGGCGAGGAGCGTCGCGGCCGCAAGCTCCGCGGGCTCACCGGCCTGCTGCGCCCCTACCGCGGACGGGTGATCCTCATGTTCGTGGCGCTCGTGGTGGCCACCGCGGCGGCGCTCGCTCCCCCCTACCTCGTGGGCCAGGCCATCGACCAGGGCATCCGCGCCGGGGACCTCGACGCGCTCACGTGGATCGTGGTGCTCTTCATGGGCGCGGCGCTCGTGAACTGGGTGGCAACCTACGCGCAGACCTTCCTCGTCAACTGGGTGGGCCAGCGGGCGCTCCAGGACCTGCGCATCCGCATCTTCGCTCACCTGCAGCGACTCTCGATCGGCTTCTACTCGCGCAACCGCGCCGGGGTGCTCATCTCGCGGATGACCAACGACGTGCAGGCCCTCGATCAGCTCGTGACCGACGGCGTGGCGACCCTCTTCGGCTCCACGCTCACCCTGCTCGGCACCGCGGCGATCCTGCTCTTCATGGACGTGGAGCTCGCGCTCATCACGTTCATCTCCTTCCCGCTCATCGCGGCGGGCAGCGTGGCGTTTCGGATCGTCTCGGCCAACGCCTACAAGCTCACACGGGAGAAGATCGCCCTGGTCACCGCGTACCTGCAGGAGACGCTGTCGGGGGTGCGCGTGGTGCGCGCCTTCGGCCAGGAGGCCCGCCACGAGGAGCGCTTCGAGGCGCTGAACGACGAGCACCGCGACGCCAACATGAAGACGGTCTACCTGAACGCCGCCTACTTCCCGGCCGTCGAGCTGCTCTCGGCGGTAGCCACCGCGGTGATCCTCGTGTACGGCGGCGCCCAGGTGATCTCGGGCGACGGGGTGACGATCGGCGTGCTCGCCGCCTTCGTGCTCTACCTCCAGAACTTCTTCGATCCCATCCAGCAGCTCTCCCAGCTCTACACCACCTACCAGTCCGGCATGGCCGCCCTCGACAAGATCTTCGAGCTGCTGGACGAGGAGCCTGACGTGGTGGAGCATCCGAACGCCGTCGACCTGCCTCCGGTCCGCGGGGAGATCCGCTTCGAGGACGTGTCGTTCACCTACTCGAGCGTGGATGTGAAGGGGGACGAGCCCGCCCTCGCGCTCTGCGACGTCGACCTCACCGTGCCCCCCGGACAGACCGTGGCCCTGGTGGGCGCCACCGGGGCCGGCAAGTCCACCTTCGTCAAGCTCGTGTCGCGCTTCTACGACCCCACGCGCGGGCGCGTGCTGGTGGACGGCCACGACCTGCGCGAGGTCACCGAGCGCTCCCTGCGCTCACAGCTCGGCACCGTTCCCCAGGAGGCCTTCCTCTTCTCGGGCACGATCGCCGAGAACGTGGCCTTCGGGCGCCCCGACGCCACACCCGAGGAGGTGAGGGCGGCCACCACGGCGGTGGGAGCCCACGACTTCATCCAGCGCCTCCCCCAGGGCTACGACACCGAGGTGGGCGAGCGCGGCGGGCACCTCTCCGCCGGACAGCGCCAGCTCCTGGCCTTTGCCCGCGCGGCCGTCGCCGACCCGCGCGTCCTCATCCTCGACGAGGCCACCTCCAACGTGGACGTGCACACCGAGGCCCGCATCGAGCGCGGCCTGCGGCGGCTGCTCGCGGGGCGCACCGCCATCGTGATCGCCCACCGGCTGAGCACCATCCGGGGGGCGGGGCGCATAGTGGTGCTCGAGCACGGGCGGGTGGCCGAGCAGGGCACGCACGAGGAGCTGCTCGAGGTGGGCGGAGCGTACGCCCGGCTGTATCGGGACTGGGCGCAGCAGGTGGTGGCGTAGGAGGGGCTGGCGCGATAACGTCCCGCCACCTACCGAGGGAGGGACCGATGCTCAAGCGGCTGCTCCAGCTCTTTGCC
>JBPCRE010000150.1:0-4024 GCA_050997195.1 Thermoleophilaceae bacterium
TCGTGCTCGCTGCCCGCGCGGTCGAGGCCGACCGCGGTGGTGTTCACCACGAGATCGGCGTGAGCCAGGGCGCCGGCAGGGCGCTCCACCCACGCCAGCTCGAGCGCGGAGGCAAGGGCGCTCGCGCGCTCGGGGGTGCGGTTCCAGATCGCCACCTCGGCGGCGCCGTCCTCCCGCAGCGCCCACGCCACGGCGCGGGCCGCTCCTCCGGCCCCGAGCACCAGGCACCGCAGCCCGGCGACCGGGCGCTCGAGGGCGTCGAGGAAGCCGCCGGCGTCGGTGTTCTCGGCGAGGATCGCGCCGTCGGAGGAGAACGAGAGGGTGTTGGCCGCCCCGATGGCGAGCGCCGCCGGACTCGCCGAGGCGGCCAGCGCGAGGGCACGCCGCTTGTGCGGGATGGTCACGTTGGCCCCCCGGTAGCCGGAGCCCGGGAGGGCGCGCACGGTCTCGGCGAAGAGCGCGGGGGCCACCGGCAGCGCCGCGTAGCTCCAGGGCAGGCCGAGCTCGCGCAGCGCGGCGGCGTGCATGGCCGGGGAGCGCGAGTGGCGCACGGGCCACCCGATCACCCCGAGTCGGGTCGGCCCCGGAGCGGCGCCTCCGGCCCCCGGCGGGTCCGGGCTCAGCAGTCGGTGGGCGAGCGCCCGCCCTGGCGTGCCCGCTCGTTCTCGTAGGCGGCCTTGTCCTGCTCGAACTCGGCGCCGGTCTCGGAGAACTCGTGGGCGCCGTCGGCGCAGGGCTTGACCACGTAGTAGCGGAAGTCCGTGGTGGCCGGGTTGGCCGCCGCGTCGATCGAGGCGCGCCCGGGGTTGCCGATCGGGCCCGGGGGGAGGCCGGCGTTCAGTCGCGTGTTGTAGGGGGAGTCGATGGCCAGCTCGGACTGCTTGAGGGGGCTCGACCAGTTGCGGGTCGCGTAGCGGGTCGTGGCGTCAATGGCGAGCGGCTCGCCGTCCTTCAGGCGGTTGTAGATCACCGAGGCGATCACGCGGCGCTCGTCGTTCACCTGCGCCTCGCGCTCGATCATCGAGGCCACGGTGAGCACGTCGTAGGGCGTGAGATTGCGGCGGCGGGACCCGCGCATGTCCACGCCGGCCACCTCGCGCTCGAAGGTGTCGAGCTGGCGGGCCACGAGCGTGGCGGCGGAGGCGCCCCGCTTGACCTCGTAGGAGGCCGGGTAGAGGAAGCCCTCGAGGCTCGCGGAGCGCGGTGCCCCGTAGCGGCGGGGCTCGAAGCCCTCGGGGGCTTCTTCGGTGGCCCGCAGGTAGCCGCGCCCGAGGCCGGCGTCGGCCACCGTGGGGGCCAGCTCGCGTCGCGAGAGGCCCTCGGGCACGGTCACGACGGTCACGTCCGGGGCCACGCCGGCCACGAGCGCGTCGAGCACCGCGGTGTGGCTCGCATCTCGGCGCAGCGTGTAGACGCCGGGCTTGAGCTCGGTGGCGGCACCGTCGAAGCGCGCCCGCGCCTGGAAGAAGAGGGGACTGGAGATCACGCCGCGCTGCTCGAGGATCGTCGCGATGTCGCCCACGCTCGCCCCGCTCGGCACCTGCACCCGGACCGGCTCGTTCCCGGGGCCGGCGAAGGGCTGGTAGTAGGAGAGGCCCACGTAGGCGCCCGCGGCGGCGAGGATGGCGAGAAGCCCGAGGAGCACGCGCCCGCCCCGGCGGCGCCGGCGCCCGTCGGGCTGCGCGGGCGGCGGCTCCGCCGCTCGGGCGCGGCGCGAAGGCTTCCGCGAGGCCCCGTTGCCCCGATCGCCGAGGCCCCGCGGGGGAGGAGTGCGGCGGGTCCCGGCCTCCTCGCCCTCGCGACGGAAGCGCCCCGAGCGCGAGCGCCGGGCATCGCGCTCCTCGCGAGCGCGCTCGCGCTCGTCGATCGAGCGCCCTCCGGGCACCTCGGGCGGCCCGTGGGCGCTCATGGCCGCCCCCGCGCGGCGCCGGCCAGCGCGGCGAGGTGAGATTCGAGGAGGATCGCGGCGGCGCGGGAGTCGGCGTCGGCCCAACCGCCTCCGCGCTCGGCCTGACGGGTGGTGAGGCGCTCGTCGCGCAGCTCCACGGGCACGCCGAGCTCCTCCTCGAGGGTCCGCGCGAAGGCGCGCGCGCGGTCGGCCTGCGCTCCCTCCTCGCCGGCCAGGGTGAGCGGAAGCCCGACGAGGACCCGCTCGGCCTCGCGCTCGCGCACCAGCCGGGCGATGGCGCCGCGGCCGCGGCGGGAGTCGGGCCGAGCCACAGCCTCGAGCGGGGTGGCGAGGGTTCCCGAGGGGTCGGAGATGGCCACGCCGCAGCGCGCCTCTCCGTGGTCGAGGGCGAGGATGCGCATCAGCGGCCGGCAAGCGCCTCGGTCACGGCGATGCGGGCGGCGGCGATGGCGTCGGGGAGCTTCTCGGGCGAGCGGCCTCCGGCCTGGGCCATGGTGTCGCGCCCGCCTCCGCCTCCGCCCGCCACGGCGGCGGCCCGCTTGACCACCTCGCCGGCCCGCACCCCCCGCTCGACGGCCGCCGGGTCCGCCGCGGCCACGAGGTGCACGCGTCCCTCCACCGCGCAGCCGAGCACGACCACGCTCGGAGCCAGCGTCTGCTTTACCCGGTCGGAGAGCTCGAGCAGCGCCTTGGCGTCGGGCGCCTCCACCACCTCGGTCACCACCCGGACCCCGCCCACGTCCTCGGCCGCGGCCAGGAGGCGATCGAGCTCGGCGCGCGAGCCGGCGCCGTTGGCGTCCGCGGGCTGGCGGCCCGTGGAGGTTGCCTTGCGCTCGGCCAGACGCCGCACGGCGGCCACCACGTCGCGCTCGGGCACGCCGAGGAGCTTCGCGATCTCCCGTCGCTCCCCTGCCTGGCGCTCGAAGGCCTCGACCCCGGCGGGGCCGGTGATGGCCTCGATGCGGCGCACGTTCGACGCGCTCGAGGTCTCGGCCGTGACGTGGAAGAGCCCCACCTCGGCGGTGCTGGCCACGTGCGTGCCGCCACAGAGCTCGCGCGAGACGTCCTCGACCTCCACCATGCGCACCCAGTCCCCGTACTTCTCGCCGAAGAGCGCCATCGCCCCCCGGGCCTCGGCCTCCGCCTTGGTGGTGGTGATGGCCCGTACCGGGTGGCTCTCGGCGATCCAGGCGTTCACCCGCGCCTCCACGTGCTCGAGCTCCTCCGCGGAGAGGCGCTCGCCGTGGGTGAAGTCGAAGCGCAGCTTGTCGGGACCCACGTAGGAGCCGGCCTGGCGCACGTGGGTGCCGAGGCGCTCGCGGAGCGCCGCGTGGAGCAGGTGGGTGGCCGTGTGGTTGCGCATGGTGGCGTGACGGGGCAGACGGTCCACCGCCGCGCGCACGGCCTCGCCGGGGGCCGGGGCCGGGTCCGCCGGCTCGAGGGCCACGGCCTGGTCGTCACCGATCCGGAACACGGCGCTCACCCGGGCGGCGCCCGAGGCGCTTCGCAGCTCGCCCGAGTCCGACACCTGCCCGCCGCCCGCGGGAGAGAAGGGACTCTCCTCGAGCGTGGCCAGCACACGGGCGCCGTCGCGCTCGAGCGCGACGATCACCGTCTCGACCTCCGCCGCCTCGTAGCCCACGAAGCGGCTCGGCGCGCCGGCGGCCCGCACGAAGGCGGCCACCCGCTCACGATCGCCGGCCGGCGTGGGCACCGCCGCGTCGGCGGCTCCGGCCGTGCCGTCCACCTCCTCCTGCCGGACGCGACCCGAGCGCGCCACCTGCCGCGCGTGGTCCATCAGCTCGGTGAACCCCTGGTCGTCCACCGCGAGGCCGTCTCCGGCGAGCACCTCCTTGGTCATCTCGAAGGGGAAGCCGAAGGTGTCGTGCAGGCGGAAGGCATCCTCGGCCGACACCCACGAGGATCCATCCTCCTTCGCCCGGCGGACGACCTCGCCCAGCAGCCGCTCGCCCTGGACGAGCGTCCGACCGAAGCCCTCCTCCTCGGAGGCCGCCCACATCGCGATCGTCTCGCGCTCGGCGCCGAGCTCGGGGTAGGCGCCGCCCATGGTCTCGATGGCCCGCTCGCACAGGCGCGGGAGGAAGGGATCCTCGA
>JBPCRE010000206.1:0-29936 GCA_050997195.1 Thermoleophilaceae bacterium
TTACGGTCCTCATCGCGGCGGTTCCTCCTCGTCTCGTGGACTTGTTCGCACTCGCCACGCTCCCAAGCGGAGCGGACGAGGCGGGAGGACCGCCGCTTCAAGTTCTACGGATTACGGGACGTGCTCGACCTGCCGGCCGGCCACGTCCTGCGCGCCGCCGACCTCGCCCAGCGCTCACCCGGCGACGGCCTGCCGCCCTACGAGACCGACCGGCTCGTCGGCCGCACGCTCCGCCATCCGGTGAGCCGCGACTCCGCGCGCACGTTCCCTGATCGGGGACGTGCCGCTCGAGGACTTCCGTCGCACGCTCGACGTGAACCTGGTCGGCGCCTTCAACGTGACCCAGGTGTTCGGGCCGGCCATGTGCCGGGCGGGCAGCGGGTCGATCGTCAACATCGGGTCGCTCTACGCCTCGATCGCCGCGGAGCCACACTTCTACGACCACATCGAGGCCGATCCCCCCTTTCTGAAGCCCGCGGCCTACGGAGCGTCCAAGGCCGCGGTGGTGAACCTGACCCGCTACTTCGCCCGTCTCTGGGGACCGCGCGGGGTGCGCGTGAACGCCCTCTCCCCGGGCGGCGTGGCCGGCGGTCAGGACGCCGAGTTCCTGTCCAAGTACACCGCGCGGGTGCCCCTCGGCCGCATGGCCGAGCCGGCGGACCTGGCCGGTCCGCTCGTGTTCCTCGCTTCGGAGGCGTCTCGGTACCTTACCGGACACGAGCTGCGCGTGGACGGGGGCTTTACGGCATGATGCCTCAGCCGTGAGCGCGCCGGGCCACATCGCTGATTGACTCACCGACATGCGTCGCTCGACCACTCAGCCGGCGGGCTCGTCCGCGGGCGGCCATCGCCCTCGCACCGTCGTCGCCATGCCCGTCCACAACGGGAGCTCGACGCTCGACAGAGCGCTCCGATCGCTGCTGGAGCAGCATCGGCGGGACTTCGGACTGATCGTGGTGGACGACCGCTCCTCGGACAGCAGTGCCGAGGTGGCGGAGGCCTGGGCGGCTCGTGACCCTCGGATCGTGTTCAGCCGCAACGAGCGGCGGCTTGGCCTCATCGGCAACTGGCGCCGCTGCTTCTCGCTCGCACGAACGCTCTTCCCGGACGCCGAGTACTTCGCGTGGGCGAGTGATCACGATTGCTGGGAAGCCGAATGGCTCGGAACGCTGGTCGGTGCGCTGGACGCGGGCCCCCACTCCGTCGTCCTCGCGTTCCCTCGCCCGTACGGGGTCGGGCGCCATGGGCCGGTGGTGAGCCCTGCCGGGGTCGACACCACGGACGTCGAGGAGCCCGGTCAACGGCTGCGGATGATGTCGGGTGCGACGTCTGCGGGATACATGGTCTACGGGCTGTTTCGCGTGCACCCGCTCGAGCGGGCCGGCCCTTTCCCCTGCGTGTCCATGCCCGACCGGCTGCTGCTCATGCGCCTGTCCCTGTACGGGGCCTTCGTTCAAGCCGACGAGATCCTCTGGCACAGGTACGTGGTCGAACGTCCCAGCCTCTCAGCGCACCAGCGTTCGACCCTGTTTCTTGACGGGGCACCGGCGAGCGCTCACCTGCCCGCGTGGCTCGTCCACGGGCTGGTGCTGCTCTGGGAGCTCGGGATCCGGGGCGCTGGAAGACCGCAGGTGGGCCGGGCGCGGGGAGCGAAGTACAGCGGTCTCCATCTCTGGGACCACTTCGGGAGACGAGTGGGAGGCCGGCTCCGGAGGCGCCGTAGGGCGTTTCGCCGCTTTCGACGCCCCTGGATCCGGCGGATGCAGAAGGCTCCCCGGCGCATGCGGCGAAGGGTGCTCCGCGTGACCGGCATGATCGGCCGATACCTGCGCTGATCCGATTGCCCGCACCCGTCACGGTCCCGCCGGGACCGGCACGAGGCGGGATACACCGCCGCCTCGGGGATAGGCTTCGGCGGGCCGCAGGTCGATCAGGCTCTCACTCCAGTCGCCGCCGATCAGGGTCGCGTACCGAAGGAACCGTGAATCTTGCGCACCCTCCCCCCCCGGCCATCACGAGTCATAAGGGTGTCGAGGGTCCGTGTCCGACCGGGCCGGATCAAGCGTTCTTCCCCTCCGGTGCACTCGCGCCGTCGACCGAGCGTCCGCGGACCGTCAAGCTGAGATGAAGCTGGTCCATCGAGGGGGCGGCGCAAAGCTCCAACGACGGCTGGAGAAACTGGAGGCGCAGGTCCAGCAGCTCCGCCGCGCAAAGCTCCGACGACGGCTGGAGAAACTGGAGGCGCAGGTTCAGCGACTCCGCCGGGAGCAGAAGAAACTCGGACGTAGGTACAAGGGAGCCCAGCGTGCTGCCCCACGTCCGGAACCTCTCGAGAGACCCGAGCCCCACTCTTCCCACATCACGCATGGTCGCCATTCCTACATCGGCCGGACGACACACGCCATTGCCTATCCAGGCGATCATGCGGCGGTTTACGTCGGGTCCTTCTGCTCAATCGCTGACTGGGTGGAGTTCATGGTGGGCGGCAATCACCGCGTGGATTGGGTGTCCACCTACCCCTTCCGGGTCAGGCTCGGGCTGCCGGGCGCCTTGTGCGACGGTCACCCGGCAACCAAGGGCGACATCACGATTGGACACGATGTCTGGATCGGACGGGGCGCTCGGATCCTCTCGGGCGTGACGGTCGGAAACGGTGCGGTCATCGGCGCCTCGGCCGTCGTGGGGAGCGACGTGAGGCCGTACGCGATCTGCGTTGGCAACCCCGCGCGGGAGGTGCGACGCCGCTTCGGCGATAAGCAGATCGCCGCGCTCGAGCGAATAGCGTGGTGGGAATGGCCCGAGGACCGTATACGCGCAGCGATCCCGCGCCTGAGCAGCTCCGACGTGGACCGCTTCATCGCCGACGAATTGGGCCTGTGAGCGGGACCTCGTCGAGCGCGGCTGGGTGGCGCTCGCTCGGTTATCGCGCGAGGCTCATAATCCGAGCTGGGCCTGCAGGAACCCCCTGCCGAAGTCCGAGTCTGGCTCGAGGTAGGCGCCCTCCGACCATTCGTTCCAGGCGTTGACGAAGACGAGTCCTGGGTCTGTGTGCTTCTGGGTCTCCACAGCGTGGACCAGCCACCGGCGATAGGCGAGGGGGTCGGCCCCGATGACTACCCTTGCACCTCCGTACGGGCGGCGCGCGCGGTTGTCCCAGCCGGGGCAGACCACGGGATGATGCGGATAGGCAGGGGGGGGGCGGGAGGTCAGGGTGTCGACCCACTCCTCATAGGTGAACACCTTGTTAGCCTTGAGCTCTGGGGAGGAGGAGGCGCTGCCGGCGAGCCCGAGCTCCGCAGGGACGGTCCGCCGGCGCCCAAGCGAGAGGGTTTGTGGTTCCCACTGCACAGAGGCGTCGAACCCGAGCGGTCGGGGGTCGACCCCGCGGTCTTCCTTCCGCTCGACCCGGCACAGATATAGGTCACCCGCACCGAGTCGCTTCGCCTCGCTACGCCAGGTTTCGAGCGTTCGCTGGATGTCGGGTAGGTGGTGGGCCTGATGGATGAGAAGAAGCGGACGGTCGTCTACTCGTATGTACCGGGCATCCTCGAACACCCCGCAGAGCCAGCGGATGTGAGCGAGATCGTCCTCGGGGCTGTACTCCTGATCCAGCAGCAGCTCGTTAGTGGTCCCATCCCAGCGGCGACTCCAGGGATGGTTCGCCCAGTTGAGACAGAACGGTGTATCGGGTAGGCCGGTCGAGCGAACCTCATCGAGCACGCGGCCGAGCAACCGTCGACCGAGCGACCAGTAGTGGTAGTAGCAGAAGCCCGATATGCCATGCGCCTCGGCGAGGTCGGCCTGGGCTTGCCGCGTCTCCTCGACACGGAGGTCGTAGTAGCCGAGCTCGCCTGGACGCCGGGGCTGACGGTGCCCGCTGAAGAGCGGCGTGGCCGCGGACACAAGCGTCCACTCGGTGAAGCCCTTGCCCCACCATCCGTCGTTCTCGACGGTCGGCTGGAACTGAGGCAGGTAGAAGGCGATGACCCGCGGCAAGCCGGCGGACACGCTAAGCCTTCCTCCAGTACACCGCCGTGTGGTCGATCTCCAGGATCGGCTCCGTCACGCCGTGATCCTCACGGTAGCCGTGGACCGCATCAGCACAAGCGCCATAAGTGCCATAGTCGTCAACGATCAAGAAGCCCCCCGGCGAGAGCTGCGGGTAGAGGTGCTCGAGCCCATCCCAGGTGGACTCGTAGAGGTCGCCATCGAGGCGTACGAGTGACCAGCGCTCGGCTTGCAGGCGCGGGAGCGTCTGGCCGAACCAGCCGACGACCAATCGCACCTGATCGTCCAGTAGGTCGTAGAGGGCGAAGTTCGCCCTGACTTCGTCTTCGCTGACCGCAAGCTCCTCATGGCGGTGAAGGTCGCTCCAAGCGTCCTCCTCCAGGCTCTGGGCGGGCAGTCCTTGAAAGGAGTCGGCCGCCCAGACCCGGCGCGTCCGCTCGCCATAGGCCTCGAGCACCGCCCGGAGCAGGATCACCGCCCCGCCTCGCCAGACGCCCGCCTTGATGAAGTCGCCCGGAACGTCCTCCTCGATCACCGTGGTCGCGCACTGCTGCAGTTGGTCGAGGCGGCGCAGTCCGAGCATGGTCTGGCCGTCTGCCGGAACCTGGAGATGATCGCCCGTCAGCTTCGCGTCGGTATCAATCCTCTTCTCCTTCGCCAGCACGAGACGCACCCGCGCCGGTGGCGGCTCCCAAGGCGTCTCAACGAGGAAAGCGTCAGCCCCGGAAGGCACGAGATCGGAGCCAGAACGGCAGTTGATCCCGGCCAGTGATCGCTTGACGGCGTCAAGGTAGAGCCCGCGCAGACGGGCCTGCTCGCCGGCGGTCACGAGCCTCGGCTTGAACGGAGCATCCCTCGCGAGGCGCGTATGAGGCGCGACGCGTGCGCGAGCCCAGGCGCTTGGCGCGAGAGGCCCCCGAGGAGGCGGGCGGCCCGTACCGCGCGTGAGCTCTGGAGCTCGCGATGCCGCTTCTGAAGCTTCTTTCGCTTCTTACCCGACCGCTCCTCGGCCTTGAGCCTGCGCTCGAGCTTCTCAACCGCCCGCCGCCCGGCCTTGAGCCTGCGCTCGAGCTTCTCAACCTTGGCACTGTGCCGCTCGATGCGTTTAGCCTGATCGGCGAGAGCGGTGTACTGCTCGCGGATGGTCTCGTCCGCAGCCCGGGCGCGCAGGGTCAAGTGCCGGATCAGCCGGCTTTGCTCGTCGGCGAGTCCTCGAGAGCGGGTAGGTCGGGGCTTGCTACGAGTTCTCGGCCTTGCCCTGGCCACGAACTGGAAGGTCTTGGCGTCGGCTGAAGCCGTCACGTAGTCGCCGATCGGACCCTCGAGCAGAGTGCGATCGAAGTCGACCCGTGCGTCGGCGAGCTCATGGTCAACCGTCCGGATCTCCTCGAGGCCGTATCCAGCTGCCTCGAACAGCTCGCGGACTCCTGCACGGGTGAAGAACCGGAGATGAGTGTGGTCGAGCAGGCCGACGTCCGTGTACTCCCAGCGGCCTTCGAGCAGAGCCAGCCGCACAGCTCCGTGGGCGATGTTCGGCAGAGAGACAACGCAGAAGCCCTCGGGCGTGAGAAGGGAGCTCGCACTTCGCAGGACTCTGGCCGGTTCCTTCAGGTGCTCCAGGACATCAGCGGCGATGATGACCTCAAAGGCCTCGTCGCCGACGAGCTGCCCGAGATCCTCCCGGTCCAGGTCGGCGACGAGCGTTCGCTCGCTCCACGCGGACGCCCGCGCTGCGGCCTCTGGGTCGATCTCGACGGTCGTCACGCGACAACCGCGCTCGCGCAACCGCTCGGTGGTGGAGCCGGTGGCCGGTCCAAGCTCGAGCACGCGGGAGCCGTCCGGGACCATGGCGAGGATCTGGCTATGGCTCGTATTGCCCGTTGGGTCGATGGTCACCTCGTAACGGACCGCGCCCGCGGTCGAGCCGCTCGCTGGCCTCGAGTGCTCCCCACGCGTCATCGTGGAGATATTAGACTGACGTAGAGCAGCCTGATCTGGCGTCGCGGACGCTGGGAAGAGCGGTGGCTGATCAGCCGAACGCACGAGTTGAGCCCCCGAGGCGCCGCTCGTGGAGGTAGTCTCTGACGACCCGCGCGAGCCTCGCTGCTCCGCTCGATTCAAACTGACCCACTACCGGCGAAGCGTCTCCGAATCGAGAGTACCCTCGCACCTGTGAACCTGATCTTGGCCGACGAGCCCGCGCGTCCGTTGGCCGACGCCTCCCCCCGTCCCGCGCTTCGGGGTATCGCTCCTCGAGACCAGTCGGAGATACCCGGGTTGGCGGCCCCACGAGGGATACCGGCGGTGGGGTAGCGGGTGCAGCGCTTCTGGGATGAGTTCCTGCTTCCGGTCGCTCGAGGCTGCGAGGCCAAAGTGATCTGCGAGATCGGCAGTGAGTTCGGTGGCCTCACGCGGAGACTGCTGGACTACTGCGTCGAGGAAGGCGCGGTCGCTCACGTCGTCGACCCCCAGCCGCAGTTCGACGTCGAGGCGTGGCGAGAGGAGTACGGCGACGCGTTGGTCTTTCACCGGCAGCTCAGCCTCGAAGTGCTCGGAACGATTCCAGCGCCCGATCTCGTCCTGATCGACGGAGACCACAACTGGTACACCGTCGTCAACGAACTGCGGCTGCTCGAGGGGCAAGTCGAGGGAAAAGACGGATCACTGCCCGTGATAGCGCTGCACGACGTTGGGTGGCCCTACGGCCGTAGGGATCTGTACTACGACCCGGGAACGATTCCGGCGGAGCATCGCCAGAAGTATGAGCAGCGAGGCATCCATCCAGACGACGAGAGCTTGACAGACGAGGGCATCAACGGTCACCTGTGCAACGCGGTGAATGAAGGCGGCGAGCACAACGGCGTCATGACCGCTGTCGAAGACTTCCTCGCGACATCTGCCACCCGCTGGACTGTCGAGACGGTCCCCGGCTTCCACGGACTCGGCCTGCTCGTGCCGGTTGCCAGGCTCGAGTGCGAGCCGTCGCTCGAGCGGGCGGTCGCGCGGTGGCGGCACCCCGAAACGCTACGTGGTCATCTCCAAGCCCACGAGGAGAGTCGCGTCGCCGAGCAGCTTCGGGGCGTCAAAGCTCGCGAGGAGGCAGGCAGGGCAAAGGTGGCGGCGGAAGCAGCGCGGGCTTCCCATCAGGAACTGGTGGACAAGCTGGAGCGATCGCAGTCCCGCGAGCGGGCGCGTCTCACGAAGGAGCTGGACAAGTTGAGGCGATCGCAATCCCGCGAGCGGGCGCGTTTCAGGAAGCAGCTACGGATCATCGCCGGGTCGCGGACCTGGCGAGTCGGCCATTTCCTTGCGTCGAGCTTCCGGGTGCTGACCCGGCGCTCGAAAGGGGAGGGAGACAAGGATGCCCTGAAGGTCCTGATCGACCGCTTGAAATCTCTCGAGCGGACCCAGGAGGCAGTAACCGCGGGGAAGCGGGACCCTCGGAGTGCGTGCGCCCCCGCTCCCGTCGTCCACCCCTCCTCTGCCTCCTGCCAGGCCGAACTGGAGGCGCTACGAACGGAGCGGGAATTGGCCGCCGCGTTTTCTCGCCGGTACGCGGTGGTCATCCCCGCCGTGCTCGATGTGGGAGCGCCGAGGGGAGCGAGCGATGCGGTACCCGCCGACCGACGGGGGGTGCTTGCTGCCCCGGACGATCGGCCGGACGGCCGTCCGTCGGCTGCCGTCGTGGTCTGCGTCCATGATGCCCTCGGCGATCTGCGCCGGTGTCTGAGGTCGCTACTGACCAAGACCGGACGGCCCATTCACCTGATCCTCGTCGATGACGGCAGCGGGCCTGAGACCCGCGACTTCCTGCGCCGTTTCTCTGACCAGAACCCAGCAACCACGCTGGTCACCCGCGAGGGACCGCCGCACGGCTACACGCTGGCAGCGAACGAGGGCCTGCGAGCCTCGAGCGCCGACTACGTCGTGCTGCTCAACAGTGACACCGTGGTCACGGTCGGGTGGCTCGACCGGTTGGTCGAGTGCGGCGAGTCCGATCGGTCCCTGGGGATCGTCGGGCCGCTTTCCAACGCCGCAAGTCACCAATCGGTACCTCGTCTCCGAGAGGGCGGCGGATGGGCGGTCAACGAGCTCCCGCCCTTCCTCACCCCGGATGCTCTGGCGTACCTGCTCTCGGGGGCGGCCCCACGGTCCTGTCCGCGCCTTCCGTTCCTCAACGGGTTCTGCTATGCGATCAAGCGAGAGGTCATCGACACCATCGGCCTCTTCGACGAAGAGAACTTCGCGAGCGGATACTGCGAGGAGAACGACTTCAGCTACCGCGCTTCGCAGGCGGGCTTTGAGCTCGCGGTCGCCGACAGCGCCTATGTCTTCCACGCCAAGTCACGGTCCTACGGGCAGGAGGGCAGGCGCGACCTAGCGCGCTGCAACTATCAGCTCTTCACCGCGAAGCACGGCGAGGAGAACATCAGGCGGCTGGTCGAGAGCCTCGATCAAGACACGAGCCTCGAGCCGCTCCGCGAGCTCGTGGCCGAAGCGACCGCCGACGCCGCGTCGTTCATACGGGCGTTCCAGCGGGCCGATCCGAACCCCCTCAGGGTCGCGTTCGTGTTGCAGGGCATGGCACGCAGGGCGGCCGGAGGTGTCCACTCGATCTACCAGGAGACGCGCGGCATGCGCACCCTCGGGATCGACGCCAAGATCCTCGTCCCAGCGAACGGGCTCGACCACGCGCGCCGCCACTACGCCGACGCCGACGAGGTATTTGTCGCCTACGCCGGCGAGAAGGATCTCTTTGATCGAACCGCCGACCGTGAGGTGATCGTGGCCACCCACTTCCGCTCGGTCGCGCTGCTGCGGGGACTCCGCGAGCGACGTGGGGACTTCCTCCCCGCCTACTACGTCCAGGACTACGAGCCGTTCTTCCACGGTGAGCGCTCCGAGGAGGGTGTCGAGGCACTCGCCTCCTATGGCGCGATCCCCGACCAGCTGCTGTTCGCAAAGACCCAGTGGCTGTGCGATCTCATCGGTGGCGTTCACGGCCGGCCCGTCGCGAAGGTCGAGCCGAGCATCGACCACGAGGTTTACCGGCCACTCGCCGGCCGGCGCCCGGACGAGCAGGGGAAGGTGCGGATCGCTGGCATGGTCCGCCCCGGGACGCCCCGGCGCCAAGCGCTCGGAACGCTTCGGATCCTCGATCGCGTCCAGACGGAGCTCGGGTCGCAGGTTGACGTGACCGTCTTCGGGGTGGAGCCTCGGAAGCTTCGGCCTCTAGCTCCGAGTCGCGCGCCCAAAGTCAAGAATCTCGGCCTGCTCACACGCGAGCAGGTCGCAGAGACTCTTGCCCAAACCGACGTCTTTCTGGACTTCTCGACCTACCAGGCGTTCGGTAGGACCGCGCTCGAGGCCATGGCTTGCGGTTGCGTCGCCGTCGTGCCGCAGATCGGAGGGGTGGACGAGTATGCGGTGCATGGAGAGAACTCGTTCGTCGTCGACACCAGGAACGAAGACGACGCCTTCGAGGCGGTGGTCGATCTGGTCGGTGACCCCGAGCGTCTGAGCCGCATGAGCACGAAAGCCATAGAGACGGCCGCGCGCTTTTCGGTCTTGCGGGCCGCCCTCTCGGAGTACCTGGTGTTCGCGGACGAGTACGCGCGGCGCCGCGACGGTCGAGGCCCTCCCGGCGGGGGGGCCAACGACGCAGCCACGTGGGGCAAGGGCCCTCACAACGGCGACGACCGCGCGCCAGCCGGTTCGTCACAGTGGGCGCCGCTCCTACCGCCGTCGGTGGAAGCAGGCGGCCCAGAGTCGGCCGGCTCACCGGCCGAATACGCTGCCGTCGCGATCGCTCCGTCCCAGCCGGCTCAGGAAGGCGAGCCTGTGCCTGCTCCCTCTGCTCAGGCCAGCTCGGCGTCAGCCGTCTCAGAGAGACGCGAGCATGTCCTCGAAAACGTCGACTGGAGCGAGTTCGACTTCGTCGACCTCGGCTGCTCGAAAGGCGGATCGATCCGGTTCTGTCAAGGCCGCTTCGACGCCGACCGCGGGCTCGGGGTGGACCAGGACCCCGCAAAGGTCGCAGAGACGGTGGCCGCGGGCTTCGACGTTGCGCAGTCGGATGCCACCAAGCTCGACCAGGAGAACGTCGTCCGTTTCGTGTCCATGATGGACTTCCTGGAGCACCTGCCGAGCCTCGAAGCCGTCGAGGCTGCGATCGAGGGTGCCGCGCGCGCCGCAACCGACTTGCTGTTCATCTCGCACCCTTCGTTCGAGGGAGAAGGCCTTGCCGAGCAGTTCGGCGTACGGCAGTACTGGTGGAACTGGACCGGCCACACCGCCCACATCAAGGTTGCCGACTACCGCGGGATCTTCGAGCGGCTTGGGCTTCACGACTACACGATTCGATATATCGATCCTGTGTACGACTCGAGCCACTCCAGCGTCCTGCCGCTCGACACTCCTAAGGACCAGCATCAGTTCGATCCAGCCGTCCATCCTGTGAAGCCCGCCGTCGAGTTCCCCAATCCGCTGTGGCGAGCACAGCGGATCCTCGTCGCCCTGCGGCGTCTCGAGAGGTCCGAATGGGAACGGCTCGTCGCGGCGATCGAGCGGTAGTGCTCGACGAGATCTTCGGCGTGGGCGACCCGAGCACAGAGCGTCGAAGCGACCCAGAAGCCGGAGAATCGCGCGTGGTCGGCGACCGAGCAACTGTCAAGTGTTGTGGATGAGATGGCGTGAAGAAGCTCGGGCGGCGACCTTCTCGTCCTGCGTGCTCGGGTGCTCGTCGGGGACCCGGATCCCGTCCTTGAACGTCGCGCCGGCGAGGACGTCGGCGACGAGCTCGTGGCCGTTGAAGCGCCGCCAGCGCTCCGAGGCGGCGTCGAGCAGCTTGTAGGCCATCGCCAGGGCGGCGGCCTTCGAGCCGGCGCCCTTCTGAACGCGGGTGCGCAGCTTGACCGTGGCGAAGCTCGACTCGAGCGGGTTGGTCGTGCGCAGGTGTCGCCAGTGCTCGGCGGGGCATCGAGGCCGATCCCCGCTCCTCAAGCCCGCGGCCCACGGAGCGTCCAAGGCCGCAGTGGTGAACCTCACGCGCTACTTCGCCCGCCTGTGGGGACCACGTGGGGTGCGCGTGAACGCTCTCTCCCCGGGCCGGCGGTCAGGACGCGGAGTTCCTGTCCAAGTACACGGCGCGGGTGCCCCTCGGCCGCATGGCTGAGCCCGCGGACCTGGCCGGACCCCTCGTGTTCCTCGCCTCGGACGCCTCGTGCTACCTGACCGGCCACGAGCTGCGCGTGGATGGGGGGTTCACGGGCTGAGAGCAGCGCCGGGCACGAGCGGTCGCGCGCGGTACGGGCGGGTGCCCGATCACCGTGCCGCGAGCACGTGGGCGCTCCTCCTAAGCTCCGCGCTGTGAGCACCGCCGCACCCGAGAGCACCACAACCCTGGGCAACGTGATCGCCGGCGAGGAGCGCCCCGCGGCGGGCGGCGGGACCTTCGACAAGCTCTCCCCCGCCACCGGCGAGCTCATCAGTCGAGCCGCGCGCTCGCATGCCGAGGACGTGGACGTGGCCGTCACCGCCGCGCAGGCCGCGCAGCCGGGGTGGGGGGCGGAGACCGTGGCCGAGCGCGGCCGGATCCTGCGCGAGATCGACAAGCTGCTGGAGCGCGCCGCCGACGAGGTGGCCGCGGTCGTGGCCGCCGAGACCGGCAAGGCGCCGAAGGAGGCCCGCGGCGAGGTCGGCGCCGCCGTCGAGCAGGGCTACTTCCAGGCCGGCGAGGGCCGGCGCTTCTTCGGGCGGACGACCACGAGCGCGGTGCCGAACCGTCAGGCCATGACCATCCGCCAGCCGATCGGCGTGGCCGGGCTCATCATCGCCGCCAACACTCCGATCGCCAACGTGGCGTGGAAGGTGTTCCCCGCGCTCGTGTGCGGCAACGCCGCCGTCCTGAAGGCCTCCGAGGATGCCCCCGAGACCGCGAACGTCTTCGCCCGCCTGGCCGCCGAGGCCGGGCTTCCGCCC
Organism: Thermoleophilaceae bacterium; assembly: GCA_050997195.1. Lineage (GTDB taxonomy): Bacteria > Actinomycetota > Thermoleophilia > Solirubrobacterales > Thermoleophilaceae > JACCZP01. The sequence goes on from JBPCRE010000206.1 coordinate 11,989, forward strand.
GGCGTGCTCAACGTGGTGCACGGCTTCGGCCCGGAGGCCGGCCAGCCGCTCGTCGAGGACCCGCGCGTGGCGGTCGTCTCCTTCACCGGCTCCACCGCCGTCGGGCGCATGATCAATCGCACCGCCGGCGAGCGCCTGGCCAGGGTCTGCCTCGAGCTCGGAGGGAAGAACCCGCTGGTGGTCTGCGACGACGGCGACCTCGACCGCGCCGCCGAGGCGGCCGCCCTCTCGGCGTTCTCGAACGCCGGCCAGCGCTGCGCGGCGGGCAGCCGGATCATCGTGTTCGACGCGGTCTACGACGACTTCAAGCGAAGGTTGCTCGAGCGCGCGAGCGCCCAGCGGGTGGGTCCCGGCGACGAGCACGACTTCGGGCCCGTGATCAACGAGCGCCAGCTCGAGAACATGCTCGCGGTGGTGGAGCGCGCTCGCGACGCCGGCGCGGAGATACTGTGCGGCGGGGAGCGGCTCTCCGGGCCCGAGCACGACGGCGGCTTCTTCATGGCCCCGACGCTTATCGAGGGTGTCGGGCTGCGCGACGAGGCCGCGTGCGTGGAGATGTTCGGGCCGATCTCCACCGTGCATCGCGTCGGCGACTTCGAGGAGGCGGTGGCCGCCGCCAACGACTCTCCGTACGGCCTGACCTCGGCCATATGGACGGCCTCGGTGCACCGCGGCCAGGAGTTCCTGCGCCGGGTGCGTGCCGGGGTGGGCGCGGTGAACGGCGCCACCTACGGCTCCGAGCCGCACATGCCCTTCGGTGGCCTCGGCGACTCCGGCACCGGCTGGCGCGAGCCCGGCCCCGAGGCCATCGACGTCTACTCGGAGATCAAGACCGTCTACGTGAACCACGATCCCGCCGCGGTCTAGCGGTGCCCTCCGCCGTCGCGTTGATCCCCGCCCGCGGGGGCTCGCAGCGGGTACCCGGCAAGAACGTGCGCGAGCTGGCCGGCCACCCGCTGATCGCGTACTCGATCGCAGCGGCGCGCGCCTCGGAGCGCTTCGACGCGGTGATCGTCTCGACCGACTCCGAGGAGATCGCCGAGATGGCGACCCGGTACGGCGCCGAGGTGCCCGGGCTGCGCCCGGCGGAGATCGCCTCCTCCACCTCGCCGGACATCGAGTGGGTGCGCCACGTGCTCGGTGATCTGACCGCAGAGGGGCGCGAGCCCGACCTCTTCTCGATCCTCCGGCCCACGAGCCCCTTCCGCGGCGCCGACACGATCCTCCGCGCCCACGATGAACTCTTGTCCCGCCCGGAGGCCGACTCGGTCCGCGCCGTCGAGCTGTGCCGGCAGCACCCCGGGAAGATGTGGACGCTCGAGGACGGCGGCCTGATGAGCCCCCTGCTGGAGCAGCCCGAGACCGGCGTCCCGACCCACTCGCGCCAGTACCAGGACCTCCCCGAGGTCTACGTGCAGAACTCGAGCCTGGAGATCGCGTGGACGCGCGCGGTGACCGAGAAGGGATCGATCGCCGGGGACGTCGTGGCCCCGTTCTTCACCGACGGCGCCGAGGGCTTCACCATCGACTACGAGAGCGACTGGGCGGAGGCCGAGCGCCTGGTGGCCGAGGGCGAGGCGTCGCTGCCCGACCCCCCCGCCGTGGAGGCCGGCGTCTAGTGGAGGGCAGCGTCACCCGGGCGGGTGAGGCGGCCGCCCTGCGCTACGTGCCGCTCGCCGAGCTCGAGCGGCTGCGCGCTCTCGACGCGGACCCCGCCGCGCGGGCGGCGGCCTTCGCCGACGCCTGCCGGCTGAACGTGCTCTACATGGTCGCCCGCGCCGGCTCGGGCCACATCGGAACAAGCTTCTCGTCGATCGACATCGTCTCCTGGCTCCATCTCGATGTGCTCTCCGACCACGACCGCTACTTCTCGTCGAAGGGCCACGACGCGCCGGGCCTCTACTCGGTGCTGATCGCCCTCGGGCGCCTGCCGTTCGAGAAGCTCGACCGGCTGCGCCGGCTCGGCGGCCTGCCCGGGCACCCCGACGTGCTGACCACACCCGAGGTGGTGACGAACACCGGCTCGCTCGGGATGGGTATCTCGAAGGCGAAGGGCTTCGTGCTCGCCGACCGCCTGGCCGGGCGCTCGGGGCAGGTGTTCGTGCTCACCGGCGACGGCGAGCTACAGGAAGGCCAGTTCTGGGAGTCGCTCGCGTCGGCGGCCAACCGCGGCCTGCACGAGATCACCGCGATCGTCGACCACAACAAGATCCAGTCGGACACCTGGGTGGCCGACGTCTCGGACCTCGGCGACCTCCAGCGCAAGGTGGAGAGCTTCGGCTGGGCGACGGGGCGCTGCGACGGCAACGACGCCGCCGACCTCGGCCGCGCCCTGGGCGAGCTCGGGCGCGAGGCCGCCGGACGGCCGAAGCTGCTCGTGGCCGACACCGTCAAGGGCGCGGGGGTGTCCTTCATGGAGCCCCACGGTCTGCCCCCGGGAGGCGACGAGCTCTACGCCTACCACTCCGGCGCGCCGGGCCCCGACGAGTACGAGCGAGCGGTGGCCGAGATCGTCGAGCGCCTCGGCCGCCGGCTCGAGACGCTCGGCCACGAGCCCGTCCGACTCGAGGAGGCCGAGGCCCCGGCCCGCTCGGCGCCGATGCGGCCGCAGAAGCTCGTGCCTGCCTACGGGCAGGCGCTGGCCGACCTCGCCGACGCCGAGCCCCGCCTGGTAGCCCTCGACGCCGACCTGATCCTCGACACCGGGCTCGTCGAGTTTCGCCGCCGCCATCCGGAGCGCTTCTTCGAGTGCGGGATCGCCGAGCAGGACATGGTCTCCCAGGCCGGCGCGATGGCACTGGCCGGGCTCCTCCCGGCAGTGCACTCGTTCGGCTGCTTCCTCTCGACGCGTCCGAACGAGCAGATCTACAACCAGTGCACCGAGGGCACCAAGGTCGTCTACGCGGGCTCGCTCGTCGGCCTCGTGCCCGGCGGCCCCGGCCACTCGCACCAGTCGGTGCGCGACATCTCCGCGCTTGGCGCCATGCCCCGCATGGCCCTGCTCGAGCCCTGCTCCGAGCACGAGGTGCGCCTCTGCCTCGACTGGGCGGTGCACGAGGCGCCGGGCTCGGTGTACATCCGCCTCGTCTCCGTGCCGTGGGAGCTCGGCTTCGAGCCCCCGGCTCCCGAGCGCCTCGTGCTCGGCCGCGGCGACGGCGTGCGCGCAGGTGCCGACGCGGTGATCGTCGGCGCCGGCCCGGTCGTGCTCTCGCAGGCCTACGCCGCCGCCGAGCTGCTCGCCGAGCGGGGCGTCGAGTGCACGGTTATCGACCTCCCGTGGCTGCGTGACGTGGACGGCGCGTGGCTCGCCGAGCTGGCCGCCGGCGCACCCATCTTCTGCGTGGACAACCACTACCTGAGCGGAGGCCAGGGCGACGCGGTGGCCCAGGCGCTCGCCGTCCAGGACGTCGCTGCGGTCACCCTGGTACGCAAGATCGGCGTGGACCGGGTGCCCCAGTGCGGCACGAACGACGAGGTGCTCCGCGCGCACGGGCTCGACGCCGAGGGCATCGCGGCGCGGGTGGCGGCGGAGCTGCCGGCACGGGTGTGAGCGCACTCCTGCTGCCATCGGGGTCCGACGGCTTCGTGAGCGAGGCCGCATCGGCTCGCTTTACGCCTCGGTGGCCGTCGAGCACCGCTTCTACGACCACCCTCGCGAAATGGCTACACCTCGACGATCTCAAGAAGGCGTCGCAGCTCGCGGGCTACACCGAGATCGAAGTGGCCGAGGTTCGCGCCGAGCGTAAAGTTCGGACGGTTCTTCTCTTCGCCCGGCCGATGAGCCATTTACCCATGGGGCGCGGCCGGTGAGGGTCCTGATCACTGGGGCAGCTGGGTTTGCGGGGCGACAGCCTTCCGAGTCGGCACTGACATCGTCAGGGGCAAGTTCGGGAGCTGTCAGCCGCCGCTCCGTGAAGCGAACCGGCGCATCGCTCTGCCGAGGACCGAGGACACAGCGCTCTGCACCCGCCAGGTCCTACTTGTCTCCAGGGCCTTGAGTCGCTTTCGCGCGTGGTCGCGCTGCTTCTTGAGTCGCGCACCGTCGGCCCTTGTACTGGCCAGCTTGACCTCCGCCCGCGCGAGCTTCTTCTCGGCCTTCTCGAGCTTCACCTTCGACTTGTCGAGCTCGGTGCGCCGGGGGGCCGCGTCCGGCACCGCGGGCGCGGCACCTCCGGTCCACGTCGGGTGATGCGCGAGCTCGGCGTAGAGCGACGGATCGACGTGGCCGCCTTCGATGCCGTCAACCACGATCTGGGGATCGAGGGCACTCGCCCCCAGCGCCTCGCGGAAGGCGCCGAGCCACAACTCTCGGAGCGGGTTCTCGGCGTTCTTCCACGGCTGGGTCGGCACCGCCGTGTAGTGCACGAGCTTCGTCTGCGTCGGGTCGTAGTGCTCGAGGCTGTTCCACTCGACCGGAATCCGCTCGGATATCTGCTCCTCCGGGACTACGGCAAGGTCGCTCATCAGCTCCGTGTAGCCGTACCGGTCTTCGTCGAGGCCGCGCACGATCTCGGCCACGTCCCAGTGGAGGCGGGAGCAGTCGAGCAGCATCACGGCCAGGTGGCGGCCGGGCTTGAAGCTCTTGTTGCCGCTCCAGCGCTCCGGCGGCTTCGGCTGGTAGGTACACAGCACCGTCTCGTCGCCGAACGGCAGCTCCCACAGCTCCGACATGTCGGCGAAGACCTGCATGTCGCAGTCGAGGTAGAGAGCCCTGCCCTCGTAGCCCACGAGTTCGGGGAGCATGAACCGGTAAAACGAGAACCCGGTCCGGGGCCGCTTCGCGGGATCGCTCGGCATGGGCACCGGGAGGTCCCTCATCACGTTGAACTCGACCCGGCGGGAGGTGTTCTTGCGGATCGTGTACTCGAGCACCGCGGCCGGCACGAGTTGGCTCTCGTCCGCTCCCACGAACACCCGGATCGGCTCCTCGGGCGCCACCAGCGGAGAGTAGTTCATGCCACTACGAGTTACGGTCGCCTCCATCTCGGCGAACTGGATGTCGAAGCTGACACGCCGGTTGGCGAGCAGAGTGGTCTCCCGCAGGTCCGCGAAGTCCCCGCTGTAGGTGCGGCCGCCATCGATCCCCAAAGAGCGGACCTCCTTGACGCCCATGGCCGCGAGCACGTTCATGGCCACCGACGCGCTGAACGATCCACCGGGCACCGCGGTCGGCGCTGCGGACGAACCCTTCTTGCTGCGCTTGTAGAAGACGAGCCGCCCGGCGTTCGAAAGCTCCTTGAGCACGGGCAGCTCGTCGAAGTAGTCCTCGAGCCGCCTCGAGCCGACCCGGGACTGCTCCTTGGGGTTGAGCGGCATAAGGAGCCACTCGCATCGCGCCGTGAGGACGTCCGCGCACTCCCGGATGACCTCGATGTCGATCGTGTGCGCGACGCAGACGTCGAGCTCCCGCACGACGTGGTTCAGGGCGAAGGTGTTGTACTCGCCGAGGTCGAAGTCGGCGTGGCGCGAGAAGGTAGGGCCCTTACCGAGAAGAAGCCACGGCTTGTGAGGCCACGGCTCCGTCGCGCTCCATGTTCCGAGATCGATCATGGGGTCGTATCCCGATCGAGGAGAATCGGTTCACCGTAGCCAAGACGGCGAATCGTGTGGTCTTGGCCCTGTGCCTCGGCGTCCCGTGGTCGCCGACCCGATTGCGGGCTTCGAGCCGTTCGCCCCGTACGTCCTGCTCGACGACTGGGCTGAGAGCCTCGAGCGCTACGCGGCCGATCCGGCCGCTGCGACGGCGGCACATGACCGAAGGGCGCGCCTACATCGAGGCCACGTACATCAAGCAACGGGTCGTCGAGCAACGGTCGGACTTCTTCGAGCGCCTTCTGACTCGCTCGCGGGGGGCGTCCGCAGTGACCTGAGCTCTTACGAGCCGAGGCGCACCTCAGCTCTCGGACAGCCGCCGCACAATCGGGACGAAGTCGTCAAACGGCTCGAACGGTACGCCTCGCTCCTGCAGGTAGGCGGCAAGTCGACGCCGGGCGAACACGAGGTCCGCACTCTCCGCCGCGCAGCCGTCGGAGAAGCCGTCGCCGATGTAGACGACCTCGCTGTCCTCCCGAAGGCGGGCGACGGTCCGCCGCTTGCAGGCCTCGTGGCAGACCGGGCACGGCTCTGGATCCCCGAACGAGACGGCCCAGGGCGGCGGCTCGCCGGCCAGCGAGTTCGCTATCACCGGAACGTCCGAGAGCCCCTCGCGGGCAAGCAACGGGCCGATCAGCTCGCCCACCCCCGACGAGACGATCCACAGGGGCCATGCCCGCCGTCCGGCGAGACGGACAAGCTCGCCGAAGCCGGGCCGGAACCGCGAGTGGGTGACGAGCCACTCGGACACCACTCCGAGCGGTTCGCTCAGCGTCCCGTACTGGAGAGCGATCACCTCGTTCAGGGTGAGTGCGCCCCCGAGCTGTTGCTCGACCGCACGCCGTACTCGGCGGTCTCCGAACTCGTGCACGACCAACTCGAGCGAGTCGCGCTCCGTTACCGTGCCGTCGAAGTCCACCACGATCGCGCGCGCCGGCAAGTCGTCAATGGCGCTCGCCACGCGGCGCTCCTCCTACACGCTCGACGCGCCGGGTCCGCGCCGGCGCCGGATTCGCCGGTAACGCCCGCAGCGCCGCCGAGGGGGAGCCGGACACGGGAGCCAAACCGGGCGACGCGGCGCAGATCCCGGCGCGCCCGCGACCGAGCGCGCCGGCGGACGCGACGAGTGGTCCGCCTCGTGTGGGGACGCAGGCGACGGGGCGCCCGGCGAGTCACCCAGCGGGCGGGCGGTTGCAACCGTCGTGCGATCAGCCGGTCGACCAGCCAGAGCGTCACGGCTGCCCCAGCTCGAGCCTAGCCCGCCTTGACAGCATCTCGTAGGCGCGCAGCCGCCAGCCGATGTCGGCGAACCCGAAGTACGCGAAGGTGAGCGCTGGGTGCCGCCCGTGGAACCCTGGGCAAGCCCATCTTCTTCGCTAGCTCTTCCAACGAGTCACTTGATGCGCGGATTTGCAGTAGTACGTGTCCGCGACCGCGACCATCTCCCCAAGGTAGGCGAGAGCACCCATTTCCAGTATGCGTAAAAGGTCGCGCCCTCGGGGACTCTAGCCCGCAATCCTCATGCTTGAGCGAATCACCCTCGAGAGCGCGGCAGAGGGGTCCATGCCCGCCCTCGCCGCGCAGGTTCTCCGGCAGGAGACGGCTGCGATCGGTAAAGCCGCCGACCGCCTGACCGGCGAGGTGCTCGAGGCGAGCCTCGAGCTGCTGCTGGCGTGCCGTAGCAAGGTGGTGATCCTCGGAACCGGCAAGTCCGGGATCGCGGCCTCGAAGATCGCCAGCACGATGACCAGCACAGGCACCGCCGCGATCTTCCTCCACCCGGTCGACGCCCTGCACGGGGACATCGGTGTGGTGAGCGCTGATGACTGCGCCATCGTCATCTCGAACAGCGGCGAGAGCGAGGAGCTGATGGCCGTGCTCACCCACGTTCGGCGCCGCGGCACGCCGGTCATCGCCGTCCTCGGTAACGCCGACTCCTCGATCGCCCGGCGCTCCGACGTCGTGCTCGACGCCTCGGTGGACGAGGAGGCCTGTCCACTCGGGCTCGCGCCCACCGCGAGCACCACCGTCGCCATCGGCGTCGGCGACGCTTTGGCGGCGATGGTCATGAAGGCCAAGGGCTTCACCGCCGAGGACTTCGCGCTCAACCACCCGGCCGGGCAACTCGGCAAGCGGCTGACCCTGCGGGTTGCGGACCTGATGCACGAAGACACCGCGGATCTCGCCGTCGGCGAGAAAGAGTCGCTGATGGCGGTGATCGGGGCCATCGGACGCGGTGGCCTGGGAGCGGTGAACGTGCTCGACGAGGACGACCGCCTGCTCGGTATCGTGACCGACGGCGACCTTCGCCGGTCGGTGCAGGAGCGGGGGACGGACGGGCTCGGAGGCGTGCTCGCCGGTGACATCATGACCTCCACACTGGCGGTCGTGGCCCCCGACGCCCTTGCCTACGATGCGCTGCGGCTGATGAAGGACCGGCCGTCGCAGATCTCGGTGCTGCCCGTCGTGGACCACTCCGAGCGCTGCGTCGGCCTGCTGCGCCTCCAGGACCTCGTACGAGCCGGGCTGCGCTGAACGCGCTCGCGGTCATTCCCGCCCGGTACGCCTCCGAGCGCCTGCCGGGCAAGCCGCTCGCGCGTATCGGCGAGCGGACGCTCGTGCAGCGCGTCTACGAGGCGGCGATCGCCTGCCCTCACTTCGACCGCGTGGTGGTGGCCACCGACGACGAGAGGGTGGCGGACTGCGTGCGCTCCTTCGGCGGCACGGTCGCGCTCACCAGCTCGAGCCATCGGTCCGGCACCGACCGCGTGGCCGAGGTGGCCGAGCGCCACCCCGACGCCGACGTCGCGGTGAACGTGCAGGGCGACCAGCCCTTCGTCTCGGTCGAGCAGCTCACCGCGCTCATGCGCCCGTACCTCGACGGGGACTCCCCACCGATGACCACGCTCGCGTGCCCGCTGGGACACGGCCTCGACCCAAACGATCCCGGAGTGGTCAAGGTCGTGCGCGATCGTCGCGGGCGGGCGCTCTACTTCTCCCGCTCGCCGATCCCGTTCGGCGAGGGCGACTTCCTCCACCACCTCGGGCTCTACGCGTTCCGCCGCGACGCGCTCCGCGAGTACTCCGGCCTACAGGAGACTGAGCTCGAGGTTCGCGAGCGGCTCGAGCAGCTGCGCGCCCTGGAGCACGGGATGGAGATCATGGTCTGCGTGACGCCAGAGCCCGTGCTCGAGGTCAACACCCCGGAGGATCTCGAACGCGCGCGGGCTGCGGTGGCGGGCGAGCCGGCCCGGTGATCCGCACGGAGATCACGCCGGACCTCGCCGTCGGCGACGGGGCCCCACCGCTGGTGATTGCGGGGCCGTGCGTGCTCGAGTCCCACGAGCTCTCGCTCGAGATCGGCGCCGAGTGCCGGCGGGTGTGCGAGGCGCTCGGGGCGTCGTATGTCTTCAAGGCCTCCTTCGACAAGGCCAACCGGACGTCGGTCGGCTCCTACCGCGGCCCCGCGTTCGAGCACGGGCTCGAGCTGCTCGCGGCCGCGCGGCGCGAGCTGGGCGTACCGGTGCTCACCGACGTTCACGACCCCCACCAGGTCGATGCCGTCGCCGAGGTGGTCGACGTGCTCCAGATCCCCGCCTTCCTCAGCCGCCAGACCGACCTGCTGCTGGCCGCGGCCGCGAGCGGCCGGACGGTGAACGTCAAGAAGGGACAGTTCCTCGCACCCTGGGACATGGAGCACGTGGTCGCGAAGCTCGAGGAGGGAGGCACGAGGCGCATCCTCCTCACCGAGCGGGGCACGAGCTTCGGCTACAACACGCTGGTCGTCGACTTTCGCTCGCTGCCCGCGATGCGGGCGCTGGGCTACCCGGTGGTGTTCGACGCGACCCACAGCGTGCAGGCACCAGGTGGAGCGGGAGGGGCATCGGGCGGCAACCGCGAGGATGTCCCGTACCTGGCTCGCGCCGCCGCCGCGGTGGGGGTGGACGCGCTCTTCCTCGAGGTCCACCCCGACCCCGACCGCGCACCGAGCGACGGTCCGAACATGGTCAGGCTGGAGGGCCTGCCCGAGCTCCTCGCCGGAGTGGCGAGGGCGGGCGGCTGGCCCGCATCACCGGCCGCGACCGCGCAGCCGGCTCCACAGGCGTAGCGCGCGCTGCTCGGCGCGCCACCCTCGGCTACGCCGAAGGCGCTCGAGGCGGCGGCGAACCTCGGCGTGCTTGGCGACCAGTCGAGCCTCACGCCGGCGTGCGGAGGCCAGCCTCTCCTCGGTCCGGCGGTGCCTCTCCGCGACCCGCTCGAGCTTGGGCAGCAGCTGCCAGGCCTCAAGGTGGTAGCCCGCCGGAACGTGCCGGGAGAGGTCGTGGCCGGCGTACTTCTCCTCGAACGACTGCCACGAGCGGCTCCTCCACTCGGCTCGCTTGGGTGAGGGCCCACCCTTGAAGCGACGCTCGAGGTGCACGGCGCGCACCGCGGGCTGGTAGACGCACTCCCGGCCGGAGGCGAAGACCCGCAGGCAGTAGTCGACGTCCTCGAACCCGAGCAGGAAGCGCTCGTCGTAGATGCCGACGTCCTCCAGGCACTCGTGGCGGATGAACTGGAGCGCCGCGGTGACCGGGCACGACCGCTCGAGCTGCGCCTCCGGGAGGTCGGCCGGGGCCTCCTTGTAGATGTGGCGAAACGAATGCCCGCCGCGCGATCGGCAGATGCCGGCGTGCTGGATGCTGCCGTTCGGGTAGAGGAGCAGCGCCCCGACGACCGACGCGAGGCCATCCCGGTGCAAAGCGGGCTGGGCGACCAGGCGCGCGACCCAACCCGGCTCCTCGAACTCGACGTCGGCGTTGATGATGATCGCGTCGCGCGCCTGCTCGAGGCACCGGCGCAGGCCGACGTTCACCGTCGCGGCGAATCCGGTGTTCTCCGCCTTGCGCCGGAGAGTGCAGCCGAGCCGCGTCGCCTCCCGCTCGATCAATCCCACCGCAGCGTGATCGGGAGAGCCGTCATCCACGAGCTCGACCTCGAGGCCGTCTCCCTCGGTCGCCCGGATGCTCTCGAGGCAGCGGAGCACCACCCGCGCCGCCTCCGCGTCCTCGACGAACACCGGCACGGTGGCCAACGGCATGCCCGACAAGCCGGCCCGCGCTATCCCGAGCGCCTCAGCAGGGCACCGGTCTCCCGTCTGCTGCGGCGGACACGCCGCTGCAGACGGCGCGCTCGACGGCGCCCCGACTTCCTGGCGCGCCGACGTGCGTCTGCGACGCGCCCGCCGGTCCCGAGCGATCCGACGACGCCTCGAAGCAGCGGCGCCCACACCGGCGGCGGCTCGGTCTCCGGGGTCGTCCGCGCGACCGCCTCGACGGCGTCGGCCACTATCGGGGTGCAGTCGTGCTCGAGGCCCCAAGGACGGATGAAGGACTCCACGAAGCGTCGGTTGGCAGCGTCGGCGATCGTCGGGTTCGCGACCGCCTCGGCGAGCTGTCGCAAGTGCTCGTCCATCGAGTAGGCCACCCGCAGGAAGCCGCCGTTCTCGGGTAGTAGGTGCTGGAAGTGGGCGGTCTGGTCCTGCCCCCGGGCGAACCCGGGAACGCGAAGCGTGTGAACGGGGCGTCCGATGATCGCCGCCTCGATCATCGCGCTCGTGTTGACGCCCACCACGGCGGTGCTGTGGTACAGCGAGTCGAAGAGGTCCGCCCGCGTGTCCTCGGCTGCCTGGTTGGTCCTCTCCCGGGGCCATACCGTCACGCCGAGGTGGTCAAGGTGGGCCTCCCGCCAGGGCCCCAGGCTCAACGGGTGCGGTCGCACCAAGACCCGAACGTCCCGAACGGCCGGGTCGGGCGACTCGCGCAGGGCTCGGACCCATTCGAGGATGAACGCAGCCTCGCGATCGGGGCGGGCGATCGTCGGCGAGGAGCCCGTGTAGAGGACCCACGGTGCTCGCGGGTCGAGGCCGACGCGAGCGGAGAATGCTTCGCGGTGCAGTCTGGGCGTGCGGCCGAACCAGCGGTCGAACGGCTGGGCGCCGGTCACGATCACGCGCTCGCCCGGGAAGGCGTGGAACTCTCGCAGCTCGCCGGCCTGAGCCTCGTTCCAGACGAGCACGCGGTCGGGTTGGACGCGCATCAGGCCCTTCGTGGTCAGGTTGTCCCAGCTCGCCACGCTCACCGCCGTCGGCACACCGAGAGACTGTGCCGCCTTCACCACGTCGGTCTGGCGGCCCGAGTCCCTCACGAGCGGCGCGACCACCACGGCGTCCACAGCGGCGGCTCGCACGAAGTCCTCGGCGGCGGCGCTCGACGGGATCGCGCGCTCGAGAGCCAGGAACGCACGCAGCACGAAACGCGTCACGCCGGGGCGCAGCGCGCGTCCGCCCGGGAGCGAGCGCAGGGGCGCGGCTACGAGCTTTCCCCTGCGCTCGCGCGCCCCGGATGCGCGAGCGAGATGCGGGTGGAGGTAGATCGCGAAGTCGGCGGTGCGGCGCAGCGCCCGCGCAAAGCCGGCGTAGGCGTCCTTCCGCGCCGGCACGCGGCCGGCATAGGTCACCCCTCCACCAAGCCCCTCGAGCACGGACATGGTCTGCGCGTTGATCCTGGTGTTCTCCAGCCCCACATGCAGGTGGTGCCCGCGGCCGGCGAGATCGGCGATCACCTCGTCGTAGAGCCTCAGGAAGCCCGGGTGGGAGAGCACGAGCAGGAGCTTCACCCGTCGAGAGGCTAGACCGTCTCTGCGCGAGCTCAACGACCTCGACCGGGATGTCACCCGAGTCCCCGGAGGGAGCGAGCCAACCCTTGCACGACCTCCCAACCTCGCCGGAGTCGACGACGCAGGTTGCGGACGGATCGACCGGGGCCTCGGCGAAATCGCCGGCGCAACCGCCTGCCGCGACCCTCGAGGTGCCTCTGGTGGCGCCTGATCGAATGTCGCAGCCGGTCGATCGGGTAGAGCAAGCCGTAGCCCATGCCCCTTCGACGGGAGATCTCGGGCCGCCCCCGTCCGAGTCCGAGCTGGACGAACAGGGCCACCCCGTGGACGACCCAGACCGGTAGCCAGGCGTGCCAGGGGGCGCGGCCAGGGAAGAGCGTGGCGCGCTGGTGGCGCGGTAGGCGTCCGCGCTCGATTTTCGAGCGATGCCAGAGGACCTCGTCGACCCTCACGAACGTCCCGACGAGGGACAGGCGTACGAGCAGCAGCTTGTCGGGGGCCAGGACCCCCGGGAAGGGTCCTGCGCGCTCGAGCGCACGCGTCCGGAACAGGCCGTAGACCATGAACCCCGCACCGCCGGAGGTGGACATCGCCCCCATGCGCCGTCCCGGCTCCCGTAGCCCGCTCGTGTCGACTCCCCCCCCGAGCTTCGCGAGCTCGCCGTCTTCGGCCAGCGCATAGGGCTGCGGAAAGGCGAGCACGGCAGCCGCGCTCTCATCGAGCGCGCTCGCCAAGGATGCGAGCCAGCGGGGCGCCCACCAGTCGTGATCGCTTCCCCAGGCGAAGTACTCGGCCTGCGGGAAGAGCTCGCGAGCCACCTCGAAGCAGCGGCGCCAGTTGCCGACCAGCCCGAGCCGCCGAGCGTTGCGTCTGAACGCGATTCGCCCGTCCCGCTGCGCCCAGCGCTCCGCAACCGCGGCCGTGTCGTCGGTGGAGCAGTCATCCACCAGGATGACGGCGAAGCTCCGATACTCCTGCGCGAGCATCGACCGCACCGCGCGGTCGAGGGTGCGCGCCCCGTTGTAGAGGGGGATCGCGACAACCGCGCGGGGCTCGGGTCGCGCGCCGCCGATGCTAGGAACGGCGCCGCCGGCGCAGGCGGCTGGCCGCCCCGGCAGCGCGATCGAGCATCGACCGTCGGGTGGCGGTCAGCTCTCGTCGAAGCTGCTTGCGACTCCGCTCGGAGGCCTTCAGCACGGCTTCCATCTCGTCGAGCCTCGCGTCGCGCTTCGCCACCCTCGCCCTGAGGCGGTGGACCGTCCCCTGTAAGGAGTTGATGCGCTCGTTCATGTCCTCGCGCGTCATCCAGGATCGACTGGGGTGGTGCACGGCGAACGCCGTAGCCCGCTCCTCGGGGGTGCGCGGATAGAGAAGCTCACGGTCGAAGACGGTTGCCTCCGGGTGATCGCGTATCACGCCCGCGAGGAACAGAGGACCGGTGCCGGCCTTGTCGTAGACCTCTCCGGGGCGCGGCCGCGCCTCTCTGGCCGCCCGCTCCAGCACGGGATGACCGGGCACCGCCCCGATGATCGCGCTGCCGATGCGCCCCGGTCCGCTGTAGCCCACGAAGAAGTCGATGCCCTCGATCAGAGGGTCGATGGGCCTCAGGCATTCGAAGTCCGTGTCGATGTACACGCCGCCGTGGGCACGCAGCACCTCGTAGCGCAGGATGTTCGAGCGCTCGGAGTCGTGCCTCGCGGCCGTGTAGGTCTCCGAGACCTCGAGCTCGGACAGGTCGTCGTCCGTCCACAACCGCATCTCCCAGCCGGGATGCAGGCGCACCCACGACTCGCCGTACTCATCGAATGCCTCCGGCATGCGCTCAGCGCCGACCCAGATCCGATGGAAGGTCCTTGGGATCACGCCGCGGTCTCCTACGTCTCGCGCGCGAACAGCACGTAGACCGGCCACTCCGGAACGGGGTCCTTCCACGTCGGCCGGAAGTACGCATGCACGGGCCACCCCCGCTCGGCGAGGAACGACTCGATCGGGTCCTTCTGGTCCGCGTTCACCTCGATCATCAGCGACCTCAGACCGGGCGAGCGCAGCGTCTCCTCCGCACCCTCGAGCACGGCGAGCTCGGGCCCGTCGACATCGATCTTCAGGTGATTGGGCGCCGTCAACGAGTATCGCTCGACGAGGTCGTCGAGGCGGTGCGTGAGCAGGGGCTGCCGGTAGGGCACCGCGCCCTCGCCGCCCTCGCCCAGCGTATGGCGGGCCGCCCCCGCCCGGACGTCGCTGTACGTGAAGGAGGACAGCTCGCTGCGTCCCCCGAGCGCCAGGGGAAGAGGCACCACGGAGTCCGTCAGGTCGTTCAGGATGACGTTCTCGCAGAGCGAGGCGAACGTGGCGAAGCCCGGCTCGAACGCGACCACCCGGATGCTGCCGCCGTGCTGGCGGGCAGCGACCAGGGAGTAGGCCCCCACGTTCGCGCCCACGTCGTAGAGCGTCTCCCCCGGTCGCAGCCAGGTCTCGATCCACTGGACGGTCCACGGCTCCTTCGCGGGGGCCCTGAGGCGCAGCACCTCCGCCTTGGATCCGAGCTTCAGGTAGATGTCGGCCTTTGCGTAGTCGAGGCGGCCCACCTGCAGTCGGGCTCCGGCAAGCGGTGCGGCGGTGTCGTAGACCGTCTCGAGCTTGCCGTTCATCTTCTCGAGGCGCCGGTCCAACTGCCTCAGGTGCTTGCGCAGCGCCTTGCTCTCCCGCCGTCGCTCGTCCCGAGCACGCCCACGCTCGCCGGGCGCTAGCGCACGGGCGCAGGCCACGGCCACGGAGAGAACACGGCGAGGGAGCCCGCGTGCCGACACCCTCAACTCGCCACCCGCTCGGGTCTGCGGCCTACGGTCTCCGTGCCGCTCGCGTTGTCCACCGGTCCGGGTCCGCGTCCGCGTCTGCGTCCAACGAGCGGCGCCCGCCGCGTCCACGCCCGCACCCTCTTCCTGACGCGACGCAGGGCGCGGCGGCGCCGGCGCTCTTCCGTCGCGACGGCGAGCACGCCGCCGACTCGCATCGCCGCACGCAGCGGAGCCAGTGCAAGCGGCTGCGGAGAGGGCGCTCGCCGCCCCGCGGAGGCAAGGGCCTCGAGGGCGTCCACCACCCGAGGCGTGCCGGGGGTGTCGAGGCCGAGCGGGCGCACGAACTGCTCGACGAAGCGGCGGAGCTCGTTCTCGACGGCCTCGGGCCGGTGAAGCACGCCGCCGAGCTGCTCCGCGTGCTCCTCCAGGGAGTCCGCGACCCGGACGAACCCGCCCTCCTCCGGCAGCAGGTAGTGGAAGTGAACGGTCCCGCCCTGGGTACTCGCGAACTCGGGCGCGCGCACGGTGAGCACCGGGCGCCCCACGATCGCCGCCTCGATCATCGCGCTCGTGTTGATGCCCACCACTACGGCGCTGTAGTGCAGGGAGTCGAAGAACCCGGCCCGGTGATCCTCGTCGACGATGTTCCCTTGCCCCCGCGGCCACACGCTCACGTCGCCGAGGTCGGAGAGATCGGCCTCGGCCCAGAGATCCGAGTTGTGCGGATGTGGGCGCACCAGCACCGCGAGGTCCCGCACCGCGGGATCCGTACTGGCGCGTAGAGCGCCGATCCAGCTCCTCACGAAACGCTGCTCGGCGTCGGGGTCGGAGATCGTGCGGGTGGATCCCACGAAGAGCACGAACGGCCGATCGCCCTCGAGGCCCACCTTGGCGCAGAACTCCGCGCGCAAGGTGCTCGGCCGGCGGTCGAACCAGCGGTCGAAGAGCTGCGCGCCGGTCACCACCACGTCAGACGGCGGGATCCCGTGCAGCCGCTCCGCCTCCTCGCGCTGGCGCTCGTTCCATACCAGCACCCGATCGGGCACGACCTTGGCGCGGCCTTTGGTGGTCAGGTGGTCCCAGCTCGCGACTCCCAGGGCCGAGGGGATGCCCAGCGCCCGCGCGCTTCCCACCACGTCGGCCTGCTGGCGCCGCCTGTAGTAGTCGGCCACCAGTGGGCTGACGACCACCAGATCGGGATCGAGGGAGGAGAGCCAGGCGTCCATGGCGGGGCTTCGCGGGCCGGCGCGCTCGAGGAGGATGAGCGCTCGCTGGATCCGCTCCACTATGCCCGCGCGGAGCGGCGGGAGTCTCTTCAGCGGAGAGGCGAGCCGGGGTAGCCGGCGCCGGTAGCGCCGGCGCAGGAACTCGGCCTGCGCAAAGGTGGGATCCAGATAGCGCACGTAGTCGGCCACGGCGCGCAGCCCGAACGCCACGGGTTCCGCGAGGTCGGTGCGGGTCGGAACCTGGCCGAGATCCTCCACCCGTCCGCTGCCGAGTGCGAGGGCCTCGAGGCCCTCGCTCTTCTTGCCCGCCTTCGACCACGCGAGCGACACGCGGTGGCCGCGCTCCGCCAGCAGGGCGATGACGGAGTCGTAGAACCGCAGGTAACCGGGGTGATAGAGGACGAAGAGGACATGCATGGCTCGAGGGCGGGCGCCGGTGGCGGACGGTACAACCCTGGGGCGACGGGCTTGGCTACCCTGCCCGACGTGGAAAGGGCCGCGAGGCGCGGAGGGATCCCGACGGGAACCGCGGCGCGCGAGCGGCGATGATCGTCGACGACCTCCAGCGGGCCGTGCACGACGGGCGGTGCGAGCTCTCCGCGCGACTCCGTGGCAAGGACGGACACGAGCGCCGGCTCTGGTTCCGCTTTCCCGAGGCCTACGCGCCCGCGGGTGAGATCGACGCTTCCCCGTTCCTCGTGGCGGCGCTCGTCTGGTGCCTGCGCCGTGGGGAGGACCTGGAGGTGGACGGGCCGGTGTCCCCGCGACTGCTGGGTGAGGTCGAGGGGATAGTGAACGTCTACCGGTCGCTGCGGCCCGGCGAAATGAAGCCGATCGCGGTGTCCGCGCCGGCCGCCCCGCCGCAGGCTCCTCCCGCCGACATGACCGCCTGCTTCTTCACCCGCGGGGTGGACTCGTGGTTCGCGGCCCTGACCGCGCGAGAGGACGACCCCCAGACCCCCCCACTCACCCACGCGATCTTCTCGCGGGACTTCATGTCGGACTACTCGGGCGAGCGATACCAGCGGGAGTTCGACTCCGGCGCCACCCGGGCCGCCGAGGCGGCCGGGCTCGAGGTGATCCACGTGGAGACCAACCAGAAGCGCGAGGTGCGCGGAGCGCAGCTCGCCGCCATGGCACTCGCGCTCGGTCCGCGTCGCATGCTCATCGCGTCGGGCGCGATGCAGGGTGAGATCGTGCCCGCCGGCACCCACCCCGTGCTCGACCATCGCTTCACCACCGAGCGCACGGACATCGTGCACTACGGAGACGCCAGCCGGCTGGCCAAGGTAAGGCGCATCGCCCGCTCGCCGATGGCACTCTCGACGCTCCGCGTGTGCCGCGTCGACGAGCTCGAGTCCGACCGCAACTGCGGGCGCTGCGAGAAGTGCGTGCGCTCGATGCTCGAGCTCCACGTGGAGGGGGCGCTTCACCGCTGTCCCGCCTTCGACGGCGACCTGACTCCCGACCGGGTGGCCGGCGTGTCCACGCGGCTCTCTCGGCGCCACCAGTGGCTCGACATCCTTCACTCGCTCGGGAGCGGCGACCTCGACCTGCGACTGCGCGCGGCGGTACGCCTGGTGATCGCGCGCAGCGATCTGCTGAGCGCGGTCGACCAGGCGCGGGCGCTGGCCGCCGAGCCGGGCGCGGCGCGACTCGGGCGGGCGCTGCCCCTGGC
>JBPCRE010000209.1:0-5967 GCA_050997195.1 Thermoleophilaceae bacterium
TGCTCGCCCCGATTTCCCCCGCCGGAGAACGAGCGAAGGACGCGCTCGCAGCCAGGGGCCTTTTCCACAATTCTCTCATGGTCTGCGCCGCCCTCGTCTGCGTGTGGCGCGCCGCGGTCTCGCCCGAGGAGCCCGCGTCTGCCGCCGTGCCCGGGCCCCGGGGGCCCCGATGAGCCATCGAGGATGGGTGGGTGGTGGGGATGCCCCGGCGATGGACCAGACCCTGGATGGGCCGCAGGGAGACGACAGCGCATCGCACGACGCGAGTCGCTTGCTCTCGGCGGTCATCCGCTCGGCCGAGGAGGCCATCTACAGCGTTGACCGCGAGGACCACATCCGTACCTGGAATCGCGCGGCCGAGAGGCTGTACGGGTACAGCGCCGAGGAGGCCGTCGGGCAGCCGCTCGCCATCCTGTCTCCGCCCGGTCTCGAGGAGGAGGTCGACGCCCTCGCCGTCCGCGTGCTGGGAGGCGAGACCGTCCGGCGTCACGAGACCGTGCGGCTGCACAGGGACGGGAGCGAGGTGGCGATCTCGCTGAACGCCGCGCCGCTCCTGAACGACAGCGGCGTGGTCATCGGCGAAGCCATCCTGGCCCGCGACATCTCGGAGCGCAAGCGGGCAGAGGCCGCCCTTCGTGAGAGCGAGCAGCTCTACCGCACAGTGGTCGAAAGCCTTCCTGACGCGGCGGTGCTCATGTTCGATCGGGGCCTCCGCCATCGCCTGGTGGGTGGCTCGGCCCTCGCGCGCCTCGGCTGGTCGCGTGAGGCTCTCGAAGGCAGGACCCCGCAGGAAGCCCTCCCGCCTGAGGACGCCACAGCCCTCGAGGGCTTCTACCGGGCCACGCTGGCCGGCGAGCAGCACGCCTTCGAGACGAGAAGCTCGTGGGGCGACCGGATCCTCTCGTTCGAGGCGGCGCCCGTCCGCGCCGCCGACGGGGAGGTGGCCGGAGGCGTGCTGGTCGCCCACGACGTGACCGATCGGAAGCGGGTCGAAGCGGCCCAGAGGGAGGCCGAGCAACGCTTCGAGACCGCGTTCGACGGCGCGGTGCTCGGCATGTGCCTGACCGGCCTCGACGGCCGCTTCCTTCGCGTCAACGCCGCCCTGTGCGAGATCCTCGGGCGTCCCGCGGGCGAGCTCAGGGGCACGCACCTCGGTACCTTCACCCATCCCGAGGACGTCGACCGTTACGAAGGCCAGATCGCCGGCCTCCTACGTGGCGAGGCTCAGGGCGCGCGCACGGAGAAGCGCTACCTGCGCCCCGACGGAACGACCGTCTGGGTCGACGTCAGCCTGTCGCTCGTTCGGGACCCGGAGGGCCAACCTCTGCACTTCAGCAGTCAGATGCTCGACATCACCGCGGGCAAGCGGGCGAACGAGGCGTTGGCCAGAGAGAGCCGACGGCTGGCTACGGCCCAGTCGATCGCGCACCTCGGGAGCTGGGAGTGGGACCTCGGGAGCGGCAAGGCCCGGTGGTCGGCCGAGCAGTTCCGGATCCTCGGTCTGGACCCCGACGATGAGCCCCTTGGGCCCTGGGAGCTCCTCCAGCTCGTGCATCCCGAGGATCGTGTCGGATTTCAGGACGCGATCGACAAGACCCTCCGGGGCCCGACGGACTTGGAGAGCGAGTTCCGGATCGTGCGCGCCGACGGTCGGGAGGTGGTGGTTCACATGCGGGCCGCCGTCGTCGAGGACACCCGTCGTCTGGCCGGCACGCTTCAGGACGTGACCGAGCGTCGCCGCGACGAGGCGGCGGCGCGTGAGCTCGAGGAACGCTTTCGCTCCGCCTTCGAGGAGGCGCCGATCGGCATGGCCATGTCCGACCTCGAGGGCCGCCTCCTGCAGGTCAACCGGGCGTACGGAGAGATCCTCGGCCGGCCGGTGAGCGACCTGGTGGGCCGCCACTTCCTAGACGTCGCCCACCTGGAGGATCTAGCCATCGGCGCGGCCACGCTTCGGCGTCTGTTCGCGGGAGAGATCGAGACGGCCAAGCTCGAGAAGCGCCACATGCACGCCGACGGACGAGCCGTGCCGGTGGCCATCAACCTCTCGGTGGTCCGCGGCGCCGACGGGCAGGTGCGTCACGTCCTCGCTCAGATACGCGACGTGACCGAGCGCGCACGGGCCGAGCGGGCCCTGGCCGAGGGCCGCGACCAGGCGCTCGAGGCCTCACGCCTCAAGTCGGAGTTCCTGGCCAACATGTCCCACGAGATCCGCACGCCGATGAACGGGGTGATAGGCATGACGGACCTGCTGCTGGACTCTTCGTTGACCGCCGAGCAGCGCTCGTTCGCCGACACCGTCCGCTCCTCGGGCGAGTCCCTGCTCACCATCCTCGAGGACATCCTCGACTTCTCGAAGATCGAGGCCGGACGGCTCGAGCTCGAGGAGGTGGAGTTCGACCTGTGGGACACGGTCGGCGAGGTGGGCGATCTGCTGGCCTCGTCCGCCCACCGCAAGGGCGTCGAGCTCGTGATGGCAATCGATCCCTCGGTGGCCCGGTGGGTGAGGGCCGACCAGGTCCGGCTGCGCCAGATCCTCACGAACCTGATCTCGAACGCGATCAAGTTCACGACCGAGGGACAGGTCCTCGTGAGCGTGACTCCGGGAGAGGACACTCCGGGTGACGGTCGGCTCTGCTTCTCGGTGGAGGACTCGGGCATCGGCATAAGCGCGGAGCAGCTTCCGGCCCTCTTCGACCCGTTCACACAGGCCGACGCCTCGACCACCCGGAGATACGGGGGCACCGGACTCGGGCTGGCCATCTCCGGGCAGCTCACCGAGATGATGGGGGGACGCATCGGAGTCACCTCGGAGTCCGGGCTGGGCAGTCGCTTCTGGGTCACGATCCCCCTGGCCCGTTCCGCCGCGACCAGACCGGCAGCCCCCGCGGGTGGTCTTGCCGGCCGCTCGGTGCTCATCGTGGACGACCTGCCGGTGACCCGGGTGATGCTCAAGCGGCAGGTCGGCACCTGGGACATGAAGCCGGTCACCGCCTCGGGCGGCGCCGAGGCCCTCGACCTGCTGCGGGCGAGGGCCGAGGCCGGGGATCCCTTCGAGCTCGCCGTCCTCGACTTCCACATGCCGGACCTGGACGGATTGGAGCTGGCTCGCCGCACCCGCGCGGACCCGCACCTCAACTCCACTTCCCTGGTCCTTCTCACCTCATCCGCAGACCAGCGGGCCGCGGCGCGAGAGGCGGGCTTTACCAGCCATCTGACGAAGCCGGTCCGGCCCTCGCGGCTCCTTGACACGCTGCTCGAGGTGCTCGGGGGCCGCGAGGCTGGACGCGTCGCGCGAGGCCGGCCGGCCCTCCAGGTTGGGGAGGTCGCCGATGCCGGCGGGCCACGACGCGGTGCTCATGCACTGCCAGATGCCCGAGCTGGACGGCTATGAGGCGACCGGCGGCGGCCACCCGGGCCCTCAGCGGTAGAGCACGCTGCCGAGGCGCACGATCGTCGCCCCCTCCGCGGCGGCCACCTCGAAGTCCTGAGACGTGCCCATGGAGAGCCGCTCGAGGCCGTGCTCGGCGGCCAGCTCGGCGAGCCGGGCAAAGTGGCGGCGGTTCTCCTCGGCGTGCTCCACGGCCGGGGGCATGGTCGCGAGGCCGGTGACCGGCACGGGGCAGCGCGCGATGAACTCGGCCAGGCCCTCGGGGGCCACGCCGCCCTTGTCCCGCTCGCCGGCCAGGTTCACCTGGACGAGCACCTCGGGAGCGGGGTGGCGCTCGAGCTGGTCGAGGGCCGAGCCGGAGGCCACCGAGTGGATGAGGCGCACGGCGGGGGCCACGTCGCGCACCTTGCGGCTCTGCAGGTTGCCGATGAAGTCCCAGGTGAACGCCTCGGCGTGGCGCTCGCGCTTGGCCAGGAGATCCTGCGCGCGGTTCTCTCCCACCAGCTCGATGCCCGCCGCGGCGAGCACCGGGAGCTCCTCGACGGGCACGTACTTCACCGCCGCACAGATCTCCACCGTGGCCGGGTCGCGCCCCGCCGCCGCGATGCGCTCGCGCGCTCGGTGGAGGTTCTCGCGCACCTTGGCCACCTGGAGCCCGGTGAAGGTCTGCCTCACCGCGCCCGCCACACGAGACCTCCTTGCCGGCCGGTCACGCCCCGGTCCCGGCGATGGGAGAAGAAGAGGTCGGGGCGGCAGCTCGTGCAGAGCTCCACGTCCTCCACCTGGCGGACCCCCTCGGACTCGAGCCGCCGCCGGGCCGCGGCCTTCAGGTCGAGCATGCGCCCGGAGGCCACCCCGGGAAGGTCGGTGAAGGCCTCGAGCACCTCGGGCCCCACCTCGTAGCAGCACGGGCCGATGCCCGGGCCCACGGCGGCGGCCACCGGTCCTTCGTCGAAGCGCTCGAGCGCGCGCTCGATCACCCCGCCGGCAAGCCCCCGCCATCCGGCGTGCACCATGGCCACCCGGCGCCGCGAGGCCAGCGCGATGGGCAGGCAGTCGGCCGCGAGCACCAGCAGGCCGAGGTCCGCGAGCGTGGTGGTGTGCCCGTCCACGCGGGGGAGCTCGGCGCCCGGCGCCGCGTAGGCGCCCGCCTCCGGCGGCGAGGACCACTCGAGCACGTCGGTGCCGTGCACCTGCCAGCCCATGGCCACGCGCCCGGGCTCGAGGCCCGCGCTCGTGGCCAGGCGGCGGCGGTTCTCCACCACGCGCCGGGCCTCGTCGTCGGTGAGGATGCCGAGGTTCAGCGACGCGTAGGGGCCCTCGCTCACCCCTCCGTTGCGGGTCGAGAACGCCACCCGCGCACCCGGCAGCTCGACGTCGATGGACTCGACGGGGCGGGACGGCGCGGAGGAGCTCACCGCCGCGCCCCGCCCACCAGCTCGAGGGCCACGCGGAGCTCCTCCTCGCGCCCGGCCACCTCGCCGTCGAGCTTGCGCCTGAGCGTCTCCTCGAGTGCGCGTCCGAGGGCCGGAGAGGGCGCTGCCCCGGCCTCGAGGAGCTCGGCCCCGGTCACCTCGAGGCGGATTCCGCGTAGATCGCTCAGGAAGCGGAGGACGGGCTCGGCCGGGGCGCCGAGGGCGAGGGCCACCGCGAGGGTCTCGGGAGGCTCGGGGCTCATCAGCGCGTGGAGCTCCGACGCCGTCCGCTCGCCCTCGAGGGCGAGGGCCAGCGCGGGAGCGGTTTGGGCCACGCGGGCCACCCGCTCGCGGACCGAGCGGGTGAGTCCGAGGCCCTCGAGCCAGGGCGCGAGCTCCTCCGGGGCGTCAACCAGGAGAGTGGCCAGCACGGCCAGGTTGCGGTCGGCGCCGGTCTCGACGCTGCCGAGCGCGGCGGCGGCGGCGCGCGCCTCGTCGGCGCGCAGCGCCGGGTGCAGCGCACGGTCGAGCCCGAGCTCGGCGAGGCGGCCCACGGCCCGGGGTACCTCCTCTTCGGAGAGGAGGTCGAGCAGGGCCTCGCGCACCCGGGAGCCCGACACCGTGGCCGGCGCCCCGTCGGCCACCGCCTCCCGCGCGCGGGCCTCGGTGGCCGCGTCCATCACTCCCCCGAGGCGGGCCTCGTAGCGCACCGCTCGGAGCAGCCGGGTGGGGTCATCCAGGAAGGAGCGCGGGTGGAGCACGCGGATCACGCCATCGGCGAGATCGCGGCGTCCACCGTGCGGATCGTGCACCTGGCCGAACTCGTCCGCGGCTAGCGCCGCGGCCATGGCGTTCACCGTGAAGTCGCGCCGGCCGAGGTCCTCCTCGAGGCCCGCGGGCTCGACCACCGGGAGCGCCCCGGAGCGCTCGTAGGTCTCACGACGGGTGCGGGCGAGGTCGAGAGAGAGCCGGCCGGCGCGCACCGTGGCCGTGCCGAAGCGCTCGTGCGCCACGGCCTCACCGCCGAGGCGCTCGGCCAGCACGCCCGCGGCTGCCACCGCGTCGCCTTCCATGCACACGTCGAGGTCCACCGTGCGCGCGCCTCGGAGGAGATCGCGCACCGCGCCGCCCACCAGGTAGGCGGGGGGCAGGCCGTCGAGG
>JBPCRE010000213.1:0-4600 GCA_050997195.1 Thermoleophilaceae bacterium
GTGGAGTCAACCTCTAGGTCGCGGCCTCATCGGCCGGCCCGCCATGTCCTCTCGCGCGGACGACTCGGGAAGCAGGCTCATTCGGGAGATCCCCGCCCGTGCGGCGCCGAGAAGTCGAGCTCCGGCCCCACCGGCACGATCGCCGTCGGGTTCACCGCGTCGTGGGTCATGTAGTAGTGGCGCTTGATGTGGTCGAAGTTCACGGTCTCGGCCACGCCCGGTATCTGGAAGAGCTCGCGCGTGTGGCCCGAGAGGTGGGGGTAGTCGGTCAGGCGCCGGAGGTTGCACTTGAAGTGGTAGTGGTAGACCGCGTCGAAGCGTACGAGCGTGACGAACAGGCGCCAGTCGGCCTCGGTGATTCGGTCGCCGGCGAGGTAGCGCTGACGGGAGAGGCGATCCTCGAGCTCGTCGAGCGTGGCGAACAGCGGGAGCACGGCGGCCTCGTAGGCCTCCTGGGAGCGGGCGAAGCCCGACTGGTACACGCCGTTGTTCACGTTCTCGTACACGCGATCGTTCACCGCGTCGATCTCCGGCCGGAGCTCGAGCGGGTAGAGGTCCACCGAGGCATCCCCCCACTCGTCGAGCTCCGTGTTCAGCATGCGCAGGATGTCAGCGGACTCGTTGCTCACCACCCGGCCGGTCTCGCGGTCAAAGAGGGTCGGGGTGGTCACGCGACCCTCGAAGGCGGGGTCGGTGGCGAAGTAGGCCTCGGAGAGAAAGGCGCGGTCGCCCACCGGGTCGGGCTCCCCGTCCCCCCCGGCGCCCGTGCCGAAGCGCCAGCCGCGCTCGTCGCGCAGCGGGTCTACCACCGAGAGGGAGACCACGTGCTCGAGGCCCTTGAGCTTGCGCACGATGATCGTCCGGTGGGCCCACGGGCACGCGAGGGACACGTAGAGGTGATAGCGGCCCGGCTCGGCGCGGTAGCCCGTGGAGCCGTCGGCGCTCACCCAGTCGCGAAAGGTGCTCCGCTGGCGCACGAAGGCACCCTCGGCGCTGGTCTCACGGGTGAGGTCGGTGCGGGAGATGGTGCTCATGCGGCTCGTCCCCTCGTCGGTCTCGGCGGTGGTTGCTCGTACAACCATACTCCCGGCGCCGAGCGGCCGCGGGACGATCGATCCCACCGCCTCCCCGACCGCCGCACGATCAGTTCCAGCGAAAGAGCGACACCACGTTCGAGTAGTCGTCGGTCCACACGCGATTCCCGGGCTCGCGCCGGCACGGGCGCCAGCGGCGGTCGGCGGGCAGGCGCCCGAGGTGCTCGGGGCGCCGGGCCATCACCACCCACCTCGACTGGGTGCGGCCCGGGACCCGAGCGGCTTCCGCCTCGCTCTCCTCGCCGGCGAGGCAGGTGAGCCCGCGCCCGGCCGCCAGGTTGCCGAGCACCGGGTCGAGGTCGAGGTAGCGGTTGCTCACGTGAACGGCGAGCACGCCGTCGGGCGCCAGCTTGGAGAGGTAGAGATCGAGGGCCTCGCGGGTCACGAGGTGCACGGGGATCACGTCGGATGAGAAGGCGTCGGCCACCATGAGGTCGTAGCTGTCGGGCGGGGCCCGGCGCAGCGACAGCCGGGCGTCGCCCAGCACGACCTCCTTCGCGGGCGGACAGTCGCGCAGGAAGGTGAAGTAGCGCGGGTCGCGGGCGATGCGCTCCACCGTCGAATCGATCTCGTAGAAGGTGAAGCGCTGCCCCGCGCGCCCGTGGCAGGCCATCGTGCCCGTGCCGAGGCCGATCACCGCGGTGCGCGCGGTGGCGCTCTCGGGGCGCGGAAGCGCGGCCAGGGCCTGGCCGATCGGACCCGAGCGCCCGTAGTAGGAGAGCGGCTCGGCTCGGGGAGCCGGCGTCCAGGCCTGCAGCCCGTGAAGGGTGCTGCCGTTCACCAGGCGGTGCTGGCCCCGCGACGCGGTCACCGTATGGATCCCGAAGAACGAGCGCTCGCGCTCGAGGGTGCGCTCTCCCGTGGTGGCCGCGAGACCACCGGCGAGGAGGAACGCCCCGAGGCCGAGCGACATTCGCACCGGCCTGCGGGCGAAGTTGAGCAGCACCCCGGCGGCCAGGCCGAACACCATGCTGCGGCCCACCGACTGCAGTTCGGGCGGAGCCACTCGCAGCGAGAGCAGCACCATGCCGAGCACCAGGGCGAGCAGGAGCGGCAGGCCGAGATCGAACCACCTCGTGAGCGGTCCCGGCTCGCCGCGCGCCGCCCGGGGGCGGAGGAAGGCCGCGAGGATCACGGCCAGGCCGTACTCGGGCAGCGAGTCGAACAGCGCCGGGGCCACCACCGCGTTGAAGAGCCCGCCGAGCACCCCTCCGAGGGAGACCCAGAGGTAGAAGCCCGTGAGGTAGCGCGGGGCCGGACGGTCTCTCGCCAGCTCTCCGTGGCCGACCATGGCCACCACCAGGAAGCCGACGAGATGCGCGGCGGCGATGAGCCAGAGCGGGCGCTGGAGCTCGAGCAGGATGAGGAGCACGAGGCCGATGAGCGCCCACGGCAGGGTGAGGGCAATCCATCGCTGCGCCCGCGCCGAGCGCGCACCGGGGGAGAACGCCACGATGAACGAGAGCAGGTAGAGGGAGAGGGGGACCGCCCACAGCAGGGGGACCGGCGCCACGTCGGTGGTGAGGTAGGAGGTCACGCCGAGCAGCAGGCTCGAGGGCACGAAGGCGAGGCCCACCCAGCGGGCGCGCCGGCGAAGGGTGGGAGGCGCGTCGGCCTCGGCGTCGGGCGCCTCGCCGGCCCCCTCTCGCAGGCGCGCGTCGATGCCGCCCTCCGCCGGCGTGGGACGGCGATAGCGCCACAGCGCCACCGCGCACGCGGCGAGCAGCGGGACGAGCACCAGGTAGCCGAGGGCCCAAGCTCGCCCCTGCAGCGTCAGCCCGAGGCGCGGCTCCATGAGCAGCGGGTAGCCGAGCAGCCCGACGATGCTCCCGAGGTTGCTCGCGCGGTACAGGAAGTAGGGATCCCCCGCGGAGGGGTGGCCGGTGTCCGCGAGCCAGCGCTGGAGCAGTGGCGCGGTGGAGGACACCACGAAGAAGGGCAGCCCCACGGACACCGCGAGCAGCCCGAGGAGGGAGAGCACCGGCGTGGCGTCCGCGTCGGGCACGAAGCCCGAGGGCACGGCGAGCGGGAGCACCACGAGGGGCACCAGCAGCAGGCCGAGGTGTAGGGCGGCCTGGCGGCGCACGCCGAGCCGGGTGGTGGCGGCGTGGGCGTAGGCGTAGCCGAGCAGCAGGACGGCCTGGAAGAACAGCAGCGTGGTGGTCCACACCGCGGGAGTCGAGCCGTAGAGAGGCAGCACGAACTTCGCGAACATCGGCTGCACGAGGAAGAGCAGCGCGGCGCTCAGAAAGAGCGTGGCCGAGAAGAGGATCAGCACGGCATAGGAGCGGGGGGCAGACTGGCGGACCTCGCCCGCCGAGCCGTCTCGCGGAGTATCCCAGCCGACGCCTGGCCGGCATCACCGCTGCTGAGCGATGAGCCTTCTTCTCCTGCTGACGAGCGTCTTTGGCATCGCCCGAAGGAGCGCGGGGCCGGCGGCGTCGCCGGCCCGCACAGGCGCCCCGGAAGCTCGAGCCTGGGGCTAGAGCTTCTCCACGTTGACGGCCTTCGGGCCCTTGTCCCCCGCCTCAGACTCGTACGACACCTTGGTGCCGTCGGCCAGCGACTTGAAGCCGCTTCCGCCGATGGCGGTGTGGTGGACGAAGAGATCCTTGGATCCCTCGTCCGGGGTGATGAAGCCGAAGCCCTTCTCGTCGCTGAACCACTTGACGGTTCCGGTGGGCATATGTACCTCCACGGGTGTTGTGCTGCGCCGCGCGGAGGGTGCCCTAAAGCAACGACTGCGATCGCCTGCACTGCGTATCCGAGCCCCGATGGCCCGGATTGGTTCCACGAGCGTAGCGCCCGGAGCCAGAGAGGTGAGGGAGCCGCTACGGTGGGCGCGCCTCATGGTCTTCCTCATCGCCGTGCTCAGCCTGATCGTGGGGTGCGTGCTGGTGCTCGCCGCCTTCGCGGGCAGCGACTACCTCCTCGCCTCACGCCGAGGTGGCGCCGAGCCTGTCGTCGACTGGCTCGGGGGCACGCCCTTCGCCCGGCCGGGCACCACCGGCCGGCGCTTCGCCGTCTTCTTCACCATGGCGGTGGCCGCCCTCATCTGGGTCGCCGGTGGCCTGGCCGGTGTCCTGGCCGCGCTGGCGCTCGTCGTGCTCGGGATCCGAGAGCTTCTGCGGCTGGCGGTGTAGGACGCCGTGCTCGCCGTCGAGGCGGCGGCTCCGCGCGCTCCAAGGGCGGTGGCCTCGTTAGCGGCAGCGAGCGCACCGGGCGCGACGCAACGGCGACCGCCGCCGGACGAGGCCGGTGTCTGACGCCTACGAGCAGGTGACCGTGCGCTCGCGCGCCGAGTGGCGAGCCTGGCTCTCCGAGCACCACCGGGCTACCCGGCTGGGTCGACAGCGTGCCGCGCAAGCTGGACGCCGAACGCTCGCAACTGCTCGTCACACCGCGCAAGCGCGGGAGCCGCTGGTCGAAGGCCAACAAGGACCGCATCGAGCAGCTCACCGCCGCCGGCCTGATGGCGCCGGCCGGGCTCGCCGCCGTAGAGCGGG
>JBPCRE010000039.1:0-3001 GCA_050997195.1 Thermoleophilaceae bacterium
TCACCGGCACGCCCTCACCTTCCACGATGGTCTTCGGGAGGGCGAAGAAGGCGCGGTAGAGCAGGGAGGGGGCGTCGACGGCGAGGAGGGGGGCGCTCATGAGGCGCGGACCCTAGAGCTGGTCCAACTCCGCCCGGTGTGGCTGGAGCCGCTGCCCCTCGCGGCTGACCTGCTCGACGGCGACCACCTGACGCCCACCACCTGACGCCCACCGTGCCCGGCGACCGCTGTTGAGATTCTGCCACGATCCCGTCTAACGAGGTTGACGCGGACCGGCGACACCTGGGCGCGGGCGCCGCCCTGCTCCAGAGGAGGCAAACGCGAGACGGACGCTCGGAGGAGCAAGGTATGACTGAACGAGTTGAGCAGAAGTCGCAACCGTCGGAGCGCGTCGAGGCGAAGACGTGGAACTCGGCCGAGGACATCGCCCGCCACCGGGCGATGACCCCCCAGGAACGGTGGCGCAGGACGATCAGCCTGTCGCAGGCGGCGCAGCGGCTGGCCAGGGCGGAGCGGGTCGATGAGCGATGAGCCGGCGTTCGACCCCGACCTGATCTTGGCCGCCCTCAGCGCCCATGGCGCCAAGTACGTGGTCGTCGGTGGCCTCGCTCTCGCGGCGCACGGCGTCATCCGCGCCACCGCCGACCTTGACCTTGTCGTAGCGGCCGACTGGGACAACGCCGAGGCGCTCAGCCTGGCGATGGCCGCCGTCGACGCGCTTGACCTCGACGACCGGTCCTCGGCGATTACCCGCGAGTCGCTGGTGCGCCGGGTCGACCGCCGCTTGCGCACACGTCACGGCGACGTGCACCTGCTCCACCAGGTCGAAGGCGTCCCTCGTTACGAGGAGCTGGTGCCGGCGGCGGTGTTCGACCTTGGCGGAGTGGCTGTTCCCGTCGCCCAGCTCGACGATCTCAAGGCAATGAAGCGGGCGGGCGGACGGGCCAAGGACGCCGTCGACCTCGCCGAGCTGGAAGCCCTCGGCAGCGGCGAAGACGAACCACTCGCCTAGCCCTGCACGCGCCGCCGCTTAGACCGAGGAGGGGAGCCGTCCCGAGTCCCGCGCCGCAGCCTCGGCGGCCGCGAGCTGCTGCTCGACCAGCGCCAGCCCGGCGTCCCAGAAGCCCGGGTCGGTGAGGTCCACGCCCACGATGGCGCCGAGCTCCTCGGGGAGCATCGAGCCGCCGGCGGAGAGCATCTCGAGGTAGCGGGGCACGAAGCTCTCGCCCTCCTCGAGGTAGCGCTGGTAGACCGAGAGGGCGAGCAGCTGGCCGTAGGCGTAGGCGTACACGTAGCCCGGCACGTTCACGAAGTGGGGCACGTAGGACCACCACGAGTGGTAGCCTTCGGTGACCTCCACCGAGTCTCCGAGGAGGTCGGTCTGGCTCTCGGTCCAGAGGTCTCCGATGCGCTCCACCGAGAGCTCGCCCTCGCCCCGCCGGGCCACGTGCACCGCATCCTCGAACTGGTTCATGGCCACCTGGCGGAACACGGTGGCGATCGCTCCCTCGAGCGACTCGGCCAGCAGGCCCAGCCGCGCCTCCGCCGAGGTGGTCTGCTCGAGCAGTCGGCCGAACACCACGGTCTCCCCGAAGACCGAAGCCGTCTCGGCCACGGTGAGCGGCGTCGACTGGTGGAAGATCCCCTGGCCCGCGCCGAGCGCCTGGTGGACTCCGTGCCCGAGCTCGTGCGCGAGCGTGAGCACGTCGCGGGAGCGCGCGGTGTAGTTGAGCATCACGTAGGGGTGCACCGAGGGCACGGTGGACGCGCTGAAGGCCCCACCGCGCTTCGCCGGCCTGAGCGGGGCGTCGATCCAGTGCTCGTCGAAGAAGCGTCGTGCGAGGTTCGAGAGCTCGGGGGAGAAGGAGGCGTAGGAGTCGAGCACGAGGTCGCGGGCATCGCCCCAGGCCACGGTCTCGTCCTCGGCCGTGATCGCGGCCATGCGGTCGTAGTCGGCCAGGCGCTCTACGCCCAGCAGCCCGGCCTTCAGCCGGTACCAGCGCTGGGGGATGTCGTAGCGGCCGCGCACGGCCTCGATCAACGCCTGCACCGATTCGTCGCTCGCCTCGTTGGCGAGGTTGCGCGCGGCCAGCCAGTTGGGGTAGGAGCGTAGGCGGTCGTCCACGGCTTTGTCGTGGAGCAGCGTGTTGAAGATGAAGGCCCGCGTGCGCAGGCCGGGCTCGAGCGCGGCCGTCACCGCCTCGGCGCTCGAGCGCCGCACCGTGCGGTCGGGCGACTGGAGCCGCGAGAGCGCCACCTCGAGCGAGACCCTCTGGACCACCGGCTCGCCGCTGGCGCCGCCGGCGGGATCCCCGC
The DNA here is from genome assembly GCA_050997195.1 of Thermoleophilaceae bacterium. Classification (GTDB taxonomy): domain Bacteria; phylum Actinomycetota; class Thermoleophilia; order Solirubrobacterales; family Thermoleophilaceae; genus JACCZP01. The sequence goes on from JBPCRE010000039.1 coordinate 2,317, forward strand.
TCTGGGTCCCGTCCTCGGGCGGCAGATCCACCTCGATGGCCGAGCTCAGCTCCTCGAAGAGTCGCGTCCAGGCCGCGCGGGCGCTCACGCTCTTCTCGGCGAGCACCTTCTCCTCGGGCTCGGTCAGCAGGTGGGGCCGGTAGCGGCGCTCCATGCGCAGGTAGTGGGCGCAGAAGTCGAGGCCGTCGGCGGCGAGGAGCTCCTCGGCGCGCTCGTCGGGCAGCGCCGCCCACTCGAGGTCGAAGAAGAGGAGCTTCGTCTGCAGGGCGGTCGAGCGCTCCTGCACCCGTTGCATGAGCGCGCCGCGTGCGGGATCGGAGGTGTCGGTGGAGAAGGCGAGCGCGGCGTAGGAGCCGGCTCGCCCGGCGAGCTCAGAGATCCCCGCCAGCTCGGTCATGGCCTCGGCGAGGCCCGCGGAGTCGAGCTCGGTGAGCCGGCTCTGGTACCGCGCCGCAAAGGCCTCCGAACGCTCGGCGGCCTCGTCGAGCAGGCGGTCCACGCCGGTGTCCCCCTCACCGCCGACGAGCGGCTCGAGGTCCCAGGCGGCTCCCGTGAGCTCAGGGTCCTCGAGCGGCGCGGCGGATGGCGAGACGGTCATGGACCGCGGACTCTAGGGGGTGGGCGGAGGCACCCCCGCGCCCCGGACGGGGAGGTCCCCGGCGGCTCACCCCCACCATTTTTCCCC
>JBPCRE010000133.1:0-8426 GCA_050997195.1 Thermoleophilaceae bacterium
TGGAGCGCTCCGGGGTGCACATGCTCTCCACCGGCGGCATGCTCGCCCACGCACGAACGTCCGAGGCGGAGACCTTCGTGGTGGCCACCGAGACGGGGATGCTGCACCCCCTCTCGCTCGAGGCCCCCGGCAAGACCTTCGTGGCCGCGAACGAGGCGGCGGTGTGCGCCTACATGAAGATGATCACCCTGCCGAAGTTGCTCGGCACCCTTCGCGGGGAGGGCCCCGACCGCACGGTCTCAGTGGCGCCCGAGGTGGCCGAGCGGGCGCGCGTTCCCATCGAGCGCATGGTGGCCATCGGCGGCTGACGCGTCACCATGCCGGGGTCATGGCCGCGCCCGTCGAACTGAGGCAACTCCTCCCCGAGGACCGGCTCCTCTCCCCGGAGGAGGCGAGTGGCCTGGACCTTGCCTCGCTCGCTCCGAGCGAGAGGCCCTACGTGGTGCTCAACATGGTCTCGACCGCGGACGGGCGGGCCACGCTCGAGGGACGCACGATCGGGATGGGCGGCCCGGCCGATCGCGAGCTGTTCCACGGCCTGCGCACTCAGGTCGACGCGGTTCTCTTCGGCGCCGGCACCGCGCGCACCGAGCGCTACGGGCGGATGATCCGTGACGAGGCGGGTCGCGCTCGCCGCCGGGCCGCGGGCCTCGAGGCCGACCCGCTGGCCTGCGTGGTGAGCGGCCGCCTCGACCTGCCGGCCGACCTCCCCCTGCTGCGCGATCCCGAATCGCGCGTGCTCGTGGTCACCTCCTCCGACGCGGAGGTCGATGGCGCAGCCGCGCACGTGCAGTACCTGCGCCCCGCGTCCGGCCTCGAGTACCTCGAGCCGCCGGCTCGCGGAGATCTCGCCCTGTCGGGCACGCTCGGGCGGCTGCGGACCGAGCACGGCGTGCGAACGCTGCTGTGCGAGGGCGGCCCCCACCTGAACCGGGCGCTCCTCCGCGAGGGCCTCGTGGACGAGCTCTTTCTCTCCCTCGCGCCCACCCTGACCGGAGACGCCGAAGCCCCCACCATCCTCGCCGGTCCGTCCCTCGGCGCCCCGGTGAGGATGGAGCTCGTGCGGCTGCTCGAACACCGGGGATACCTCTTCCTGCGCTACCGGCTCGGGGACCCCGGATAGGGCCTCGGGACTGAAGGAAGCGTTGCAGGGCTCCCCCTTTTCCCTGCAAGGCGCTATTACCTGCGCCTCATGGCCGCCACCCCCACCACCCGGCGGACGCTGGCCGCGCCCGTGCGCCCCCCGACCGAGAGCCCCACCGAGGCACCCGCGCCCGCGACCCAGGCGGCCGGCGTTCCCGTGATCGACCTCGACGGCGTGACCAAGGTCTACGACGGCGGCCAGGTGGCCCTCGATCGCGTGTCGTTTCGGGTGGCCAGGGGCGAGCTCCTCTTCCTGGTCGGGGCCACCGGCTGCGGGAAGTCCACGCTCATGCGCCTCCTGCTCAAGGAGATGGAGCCCTCGCAGGGCGAGATCCGGATCGCCGGACGTGAGCTCGGCGCCATCGCGGCCAAGCGGGTGCCGATGCTTCGCCGCAACATCGGCGCGGTGTTCCAGGACTACAAACTGCTGCCCAACCGCACGGTGCACGCCAACGTGGCCTATGCGCTCGAGGTGATCGGCGAGAGCCGGGGCTCGATCCGGGCCAAGGTGCCGGAGATCCTTCGTCTGGTCGGCCTCTCCACCAAGTTGCAGGCCTACCCCGACGAGCTCTCGGGCGGCGAGCAGCAGCGAGTGTCGATCGCCCGCGCCTTCGTCAACCATCCCCCTCTCCTCCTGGCCGACGAGCCCACCGGCAACCTCGATCCCGAGACCTCGATCGGGATCATGCAGCTTCTGCACCGCATCAACCGCACCGGCACGACCGTGCTCGTCGCTACCCACGACCGGGACATGGTCGACCGGATGCGTCGGCGGGTGATCGAGCTCGAGTCGGGACGACTTCTGCGCGACCAGCCGAGTGCCCTCTACCGGCCCGACGAGTCGCGCCGGCCCATCACCGTGCGTCGCACCTCCCGGGCCGTCGCCTCGGACCTCCTCTAGTGCGCGCTGCCTTCTTCCTCAAGGAGGCGATGCGGGCGCTGTCGCGGAACGCCTCCCCGAGCCTGGCGGCCATGCTCACGATCGTCCTCACGGCGGTCGTGCTCGGGGTGTTCATCCCCGTGGTGGCAGCCACCACGGGCACCGCGGACCAGGTCCGCGGGCGGGTCCTCGTGGACGTCTACGTGGAGCCCGCTGCGAGCCGCGCCGAGATCGAGGGGCTCCGCCAGGCCCTCGCCACGGTGCCCAACGTGCGGACGGTCGAGTACATCCCCAAGGAGCAGGCGCTCGCCCGCGAGCGGCGCCGCAATCCGGAGGCCTTCGAGCTGCTCGGCGCGAACCCGCTGCCCGACGCCTTCCGCCTGACCCCCGCGGACCCGGGCCGGGTGGCGACGATCGCCGATCGGCTCGCCCCGCGCGACGCGCGCGGACGGGTACGTCCCGCCTTTCCCGGCATCGACGAGGTGAGAGATCGCGAGGAGGAGACCGAGAAGATCCTCTCGGCCACCGCCCTCGTGAAGCTCCTCACCGGAGGTCTCGCCCTGCTCCTGCTTCTCGCTTCCGTGGCGCTGGTGGCCAACACCATCCGCCTCTCGGTCTTCGCCCGGCGCCGGGAGGTTGAGGTGATGCGCCTGGTGGGGGCCACCAACTGGTTCATCCGCTGGCCGTTCGTCATCGAGGGCGTGATCGTGGGGTGCGCGGGCGGGGTGATGGCCGTGGGGCTGCTGGCGGTGGCCAAGGCCACCGTGTTCGATCCGCTGGCCGAGCGCTTCGCGCTCCTGGCCTCGCCGCAGACCATCGACTTCCAGTTGCTCGGCCTCGTGCTGGTGGCCGCCTGCGTGGCCGTGTCGGCCCTCGGCAGCGGACTCACGCTGCGGCGCTTCCTCAAGACCTAGGGCCGGCGCTCCTTATACCCTCGAAGGAGGCGCCCTTCCCGGGCGCCGCCCTCTCCATGACACGCATCCTCGCCACCACGGTCACCGTGCTCGCCACCCTGGCCGTGCTCGGCATCGGCATGTACCTCGGCGGCCACCCGTCCCTGCTCCCCGGCCCGGTGCGTGAGGTGCTCGTGTCCGAGTCGTCAAGCGAGCGCACGCGCCGCGAGCTCCTCGACACCATCGAGGACAGCTACTACCGGCCGGTCGACGTCGAGCGCCTCCGGGGCGAGTCGCTGAAGGCCATCGTGGGCGGCCTCGGCGACCGCTTCTCCAACTACCTGCCTCCGCGGGAGGCCAAGGTGTTCGCCGACAGCGTCTCGGGGCAGTTCGAGGGGGTGGGCATGAGCGTCCAGCCCGACCCCAAGGGCCTGCTGGTGGCCGAGGTCTTCGAGGGCTCGCCGGCCGAGCGCGTGGGCGTGCGCCCCCAGGACGTGATCTCCGAGGTGAACGGCAAGTCGATCGCCGGGCAGGCCACCGAGGTGGCCACCGCGAAGATCAAGGGCCCACCGGGCACGAGCGTCCGGCTCAAGGTGATCACCCCCGAGCCCAGGCGCACGCGCACGCTCACCGTGCGCCGCGAGCGCATCGAGGTGCCCGTGGCCACCGGCAAGCTCGAGCGCGCGGGCGGAGCCCCGGTGGGCGTGGTCAAGCTCACCACCTTCTCTTCGGGGGCCCACGGCATCCTTCGCCGCGAGATCGACGAGCTGCTTCGCGCGGGGGCCAAGGGGCTCGTGCTCGATCTCCGCGGCAACGGCGGCGGCCTGCTGAACGAGGCCGTGCTCGTGTCGTCGATCTTCATCGAGGACGGCCTCGTGGTGTCCACCGACGGGCGCACCAAGCGCCGCCGGGAGTTCGAGGCCGAGGGCAAGGCCATCGATCCGCGCCTGCCACTCGTGGTGCTCGTGGACCGCGGTAGCGCGAGCGCCTCGGAGATCGTGGCCGGAGCGCTCCGTGACCGCCAGCGCGGCGTCGTCGTGGGCCAGCGCACCTTCGGGAAGGGCGTCTTCCAGGAGGTGCAGACCCTGCCCAACAACGGCGCTCTCTCGCTCACCGTGGGCGAGTACTTCCTCCCCAGCGGAGAGAACATCTCCAAGCGGGGGGTGGTCCCGAGCGTGCCGGCGCGAGACCTCCGGCGCACCCGCCGCGACGACGCCCTCCCGAAGGCCCTCGAGACCGTTCGCTCCCGGGTGAGGTGAGCCCCCCCGCCGCCGTGCGCGGAGCGGGGCGCCCCGCCGTGGCCTCCCAACCGCAGGTGGTGGCTGTGATCTCTCGACGCGGGCGCTTCTGGACGGCCGAGCGGCTCTTCGAGCGCGGGCGGTCGATGACGCTCGAGGCAGCGGGCGGGGCGGCGCCCGGGGACCTCGTGCTGCTTGGGGTGGGCAAGCGCGGGGCCCGTGTGGTGCGCCGCCTCGGGCGACCGGACCGCGCGCGGGACGTGCTCGAGGCCCTGATGCTCGACCGCGGTCTCTACCGCCGGCACCCCCGCGGGGCCGAGGCCGAGGCCGAGGCGGTGGCCGAGGAGGGGCCTTCGGTCGAGGGCGGGCGCCGCGACCTCACCGAGCTTGCCACCTTCACCGTCGACCCCACCGAGGCCCGGGACTTCGACGACGCCGTGTCCGCCCGGCGCGAGGAGGACGGTCGCACGCGGGTATGGGTGCACATCGCCGACGTGAGCGCCTTCGTGCGTCCGGGCGGCGAGGTGGAGCGCGAGGCCCATCGGCGAGGCACGAGCGTCTACGTGCCCGGTGCGGTGGAGCCCATGCTCCCCGAGGCGCTCTCGAATCGCGCGTGCTCGCTCGTGCCGGGCGAGGAGCGGTTGGCCGTGACCGCCGAGATGGTGATGGACGGCCCGGAGGCGAAGAGCGTGAGCTTCTACCGCTCGGCGATCTCAAGCGACGCGCGCCTGACCTACGAGCAGGTCGATCGCGTGTTCGACGGATCGGAGGCGCCCGGCGAGCCGTGGGGCGAGCCGCTCGCGGCCGCCCGGGCGGTGTCGTGCGCCCTGGCCGCCCGTCGGGCCGAGCGCGGCTCGCTCGAGGTGGACTCGCGCGAGCCCTCCTTTGCCTTCGACTCCGAGGGCAACGTGGTGGGCGTGCACTTCGAGGCGCAGACGGAGTCCCACCGCCTGATCGAGCACCTGATGATCCTCGCCAACGAGCAGGTGGCCGGCTACCTCTCCGAGCGGCGCGCGGCCACCCTCTACAGGGTCCACGAGCGCCCGGACGCGAGCGCGGTCGAGCACCTGGTGGACCGGCTCGAGTCCATCGAGGTGCCCACGCCGCCGGTGCCGCGGGGGATGAGCCCCCAGCAGGCGGGCGAGCTCGTGGGCGAGATCAGCCGCCTCGTGGCCGCCCACGTGCGCCAGACCGGAAGGGGTCGCGCCGCCTACACCTCGCTCGTCCTTCGCTCCCTCAAGCAGGCCTACTACTCGCCTCGGAACCTCGGGCACGCCGGCCTCGCGAGCGCGCGCTACTGCCACTTCACCTCACCCATCCGTCGCTACCCCGACCTCCTGGCCCACCGTGCGCTGCTCGCCGCCCTCGGCCTCGATCACGCGGCTCCACGGCCCGAGGAAGTCGAGCCGGCCGGGGTGGCCTCCTCGGCGGCGGAGCGCCACGCGCTCCGGATCGAGCGCGACGCCGACGACGTATGTGCCTGCTTTCTCCTCGAGCGCCGCCTGGCCGACGGCGATCGCGAGCGGCCCTTCGAGGGCGAGGTGGTGGGGCTCGTCGGCTCGGGCGCCTTCGTGCGCTTCGGCGCCGAGGGCTTCGAGGGCTTCCTTCCCGTGCGGCGCATGCGCGACGACTGGTGGGAGCTCAACGAGCTCGGCACGGCGCTGGTGGGCGAGCGCTTGGGCCGTGAGCTGCGGCTCGGAGCGGGGCTCGAGGTCCAGGTCGACCGGGTGGAGGCTCCGCGCGGCCGGGTCGACCTCGCGTTCGCGGAGACGCTCGCCGAGCGCTGACTACCGTGTCTTCTCATGGCCAAGAAGGGCACCAAGCGAAAGGCGGCCCCGGGCGACGTGGCCACCAACCGCCAGGCCTCCTACCGCTACGAGCTGCTCGACCGCACGGAGTGCGGACTGCTGCTGCAGGGCTCCGAGGTCAAGTCCATGCGGGAGGGCCGCGTGCAGCTCAAGGACGCCTACGCGGCGCTCCACGACGGCGAGGTGTGGCTGCACAACATGCACGTCGCGCCGTACGCCCCCGCCTCTCGGCAGAACCACGAGCCCGAGCGGCCGCGGAAGCTGCTGATGCACCGCCGAGAGATTGACCGCCTGATCGGCCGCATCCAGGAGCGCGGCCTGACGCTCGTGCCCACCCGCCTCTATTTCTCAGGGCGAAACGCCAAGGTGGAGATCGCGCTGGCCCGAGGCAAGGACGTGGGCGACAAGCGCCGGGCGCTCAAGGAGCGCGACCAGCGCCGGGAGATCGACCGCGCGCTGGCGGAGCGGAGCTAGGGCCGCCGCGGCCCGCGAGCCGCTAGACCGAGCCGAAGTCCACCGGGAAGTAGGCGAGGCTCGCGGCCACCACGAGCACGGCCACGAGGCCCACGTAGACGCCCGCCACGGCGGCGCGGGCGCGAGCGGACACGGCATTGAAGCGCTTCGCCTCCGGGGTCTTGCGCTGCTTGAACCGCCGCCAGGTCTCGCTCCCTCCGAGCAGCGCGATGAGCACGAGCAGGATGGGGCTCAGGAAGAAGGCTCCAACCCCCAGGAAGGCGATGATGCTCAAGAAGACGATCCAGGGAGAGAGGGCCTGCAGCGCCCGCCCACCGTCCAGCGGGAGCACGGGAGCGAGGTTGAACAGGTTCAGCGCGAAGCCGATGAAGGCGAGCGCGCGGTAGAGGTCGTCGCCCGTGGCGAAGTAGAGCCCCGCCGGTACGAGCACGGCGATCGATCCCACCACGGGACCGGCGAGCCCGACGCGCGCCTCGGCGGTAGCGTCGTTGGGAAGCTCCTTCATCGCCACCGCCGCGCCGAGGAAGGGCACGAACATCGGCGCGGAGGCGCTGATGCCCTCGCGCCGGAGCTGCCACACATGGCCCATCTCGTGGATGAAGAGCAAGAGGACGAAGCCGAGCGCGAACTTCCAGGTCCAGATGAGGGCGTAGGCGCCGACCGAGACGGCACCGGAGATGAAGGTCGTTGCGAACTTGACCTTGGTGAGCAGCAGCAGGAGCACCTTGAGCTTCGAGCCGAAGGAGAGGATGAGCACGCCGAGGCCCGAGAGCGGACCGAGCGCGCGCTTCCACCGCGGCTTGCGCTCGGTGGGCTCGGGGGCGTAGTCGGGCGGGTAGTGGGCGCCAGGTGGCGCGCCCGCGCCGTCGGAGCGAGGCTCGGCGGCCGACTCGGTCGCGTAGCTCGGCTGCGCCGCCGGAGCCTGTGGTCGCAGATCCATGCTCTTGATGGTAGGCCGCGCGCCTCGGCGCTCTCTCCGCGCCAACCGGCGCAGGAGAAGCGCGACTTTTCGGCCGGGCAGGTGCTATCCAGTGCGGGGCGCCCGTGGGGGACGCCGGCCCGCGCGATCCGCGCGCATTACCAGCGGAGGATCACATGCTCTCTACGCCATCTCTGAACAGGCCTGCACGGGTACAGGGCTCCCTACTGCTCGCGCTTGCGGCTGCCGTGCTACTCGCCGGCGCGGGCCGCGCCGAGGCGGCGGCCACCCTGAACCCGGTCGAGCCCACGCTGCTCCGGAACATGGACTACAAGCCCGACCCGCGCAACATCGGGCTGAAGAAGGACTGGCAGGAGCCGGGCGAGGCCCGCGGCGGATGGCGCTCGGTGTCGATCCCGCACGTGATGGACCCCAAGGTGACCAGCTCGAGCAAGAACGGGACCAGGGGGTGGTACCGGCTGCGCTTTCGTGGTCCTCGGGGTCCGCGGGCCTATCAGGCCGAGTTCCAGCAGATCCGCCGCAAGGCCACGGTGTGGTTGAACGGGCGGCGCATCGCCAGGCACGAGGACCCCTACAACCCGCTGACCGTCCCTCTGCGAGGCATCAAGCCCGGTCGCGCCAACCAGCTCATCGTGCGCGTGGACAACTACGACACCGACACCAACGAGGGCTGGTGGAACTGGGGCGGCGTGGTGCGTCCGGCGGCGGTCGTGCCCGTGGGCGTGGTGGCGGCCCGCTCGCTGCACGTGGCGGGCAACCTGCCCTGCCCCACGTGTGCGGGCGAGGTCGTGGGTCACACGCTCCTCCAGAACACCACCAACCGCACGGTCGTCCCTCAGGTCCGGGTGCAGTGGCGCTCCCCCTCGGGCGCGAACCGCGTCGAGACGGTCACGGCCCCCCCGCTGCGCCGCGGCCAGGTGCGTCAGGTGCGCTTCTCCTTCCCGGAGCCGGAGCCGCAGGTGTGGTCTCCGGACAGCCCGACGCTCTACCAGGCCTCCGTGAGCACCGTGGTCGGCAACGTGCCTCAGCACGTGCAGCGCAAGCGCATCG
>JBPCRE010000175.1:0-2783 GCA_050997195.1 Thermoleophilaceae bacterium
CGCGCCGGGTGGCCGGAGAGCTCGACGCCGAGGTGGTCTCCGTGCTGGCCTGCGCGGACCCCGGCGACTCCCCGCGCGAGCTGGCCGCGCACGGAGCCGACCGCGTGCTCGTGCTCCGCCACCCCGCCCTCGCCGAGTACGCCACCGAGCCCTACACCGCGGCGGTGGCCGAGGCCGTCGAGGCCCGCGAGCCCTTCGCGGTGATCGGGCCCTGGAGCGCGCAGGGGCGCGACTACGTGCCGCGCATGGCCGCCCGCCTCGGCCTCGGGCTGACCGGGGACTTCACGGGACTGCGGGTGGAGGACGCCGACACCGACGAGCCCGACCTGCTCTGGCTCAAGCCGGCGTGGGCCGGGACCGTGGAGGCGCCGATCATCGCCCACACCGAGCCCTCGGTGGGCACCCTGCGGCCCGGGGTCTTCGGGGTGCCGACCCGCCACGAGGGCCGAGAGGCGCCGGTCGAGGAGCTTGAGCCGACCCTTGCCGGGCCCGGTGGCGCCGAGCCTAGACGCGAGGGGCGCGAAATGCACGTGGACGCCGCCTCGCTGCTCGACGCCGCCCCGATCGTGGTCTGCGTAGGGGAGGACCTGAGCGCGGAGGGCGTGAAGAGCGCCGAGGCGCTGGCCCACGCCCTCGGAGGCTCCTTCGGCGCCACCTCCGCCGCGGTGGCCGCCGGCCACGCTCCGCCTCAGCTCGAGGTGGGAGTGCTCAAGCGCTCCATCGCTCCGCTGCTGTTCCTCGCCCTCGGCGTCCACGAGGAGGAGGACCTCGACGCGGTCCGCGGCGCCCGCACGATCGTGACCGTGGACCCCGATGCGGACGCCCCGGCACACCGTCGCGCCGACCTCGCCGTGGTGGCCGATGCCGCCGAGATGGCGAGCGCGCTGCTCGAGCGCCACGAGGAGAGAGGCCAATAGGCTGGAGGCCGTGCCCACTCCGGCACAGATCGAAGCCCTCCGAGGCGAGCTGAGCTACGCCGACGGGCGCCTGCGGCTGCACCGCCAGCGCGTCTACTCCGGCCGCCGGCGGCCGGACCACAGGCGTTTGGCCGAGCTAGAGCGCATCGCCGCCGGGGCGCGGGAGCGCTTGCGCCGGGCGAAGGCGGGCTGAACGTCAACGGCTCCCGGTTGCGCCGGCCCGATGCAGCTCGGCGTGGGCGGCGCCTGCGGCGACTTCTTCGCCCGCACCCAGCAAAGACGGCGACGGGCGCCCGCGGCGGGCTCTACACCTTCGACCACGGCGGCCTGAGCACCCAATGCATCTGGAAGACCGACAAAGGCGGCAACCACCACGCCGGCGCCCGGTAAGTTGGCGGCTAGATATTGCCAGCGAGCCGCGCAGAACGGGCTGATCACCGACGAGATCGGCCTTGACGACGGTCGTCACGGCCCTCAAGATGCTCGGTCTCATCCCGCAGAAGTGAGGCAGCGCCCGAGCGCCCGCAAAGCGTGGCCTCGGCAAGGATCAGCGGCCTGGCACGGCGCAAGTCATCGCGTCGAGGCCGATTGATCATCTACGCCGGGACCGAGCACTCCCAGGTCGATGCGCGGTTCTTCCGTCCCCTCCGCCTCGATACGACCACAACAAAGACCAAGCACGGCGGACCGTCCCCCAAGCGGATCCCCCTACGCACGGAACTTTGGTTCGCGTCCTGACCTTGGCCGATAGACAACGTATAGTGTCTGGGTGGGGATCGGCGAGCCGGCGCGGAGGCACGGTGTGGCCGACGAGCGATGGAGACGACCCAGTGGTCATCCACGCCATGCCCCTGCGTCCAGGATTCCATCCGTTCCTCGGGTGAGGAGGAGACCACCATGCGACACACAGACGACGAAATCGAGCGAGCCGCACAGCGCTTCGAGCAGCTAGCCGACGAGCTCGATCCGGCGACCGCCGAGGCGGATGACACCGAAGAGCTCCGAGCGATCGCCGCCGCGTCGGAGGCCACACGAGCAGACGAGGCCCGGCTCCGAGAAGCTGTAGAGACAGCCCGGGCGCACGGCAGATCGTGGAACCACATCGCCGTCGCCCTCGGAGTATCTCGGCAGGCCGCCCGCCAGCGGTTCGGTCGGCCCGACACACGACGTGTCGCGTAGCGGCTGAGGCCAGTGAGTCCAGGCATGGTTCGACTCTCCTTGGTGCCCTCCGGCAGCGAGGCCTGCGGGGGCGGTTGCGTAGGGGGCGCCAGGGCTCGAAACCCGGTAGAGGCGGACGATGCGCGGAGCCACGACCCGCGGAAACGTCACAAGAGCCGGAAATGGCATGGCCGACCGAGACGTCACCGACGAGGAGCTCGCCGAGCTTGTCCAGCGCACCGAGGAGGCCGCCTCGGTCCACATGCGCGGGGACATGGAACGCTATCTCGCGCTGACGCGGCACGCCCCCCGGCTACACCGTCGTGGCTGACCGTACCGGTGCTGCACGGTACTACACTTGATACATCCCGACGTCTCACCCCCGGCACTCGATCACCGAGACTCCCGCGGTTGCCGCTGCGCTCGAGCCGCTTCGCGCACGCTTGGGGGCGAACGCCCCGACGCTCGCCGAGCTCGTCATGCGAGGCGCGGAGGCGCAGCTGCGCGAGCTCGAGGCACAGGAGCGCGCCCAAGCGCATGCACTCCAGACGTGCGTGGATCGGCGCGGCGCCGGTCCCGAGCCCGACCTCGAGGAGATCGGCCGCATCCGCCATGCCGGCCGGCATCCGTGAAGCGCACGCTGGTGCTGCTCGACGCCAGCGCGTTCTGGCGACTGGGCAGCCGGCAACTTGACCCGGACCGTCGTCG
>JBPCRE010000233.1:0-4316 GCA_050997195.1 Thermoleophilaceae bacterium
TCCGTGCCCGGCCCCGACGGCGCGGCGGCGCCCACCATCGAGGCCTTCGACCCGCTCGCCCACGCCGAGCTCGAGCCTCTGGCCGGCGCGCTCGCCGATCCCGGCGTGGAGGTGCTGATGCACGCCGCGCGCCAGGACGTGGGGCTCCTGCGGCGGGAGCTCGACACCGCGGTCACGAGCCTCTTCGACACGCAGGTGGCCGCGGGCTTCCTCGGCCTCGGGAGCCAGGTTGGCTACGCGGATCTGGTCTCCCGCGTGCTCGACGTGCGCCCGCGGCCCTCGGAGGGCTTCACCCGGTGGGACCAGCGACCGCTCTCCGAGGAGCAGGTGGCCTACGCGCGCGGCGACGTGGAGCACCTGCCCGCCCTCGGCGCCGAGCTGCGAGCGCGGCTCGTCGACGCCGAGCGGCTCGAGTGGGCGCTCGAGGAGTGCCGCCCGCTCGAGGCCTCGACGCTCGAGCGCGTCGAGGAGAACGTGTTCTGGCGCCTGCCCGGCCTCGATCGGATGAGCGGTCCGGCCCGGGCGATCGCCCGGGAGCTCGTGTCCTGGCGCGAGGAGGCCGCACGGGCCGCCGACCGCCCCGCCAAGTCGGTGCTCCCCGACCACGTTCTCGTCGAGCTCGCCCGCCGGCCTCCGCGCGCCGCGAAGGCCCTCGAGAACGTGCGCGGACTGCCCGAGGCCACCCGCCACCGGCGCGGTCGCGAGCTGCTGGCCGCCATCGAGCGCGGTCGCGAGGCCGAGCCTCCGCCGCCGACGCCGAAAGCCTCCCGGCCCGACGTGGCCGATGCGCCCGTGCTCGGGCTGGCCCAGGCACTCGTGCGCCAGCGGGCGCTCGAGAACGGCGTGAGTGCCGAGCTCGTGGCCAACCAGGGCGATCTCGCCCGCGTGGTGGCCGCCGTGCGCGGCCACGAGGCCGAGCCCGACGTGCGGCCGCTCGCCGGTTGGCGACGCGAGCTCGTGGGCCGGGAGCTGCTCGAGCTGCTGGCAGGCGGCGGCGCCCTGCGCGTGGGGCGAGCGGGTGTCGAGCGGGTGTAGGGGCCGCTGCGCGCGGGCGTCGGGCGAGCGGGCGGGTCGCCGGGCGGGCGCACCGGAACGCCGGATCCAACCCCGGTCAGGCCGAGGACTCGACGAGCACGACCTCGAGCTGCCGCGGTCCGTGGACTCCCTCGACTCGGCTGAGCTCGATGTCCGAGGTGGCCGAGGGCCCCGAGACCAGAGTGATCGGCGCGCGGCGCTCGTGCACGGCGGAAGAGACCCGCGCCAGCGCCTCGGGCACGAGCCCGACGACCTGGTCGGCCTCGACCACGCACAGGTGATGGTCGGGCAGCAGAGTGATGGCCCGCCGACCGGAGCGGGCGCCCCCGTCGAGCACGATCGTGCCCGTCTGCGCGATGGCCGCCGCGCAGCCGGTGAGCACGCCGTCCATGGCGTCGAGCTCCGAGCGCTCGAGTCCACGGTCCTTCACGAGCTCCACGCCGTCCGGGCGCCACTCCGCGGGCAGCTCCGCCGGCACGACGAGGCGGTGGAGATCGCCGGCACGGCAGAGCGCTCCGAGGGACTCCCGGAGTCCGGATGCGGTGGTGCGGTGCACGCGAGCGCGGTAGTCCTCGACGAGGCGAGAGAAGCGGTCGAGCACCTCGGAGCGCTCGGCCTCGTCGTCGCGCGTGCGGTAGGCGCGCTCGACCACCACGTCCGCGGGTCCCTCGGCGGCCGGCACGTCGGCGAGCGCGGTCCGAACGCGCGCGAGGATCTCGGAGCGGGCGTCTGTCATGTCCCGGCGCCGTCCTCGCGGCCCCCGACCCGACCCGCCGCGCCCTCCGCGTCCCCGCCGCCGCGCCCACGTCGCCGCCACCACTCGCGGAAGGACTCCGCCGGCACCGGGCGCAGGTCGCGCATCGTCGTCCAACCGCTGAGCGGTCCCGGAAGGCGGTCGATGCGCCCGTGGCGGGCGAGCGGCCACTGCCCGACGCGCGCCGCTAGCTGGGCGGCTTCGTAGCGGCGGCGGCTCGTGAAGGTCCGAGCCATCGCGCGCATGGCCAGGCGCTCGGGGTCGAGGCGGTCGCGCACGGCCCCCCGCTCGGCACGGTGCTCCACCTCCCGATGGCGCAGGTGCACGAGCACCTCGGGGATGTCGATCTTCACCGGGCAGACCTCGTAGCAGGCGCCGCAGAGGGTCGAGGCGTAGGGCAGCGAGCCCGCCCGGTCGAGCCCCTCGAGCATGGGCGTGAGGATCGCGCCGATCGGGCCGGGAAAGACCGAGCCGTAGGCGTGACCGCCGGTGCGCTCGTACACGGGGCACACGTTCAGGCAGGCCGAGCAGCGGATGCAGTTCAGCGCCTGCCGGCCCACCGTGTCGGCCAGCACGTTGGTGCGTCCGTTGTCCACCAGCACGAGGTGGAACTCGCGCGGCCCGTCGCCGGGGGTCACCCCGGTCCAGAGCGAGGTGTAGGGGTTCATGCGCTCGGCGGTGGAGGAGCGCGGGAGGGTCTGCAGGTAGACCTCGAAGTCTCGCCAGGTCGGGATGATCTTCTCGATGCCCATGACGCTCACCAGCACCTCGGGGAGCGTCGTGCACATGCGCCCGTTGCCCTCGGACTCCACGACCGCCACGGTGCCCGTCTGGGCCACGGCGAAGTTGGCGCCGCTGATCCCCACCCGTGTGGAGAGGAACTTGGCTCGGAGGTGCCGGCGGGCCACCTCCGCGAGCTCACGCGGGTCGTCGGAGAGGTCATCGGGCACCTGGTCGAGGGTGCGCATGAACAGCTCGCGGATCTCCGCGCGGTTCTTGTGGATGGCGGGCACGAGGATATGCGAGGGGCTGTCGTGGTCGAGCTGGAGGATGAGCTGCGCGAGATCGGTCTCCCAGGCGGTGATCCCCCGCTCGAGAAGGGCCTCGTTCAGCCCCGTCTCCTCCGTGGTGATCGACTTCGACTTGACCACCTCCTCGGCGCCGTGCGCTGCGATCACGTCGCCCACGATGCGGTTGGCCTCCTCGGCGTCGCGCGCCCAGTGCACGACTCCTCCAGCCCGCTCGACGGAGGCCTCGAGCTCGACCAGGTACTCGTCGAGGTGCCGGAGCACCCGCTCCTTGATCGCCCGACCGGCCTCGCGAAGCTCCTCCCAGTCGGGCAGCTCGCTCACCACGTCCTCCCGCTTGGCCCGGATCGTCTGGGTGGCGTGGCCGATGTTGCGGCGAAGCTGGCTGTCGGCCAGGGCGCGCCGGGCGGCCTCCGGGAAGGGCTCGACCGGGCCGGGGGTGCGGGCGCTCGCCAGCGGCAGGGAGCGCACGGCCGGCGCGCTCACGGTTGCACGTCCTCCGCGGTGGAGGCGAGGATCTCGGCCATGTGCGTGGCGCGCACGCCGGTGCGCTGACGCGAGAGCGCTCCGCCGATGTGCATGAGGCACGAGTTGTCGCCGGCCGAGCACACCTCGGCGCCGGTGTCGAGGATGGCGCGCACCTTGTCGGTGAGCATCGCCATCGAGGTGTCGGCGTTCTTGACCGCGAAGGTGCCGCCGAACCCGCAGCACTCCCTCGCCTCGGGCAGCTCGACGAGGTCGATCCCCCTGACGGCCCGAAGCAGGCGCAGGGGCCGGTCGCCGACCTTGAGCATGCGCAGGCTGTGGCAGGTGGGGTGATAGGTCACGCGGTGCGGGAAGTAGGCGCCCACGTCCTCGACCCCGAGGCGGTCCACGAGGTACTCCGAGAGCTCGAGCACGCGGGGGCGCAGCTCCTCCACGGCAGCCGCGAGCCCGCGATCGCCGGAGATCTCGGCCACCCGTGGGTAGAGCTCACGCACCATCCCCACGCACGACCCCGAGGGCGCCACCACGACCTCGCTGTGGGCGAAGCTCGACACGAAGCGGCGGACGAGCGGCACCGCCTCGTCGGCGTAGCCCGTGTTGAAGTGCATCTGGCCGCAACAGGTCTGCTCACGCGGGAAGTCGACCGTCACCCCGAGGCGCTCGAGCAGGCGCACCGTGGCCCGCCCGGTCTCCGGGAACAGGGTGTCGTTGAAGCAGGTGATGAAGAGCGACGCGCGCACGGACGGTTCCACGCCCCAAACTACATTTCCTGATCCGTGCGAGGAGGGTTGAGGTGACGAACGCCGCCCCGCCGGTCACGTTGACGGCGAGCAGCTTCATCGGAGGTCAGGCAGATCCAGCTCCGAGTCCAGCGCCTCACGCAGCGCGCGGTTCGAGGTGACGTCGACCCCGAGCCGGACGCCACCCCCGCCACGGAACACCGGGACGTCTCCAGAACCAGCACGGGTTGGAGTCGCCAGCTCACGCCGAAGCGCGTCTTCGACAACCTGGCC
>JBPCRE010000235.1:0-4642 GCA_050997195.1 Thermoleophilaceae bacterium
GAGCGCCGCGGCGAGCCGTTGCGAGCCGTGAACGCCTCGTAGACCTCGATCAGCGCCTGGCGCTGGCGGCCGGTGAGGGCGGGGTCCTCCCGGATGGCTTCGACCACCGGAGCGGGATCGGGCTGGCCGTCGTCGTCGGCGCTCGTGTAGCCGGCCTCCGCGTAGAGCGCGTCGGTGGTCATCTCGAGCGAGCCGGCGATGGCGTCGAGCACCTTCTCCGAGGGCTCCCGCAGGCCGCGCTCGATCTGGGATAGGTAGGGGTTGGAGATCCCGACGGTCTTTGCCACCTGGCGCATGGAGAGCTTCGAGAGCTCGCGCTGGCGACGGATGATCTCCCCCAGAGGGGTGGGCGGGCGGTCGGCGGCCACCACCCGAATGTAACCGCGAGAAAGCGGGTAGCCTGCGACCGATGGCAGACGACGAGCGGCGCACTCCGATCGACCAGGTCAAGGCCCTGTACGAGGACGCCGAGTCCCGGACCGCCGAGGCCATGGAGACACTCGTGCGGCGAGAGGGCTTCGGGGAGCTGCTGGCTCGGGTCACGGAGAACGCCATGGCCATGACGCGGATGGGGCAGAGTGCCCTCGACATGACCGTGCGGAGCCTGCGCGTGGCCGGATCGCAGGACATCGTTCGCCTCGGGCGCCAGCTGAACCGCACCGAGGACAAGCTCGAGATGGTGCTGCAGGAGGTCGAGCGCCTGCAGGGCGAGCTCGCCGCGCAGCGGGCCGACGTGGCCGAGCTCGGAGGGCTGTTCGAGCGCTCGGAGCGAAGCCACGGATCGAGCTCGCGGGCCGACGGAAAGGAATCCTCCTCGGGCTCCCCGCGCCGCACCCAGGCGTCTTCTCGCCAGAGCGGCTCGAGCGGCCGCTCCGCGCGGAGCGGCTCTCGAAAGGGCGGCGCCCGCAGCGGCGGCTCCGCCCAGGGCAGCGCAGGCCGGCGCGCCTCCAACGGCGGCTCGAGCACCAGCGGTACCACGAAGTCCTCGTGAACGTGCTCGAGCAGATCGCGCGCGCTCCTCGCGCGGCGATCGAGTTCTCGAACATCCTCCTCACCACCGAGGACGCGCCCATTGGCCAGACCCCGAAGGACGTGGTGTGGACCCACCGCACCACCACGCTCTATCGCTACCGCTCCTCGCAGCGCACCCATCCCGTGCCCGTGCTGCTCGTGTTCGCGCTCATCAACCGGCCGGACATCTTCGACCTCACCCCCGGGCGCTCGTTCGTCGAGTTCCTGCTCGGCGAGGGCTTCGACGTGTTCCTGCTCGACTGGGGCGTGCCCGGCGACGAGGACTCCGACATGGGCGTGGACTCCTACGTCTGCGACGAGCTGCCGTGGGGCATCCGGGAGACGCTGCGGGCGTCGGGCGAGGAGGAGGTGTCGCTGATCGGGTGGTGCATCGGCGGGACCTTCTGCGCGATGTACGGCGCACTCGAGCCGGAAGGCCCGGCGCGCAACATGGTCCTGCTGACCACGACCGTGGACACCACCGCGTCGAACTACTCGCCCTGGGTGGGGCGGGACTCCTTCGACGTGGAGGCCGTCACCGACGCCTTCCCGTCGGTGCCGGGACGGATGATCGACGTGATGAACAAGAGCCTGAAGCCGCTGAGCAACTTCTTCATCACCCACCGCCAGCTCTTCGCGGCCATCCTCGACGGCACGGCCAAGCGCGAGGCCCACCAGCCGATGGCCAAGTGGGTGGCCAGCAATCCGCCGTTCGCCGGGCGCGCCTACCGCGAGTGGATCACCTGGATGTACAAGGAGAACCGCCTCGTGAAGGGCACCCTGCGCCTGCGCGACCGGCGCGTGGACCTGCGGCGCATCGAGCAGAACCTCTGCGTGGTCACCGCCGGCTCCGACCACATCGCCAAGCGCCCCGAGACCCTGCCCCTGCTCGATCTCGTGGCCAGCGAGGACGTGACCCATCTCGACCGCCCCGGTGGCCACATCGGCCTCATGGCAGGATCGAAGGCAAAGGACGGGGTCTGGCCGGACATCGCCGACTGGCTGCGCGAGCGCTCGGAGCGCTGAGCCGCTCGGGCTCGCCGCCGGCGCCTGGGCTCACCGAAGTTGGGCTCGCCCCCCGGGCGAGCGAGGGGCCCGCCACACGGCGGGCGGGAGAGAGGAGAGAGGATGAGCGAGGACTCAGGAGCACAGACCATGGCCCCGCCGGCGGCGGGGACGGGACCGCGGGAGCTCGAGGGCCGCGTGGCCATCGTGACCGGAGGCAACCGCGGCATCGGGGCGGCCATCACCCGTGTGCTGGCGAGCCAGGGGGCAACGGTGGCGGCCGGCTATTCGTCGAACCGCGACCAGGCCGAGGAGTTCAGGAAGGAGCTCACCGAGTCCGGGCACCACGTGTCCGTGCATCAGGGCAACGTGGGCAACACCGAGGACTGCGCGCGCGTGGTCGGTGAGGTGATGGAGCAGCACGGCCGCATCGACATCCTCGTCAACAACGCGGGCATCACGGCCGACAAGCCGCTCGTGAAGATGGAGGAGGACGATTGGCAGAAGGTCCTGAACGTGAACCTCTCGGGCGCCTTCCACATGTCGAAGCCGGCACTCGAGCACATGATCGAACGCGGCTCCGGCCGGATCGTGAACGTGGCCTCGACGGTGGGCCAGCAGGGAAACATCGGGCAGGCCAACTACGCCGCGGCCAAGTCGGGCCTCTTCGGGCTGACGCGGACCGTGGCTCGGGAGGCCGCCCACGCCCTCGGCAAGGCGGGCAAGCTCGAGGACGGCGGCGTGGGCCTCACCGTGAACACGGTCTCTCCCGGCTTCATCGCCACCGACATGACCTCCGACCTCCCCGACCAGCTGGTCGAGACGATCAAGGGCCAGATCCCGTTGGGGCGCCTCGGCCACCCCGACGAGGTCGCGCGCGTGGTGGCCTTTCTCTGCTCGGACCTATCCGGCTACGTGACCGGCCAGATCTGGGGGGTCAACGGCGGCATGGAGATGCAGTAGGCGGCGGACCCGGAGCCCTCGAGGGTGGCCGTGCGCGCACGGCCGCCCTGGCTCCTACTTCGCCCCCTCCTTCATCTTCTGGTCGAGCTCGTCCATGACGCTCGGGTCGGCGAGCGTCGAGGTGTCGCCGTAGTCCTCCTTGCCCTCGGCGAGGTTCTTCAGGAGGCGGCGCATGATCTTGCCCGAGCGCGTCTTCGGTAGGTCGCTGGCCCACACGATCTGCTCCGGTCGCGCGAGCTTGCCGATCTTCTGGGCCACGTGCTCCTGCACGCCCTTCTCCATGTCGTCGCCGCCCTCGGCCTCGTCGCCCTCCAGGGTGATGAAGGCCACCACGGTCTGGCCCTTGTCGTCGTCGGGGCGGGGCACCACGGCGGCCTCGGCCACCTTCTCGTAGGACACGATGGCTCCCTCGATCTCGGCCGTCGAGAGCCGGTGCCCGGAGACGTTGATCACGTCGTCGGTTCGGCCGACGATCCAGAAGTAGCCGTCCTCGTCGCGGCGGGCGGCATCGCCCACCTCGTAGGTCTCGGGCCCGAAGGTGCTCCAGTACTTGTCCCTGTACTGGTCCTCGTCCTTGAAGAGGCCCCGCAGCATCCCGGGCCACGGGTGGTCCACGGTGAGCAGGCCGTGCCCCTCCTCGACCTCCTTCTCCTCGTCGGCGTCGTCGTCCTCGTGCACGTTCTCGCGGATCGAGGCCCGAATGCCGGGCAAGGGCCGCGTGGCCGATCCCGGCTTGGTGGCCACGATGCCGGGCAGCGGGGCGATCATGATGTGCCCGGTCTCGGTCTGCCACCAGGTGTCGACGATGGGACAGCGCTCGCCGCCCACGACCACGTGGTACCAGACCCACGCCTTCGGGTTGATGGGCTCGCCCACCGTGCCGAGCAGCCTGAGCTTCGACAGGTCGTGGTTGGCCACGAGCTCGGCGCCCGCCTTCATCTGCGCGCGGATGGCGGTGGGCGCCGTGTAGAACAGCGTCACTCCCTCCTCGGCGCAGATCTGCCACCAGATGTCGGTGCTCGGATAGCCCGGGGCCCCCTCGAACATCACCGAGGTCAGGCCGTTGAGCATCGGTCCGTAGACGATGTAGGAGTGCCCGGTGACCCAGCCCACGTCGGCCGAGCACCAGAACACGTCCTCCTCGGGGCGGACGTCGAACACCGCCCTGGTGGTCCATGCCAGGCCGGTCATGTACCCGGCGGTGGTGTGCATGATCCCCTTGGGCTTGCCCGTCGAGCCCGACGAGTAGAGGACGAACATCGGGTCCTCGGAGTCGAGCTCCTCGGCCGGGCACTCGTCCTCGGCAGCCTCGAGCAGCTCGTGGTACCAGAAGTCGCGCCCCTCCTGCATCTCCGAGCCGGCCTCCGCCCGCCCGACCACGATCACGGTCTCGATGGCCGGTGCGTCGCCGATCACCTTGTCCAGCTCGGCCTTGACCGAGGAGGTGCTCCCCTTGCGTCGGGCTCCGTCCGCGGTGATCAGCAGCTTGGCGTCGGAGACCTCCATCCGCTCCACGACCTGACCGGGCGAGAAGCCCCCGAACACCAGGTTGTGCACGGCGCCGATGCGCGTGCAGGCGAGCATGGAGATAACGACCTCCGGGATCATGGGAAGGAAGATTCCCACCACGTCGCCCTTCTCCACGCCCTTGTCCTTGAGCGCG
>JBPCRE010000016.1:0-12647 GCA_050997195.1 Thermoleophilaceae bacterium
GCTCCGGTGCGACCGTCGATGCCCTCGGGGTTCTCGACGAAGTCGATGGTGGCCCGCGACACGATCTTGTTGTCGAGGGTGATGGCGAACGACTGGAAGGCGTTCTCCCGCTCGGTGCCGGGGGGAAGGATCGTCTCCGCCCCGCGCTGGGCGATGCGCTTGGTTACCGCACTGAACGCCTGGCGCCCCTGGTCGGTGAACTCCATGCTCACCACCGGCTGGTTGAGCTGCGGGTCGATCGACTGCTCGGGGTTGGTGATGTCGTTGCCCGAGAGCTCCGAGTCGTCCTCGAGCACCCAGTAGGACTCGAACGGAGCGTTCGGCGGCAGGTTGTCGGGGCGCTGGTCGAGCACCACGACGATGCCCTGGGGCACCCGCAGCACCTGCGAGCCCGGCGGTGGTCCGGCGGCGCCGAGGGCCAGGAGCTCGGGTCCGCACTGGGTGCCCTTGGGCGGTGGCCGGCTCAGCGGCGGGCGCTTGGCGGGAGCGCGCGCCTCGAAGTCGGCCAGCAGCTCGTCGCAGGAGGGGTCGGGGCCCTCGATCAGGTCCCGGTTTGCGTCGAACAGGTAGTACTTGACGCCGGCGGTGTCGTTGCGGCGATCGTGGAGCTCGCGCAGGCGCTCGGGGTTGCCGCCCGCCTGACGCTCGAGGGCGGGCACGGGCCCGCTGGCCGGGATGTCCTCGGGCTCGGCCACCGGCTTGGCGCGGCCGCCGGCGCGCACGGCCTCTAAGAGCGAGGGGTAGGGCCGCTGGCGCCCACCCACGATGTTCGGCTCCCAGTCGTAGAACTGAAGCTGGGCGGTGGTGCCCACCTGCTCGATGGCCCGATCGGCGTTCTCCACGTCGGGCAGCCCGATGGAGATCTGATCCTGGCCGGCGCGCTGGATCACGGGCTCGCTCACGCCGAGCGCGTCGGTGCGCTGGCGGATGGTCTCCAGCGCGTCGTCGATCGCCTGCGGGGTGACCTCGGGCACCTTCGGGGTGGGGCGCGCCTGGTAGACGAGCTCGACCCCGCCGCGCAGATCGAGGCCGAGGCGCGTGGGCCGCTGCGCGATCACGGCGAGGGCCGCCCCGAGCACGCCGACCACGAGCAGCAGGACGAACACGTTGCGACGGCGGCTGGTCACAGTTCGAGGCTAGTAGTGGCCGGCGGTTGGCACGACGGGTGCCCTCAGGGGGCGATCAGGTGGGCGATACGGGTGCCGGGGTGGGTGTGAGGACGAGGAGAAGGCCCCCGTCCTCGTCGTAGGCGGGGAAGATGTCCGCCTTGGCCGGCTCGGGGCGATCGCCCTCGGCGTGCACCACCACCGGCTTGTCGAGGACGCGCACCCCCCACTCGAGCGCTGTGCCGATGTGGTCGTCGCCGCTCGAGAACTCGAGGCCGAGGACCTCACGCACCTGACGGCCGATCACGTCGGTGTCCCCGAGGCCCGTGAGCTCGCGCGATCCTCGGCCGGCTCCGATCACGCGCCCCTCGGCGTCGCAGATGAAGAAGGCGGCGTTGGGCGCGGGGTAGTAGTCGTCGAGCATCTCGAAGAGGAACCCGAACCCGCAGCGCGAGCAGCCCTTCGCTCGATCGGAGAATCCGGCCGTGCGCTCGCGGGAGCTCGTGCGGTTGCCGCAGTTGGGGCAGATGAAGTTCGGCATGTCTTTTCAAGGTTAGGCGCTCGCCTCAACCCCGATCAGAACAGGCTCGATGGACCCCGCGGGGCCTCGAGCCCGAGGTGGAGGAAGGCCGCCGTCGTGGCCTCGCGCCCGCGCGGGGTGCGCTTGAGGAAGCCCTGCTGGAGGAGGTAGGGCTCGTAGACGTCCTCGAGCGTGTCCGACTCCTCCCCGACCGCCACCGCCAGGGTCGATAGCCCGACCGGGCCGCCGCCGAACTTCGAGCAGATGGTGCGGAGGATCTCGCGGTCGAGGCGGTCGAGCCCCGCGGCGTCCACCTCGAGCAGCTCGAGGGCGTCGGCGGCCACCGCCGCGTCGATGTACCCGGCTCCGCGCACCTCGGCGAAGTCGCGCACGCGCTTGAGCAGGCGGTTCGCCACTCGAGGTGTGCCGCGCGAGCGTTCGGCGATGGCCCTCGCCCCGGCGGCGTCGACCTCGATCCCGAGGATGCGCGCCGAGCGCCGCACGATCCGCCCGAGGTCGTCGGGCTCGTAGAGGTCGAGACGGTGGGTCAGCCCGAAGCGGTCCCGGAGCGGGGTCGTGAGCAGCCCGGCGCGGGTGGTGGCGCCGATCAGCGTGAAGGCCGGCAGGTCGAGGGTCACCACGCGAGCCCCCGCGCCCTGGCCCACGGTGATCGGCAGCCGCCGGTCCTCCATCGCCGGGTAGAAGGTCTCCTCGAGGGCGCGGGGCAGGCGGTGGATCTCGTCCACGAAGAAGACCGAGCCGGGCTCGAGCGCCGTGAGGAAGGCGGCCACGTCGCCCTTGCGCTCGAGGGCGGGGCCGGCCGTCTGCACGAAGGTGGCCTCGAGCTCGTGGGCCACGATCTGAGCCAGCGACGTCTTGCCGAGACCCGGTGGACCGGCGAGCAGCAGGTGGTCGAGCGGCTCCCCGCGGCCCCGGGCGGCCTCGATGAACAGCCCGAGCTGGTCCTTGAGCGCGCGCTGGCCCACGAAGTCCTCGAGCCGCTGGGGCCGGAGGGTGGCGTCGAGCTCCTCGTCGGTCCCCTTGGCGGCCCCCTCCTGGAGACGCTCGACGCCCGGGGTGCGGATGCCGCCCTGAGCGGCGCTCACCGAGCCCTCCGGACGGGTGCCGGGGAGGGCGGGGAAACGCTCATCGGTGCGAGGCCCTGAGCGCTCCGGCGATGAGCTCCTCGGGGGTCGAGCCGGAGGCGTCGCCCAGCAGGGACTCGACCTCGGCGGGGGCGAATCCGAGTCCGAGCAAGCCCTCGCGAGCGAGCGAGCGCGGGTCGTCGGTGGTCCTCGAGATCACGATCTCGTCCGTCGCGCCGACCGCCCCGGCCACCTTCTCCCGCAGCTCGACGATGATCCGCTCGGCGGTGCGCTTGCCGATGCCCGGAACGGCCTGGAAGCGCGCGGAGTCCCCGGCCGCGATGGCGCTCAGCAGCTCACGCGTGCCGCCGCCCGAGAGCACCGCGAGCGCCACCTTCGGACCCACGCCCGGCACGGTGGTGAGCATGAGGAAGAGCTCGCGCTCGGGCTCCGAGGCGAAGCCGTAGAGCGCCATCGCGTCGTCGCGGATCACGAGGTGAGTGTGCAGCAGCGCCTCCTCCCCCGCGGCCGGGACGGCACGGAGGGTCTGCGCCGACACCGCGAGCCGGTAGCCCACCCCCGCGCACTCGACCACCACCGAGTCCGGTCGACGCGCGATCACCCGTCCGCGCACCGAGGCGATCATGCGAGCGCCCTCGCCACGCCCGCGCGGTTGGCGTGGCAGATGGCCACGGCCAGGGCGTCGGCGGCGTGGTCCTCGCGGGGATCCTGCTCGAGGGCCAGCAGAGAGCCGACCATGCGCTGGACCTGCGTCTTCTCGGCCCGACCCGAGCCGCACACCGCCTGCTTGACCGCCTGCGGGGTGTAGGAGAAGCAGGGGATGCCGGCGAGGCCGGCGGAGAGCATGACCGCCCCCCGAGCCTGGCCCACGGCGAAGGCCGTGCGGGCATTGCGGCCGAAGAAGATGTCCTCGATGGCCACGGCGCTCGGCTCGTGCTCGGCGATCAGGTCGCACACCCGCGCGTGAATGCGGGCGAGCCGGCGCTCGAGGCGCTCGCTCGGCCCCGTGCCGATGACCCCGCCGTCTAGCGCGGCCAGGCGCTGCCCGCGCGAGAGCACCACGCCGTATCCGGTGTGCGCGGTGCCGGGATCGATGCCGAGGACGACCACCATGCGGGGGATTCTCCGCCCACCGCCGGACGCCTCCCGGGCGGGTCGTGGTCATCCGCCAGTGGCTACGCGGCCGCCACCCGCTCGAGCACGGCCGCGTCCACGTCGAAGTTCGCGTGGACGGCCACCACGTCGTCGTCGTCCTCGAGGGACTCGACGAGGTGGAGCAGAGTCCCGACGCGCTCCTCGGGCAGCTCCACGCGTGAGGTCGGGCGCATGGTGATCTCGGCCGACTGGATCTCCACCCCTGCCTCCTCGATGGCACGGCGCACGCCCTGGAGCCCGGCCGGATCGCTTAAGACCTCGAACACGTTCTCGTCGAGGACGACGTCCTCGGCGCCCGCGTCGATGGCCGGCATCAGGTCGTCCTCGCTGTAGCGCTCGGCGTCCACGAGCACCACGCCGCGCTTCTCGAAGACCCAGGCCACCGACCCCGGCTCCCCGAGGCTGCCCCCGTGGCGGGTGAAGAGGTGGCGCACCTCCGAGCCGGTGCGGTTGCGATTGTCGGTGAGCGCCTCCACGAGGATGGCCACGCCGCCCGGGCCGTAGCCCTCGTAGAGCATGTTCTCGAAGGCCTCGGCGTCGGCGTCCGCCCCGGTGCCCTTGGCGATGGCCCGCTCGATGTTGTCCTTGGGCATGCGCGCGTCCTTGGCCTTCTGGACGGCGTTGCCGAGAGTGGCGTTGCCCACCGGATCGCCCCCACCCTCGCGCGCGGCCACCTGGATGGCGCGCGCGAGCTTGGTGAACAGCGCGCCGCGCTTGGCGTCAGCGGCGCCCTTCTTGTGCTTGATCGATGACCACTTCGAGTGACCGGACACTCGGGTGATTCTACGAGAGCTCCGCCTACGACGACGTGGACGCTGCGCCCTCGGAGTCCGAGAGCGGGCGCAGGAGGGCGAGGCCCACGAGTGCGGCCACCGCGAGCAGGCAGAGGGCCACGCGACTAGCGCCGTAGGGGCTGAGGAGGCCGAGGATCTCGGTGAGCACGAAGATCGAGCCTCCCCAGAGCACGAGCGGCCCGATGCCGCTCGACGCCTTGCCCACCAGCGTGTAGAGCCCGAAGGCCTCCCCGCGATGCTCCTCCGGACAGAGGCGGATGAGGAACACGCGGTCGCTCGTCCACACCGCACCGAGGCCCACCCCGACCGCGGGCCCCGCGACCCACAGCAGGGCCCCCTGCCCCGAGATGCCGGTGGCCAGCAGCGTGGCGGCCACCAGCACGAGCGTGGCCGAGAGCACCCGCTTCGGGCCAAGCCGCTCGACGAGCGCCCCCGCGACCAGTCCTCCCACCACCGCGAAGGCCACCGAGGCGGCGAGCAGCGCCTCGACCTGCGAGCCCGGGAAGTCCCCCGTGCGGCGCGCGTAGACCGTCATGTAGGCGATCACCGTGGCCAGCGCGTCGACGTAGAAGAAGCGCGCCACGAGCAGGCGCCCGTAGCGGGCTCGCCGAGCCCGGCGCACGCTCGCCACGAGCTCCTTCATGACCCCGGACGGCGGACGGGCGCGAGCGCTCGAGGACCGGGGGCGATCGCGCACCCAGAGAAAGCACGGGATCGAGAGGACGAGGAAGAGGATCGCCGTGGGCAGAAAGGCGCGCTGGTTCTCGCCCTCGGGCACGAGCTGGCCGAGCACGACCAGCGCGATCAGCACGCCGACGTAGCCCACCCCCACCCCGATCCCCGACACGAGGCCGCGCCGCTCGGGCGGCGCCACCACGGTGAGCAGCGGGTCGTAGTGGGCCAGCGCGCTGTTGTAGGCGAAGATCGCCACGGCCGCGACCAGGAGCGCGAGGAACACCCCCTCGACCACCCCGAGCAGCGCGGTGGCCGCCACGCAGGCCACCGTGGCGGCGATCAGGAAGGGCATGCGCCGCCCCGAGGAGTCGGCGAGGGCGCCGAGGAAGGGCAGCGAGAGCACGAGCGCCACCGACACCGCGAGGCTCATGAGCCCCACGTAGAGGTCGGGCTGGCCCTGCTCGATGATGATCCACTCGTTGAAGTAGCGGGTGACCACCGCGTAGGAGAAGATCGTGTTGGCCAGGTCGTAGAGGATCCAGCCGAGCGCGGGAAGGCCGAGGCCCGACAGAGCACCGCGGCCGCCCGCGGGCCGCGGCGTGGTGGCTGCGGCGCTAGCCATGGGCGAAGAGCTCCTCGTGATGGGCGTGCCAGTCGCTTGCGAACAGGCCGTCCGGATCGTGCTCGCGCTTTCGGCGCAGGAACTCCTCGAACCGGGGGTAGCACGCCCGCACCTGCTCGCGCGCGGCGTGGCGGTGGTAGGTGAGGTAGTAGGAGCCCCCGCGGGCGATGGCCATGTCGATCAGGCGCCGGAAGGCCTCCGCCGAGTGCTCGCGGCCGTCGGGCGTGTGCTCGGTGTGGAGGTTGAAGATCACGCAGGCGTAGTCCTCGCGGGCCCAGGCGAGGAAGCTCTCGTGGTCGCGGCGGATGAGGCGCGTGGTCCCGTAGATCAGGTTCACGGCGTGCTGACGGAAGTCGGCGGCGACCTCGAGCATGAAGTCGGTGAGCCGATCCCGAGGCACGTAGATCTCGGTGATCACCTCGCTGGCCGGATGTGCGGCGCCCATCAGCGCGTCGAGCTCGGCGTGGTAGCCGTCGTTGTACCAGGCCATCTGATGGGAGTCGGAGAGATAGACCTGTCCCGAGGTGGGCAGGTAGTGGCCCACGTAGGCCTCGTAGACGGCAGCCTTGTCGGTGTGGGCGAGGAAGAGAAGCTGCTTCCAGTCCTCCTCGGAGAGGGCACGCTGCCCGACGGGCACCGGCGTGTCGGCCGCGACCGGGCGGTAGCACGAGAACACCCCGCGCATCAGGAAGCGCTCCGAGCGCTCGTCGGTGGAGAACTGGAAGTCGCCGTAGAGGTAGCCGTCGCGGATCCGGCCCTCGAAGGCGGGGATGAGCTCCTCGAGAGAGATCTCCTCGACCACGCGCTCGACCTTCTCACGCGGACGCAGGCGCAGGGTCGCGTGCGCGATCACCCCGAAGAGCCCGTAGCCGCCCACGGCGAGGGAGAACAGATCGGCGTTCTCGGTGCGCGAGCAGCGGCGAGGCTCGCCGTCGGCACCCACCAGCACCAGGGATTCGACGTCGGCCACCATGGGCGCCATGTCGAGGCCGCGGCCGTGCGCGTTGGCCGAGATCGAGCCGCCGATCGAGAGCCGATCGGCCCCGCTCTGCTTCTGGACGATGCCCCACTCGGCCGGGTCCTCGCCCTGCTCGCCCTCGAGCCAGCGCATGAGCTCGGGCCACTGGAGCCCGCCCTCGAGCTCCACCAGTCCGCGCTCGCGGTCGAGGGAGAGCACTCGCTTCATGGGCCGTGTGTCGAGCAGGACCCCACCGGAGCGAAACTGCTGCCCGCCCATGGCGTGGAAGCCGCCGGCGATGGCCACCTCGGCCCCCTCGCCGCGAGCGCTGACGAGCGCTCGCTGCACCGCCTCGAGCGAGTCCACCGGCTCGACGCGAGCCACCTCGGTGGGGTTCAGCATCGAGTGGATGTCGTTGACGACCTGCGTCATGCCCTCGCCCCTCCTTCCCGAACGGCACGAGCCCGCTCGCGGGCAAGGAGCTCGGCCTCGACGCGCTCGAAGGTCGCGTCCGGCAGCTCGTGGTGACCGAAGGCCACGCGCACGGCGGCGGCCAGCTCCCCCCGGTAGTCGTGGCCCTCGGCGCCGAGTCGCCCCGCGGGGAAATTCGTGGCGCGAACGACCTCGTGCACCGAGCGCGCGAAGGTGACGAGCGGAAGCCAGCGCTCGCCCTCCCGCCGCTCCTTCGGGGGGAGGAGGGCCACGCGCGGGCCCTCGAAGGTGCTCACCGGATCCGTGGGCCGGGTGAGGAAGAACCGACGGAGCGTGCGCCGGCGCTCGGGCGGCAGTCTCAGCATCTCGGCGGCCGCGTGGAAGCGCGCCGCCTCGGACGCCTCGGGGGGCGCGACGCGGTCGAGGTGGTGGCGCGCGTCGCGGGGCACACCCACCCACAGGCCGCGCTCGACGGCGAGGGCCTCGAGGTCCTCCGGGCCGTCGAAGGCCGCGAGGCTCGCCCACGCCCCGAGGCTCTCGGCGTAGACCGCCACCTCCGGGCGGCGGGCGCGGCCGAGGCGCACGCGCAGCGCCTCGAGCAGGAGCCGATGGGTCTCGCGGCCCGCGGGCACGCGTCGGCGCGAGCGCCACGAGCGCTGGTTTCCGTACTGCACGACCACCGTGGCCACGTCTCCTCCGCTCATGATCTCCTCGGCCTCGACCGGCACGGGATCGAGGTAGCCCATGCCGGTGGGGCTCGCGACCACGACGCGGCTTCGCTCGAACGCCCCGAGCCTTTCGAGCTCGCCGAGGGCCAGCCGCACGCGCTCGCGCGGGGAGCGCGCGGAGGCGAGGCCCACGTACACTCGCACCGGGTTCAGCGCCGACTCGCTCACGAGCACTCGCCGGATCGCCTCGCCGGGCACCGCGCCGGCCAGGAAGCGAAGGCCCTCGGCGTCGAGCCCCTCGCGCGGGGCGAGGCTGCCGAGGCCGCCGGAGACGGTGGGGAGCGCAGCCTCCGCCTCGTGCGATCCGGTCCGGCCAGGCGAGGGTGCGCGGGCGAGAGAGATCACGGACCTCCTACCGCTCCGCGAGCCGGCGGTTACTTCGCGGCTCGCGTAGGACGAGGGCGCCGAGCACGGCGAGGTAGGCGGCGAGCACCCAGTGGAAGACGATGGGGAGGATCCCCGGAGGCAGCAGCCGCCGCTCCGGGTTGAGCGCCCCCGAGACCGCGTAGCGCACGACCATGACGGTGGCGTAGACGGCCGCCGAGGCGATGAGCGCCCGGCCGAGGCGCGGCCGCCGAACGGCGGGGTGGCCCCTCCCCCGGGAGGCCCGGAGGTTGATCGCGAGCATCAGCCCGAGGATCGCGAGCTGGGCGGGAAGCAGCAGCGGGTACGGCAGCAGGCCGGAGTACCACTCCTCGGGCGCCGGCAGCCACGTGGCTCCGGCGAACACCACGAGCACCTGGCCGAGCACGCGTAGGAGGAAGAGGAAGCTGAGCGCCCACAGAGCGGCCGGCAACACCCTCCTCACGTCCCTCAGAGACTGCCGCGGGGAGCGATCCATCGCGTGGGCTGGCCCGTCACGGCGGCGATGCGATCGAAGTCCTCGTCGTAGTGCAGGACGGGCACCTCCGCCCGCTCGGCAGCCGCCGCGATCAAGAGGTCCGCGTGCTTGACGCTGCGCTGGTGCGCTCTAGGCGTCGGAACGGACGCGCGAGCGGCGCATGGCCTCGAGCTTCTCCGGGCCAAGATCGACGAGCTCCCAGTCCGTCAGGCCTCGGAGTCGGTCACGGCGCACCGCCTCCTCGAGCGCCCGGCGGACCGTGTCCGTGGTCCTCCGAGTACCGGGGACCTCGCCGGCACGCGCCACGAGCTCGGGGTCGAGGTTGAGGGTGGTACCACGTTGCACGGCCCGAGTGTATGCATCGTCGGAAGCCATGCGTATGCATCACCCGACACGACAACGCGCTACACCAGGAATCGTCCGTCGCGCTGGAGCTCCTCGCCGTCCACGGTGATCGTGCCCCCCTGGCGCAGGTCGCAGACCATGTCCCAGTGCACGGCGGACTCGTTGGTGCCGCCGGTCTCCGGGTAGCTCGCCCCGATGGCCATGTGCACGGTGCCGCCGATCTTCTCGTCGAGGAGGATCTCCTTGGTCCCGGTCGAGATGCCGTAGTTGGTGCCGATCCCGAGCTCCCCGAGGCGGCGGGCGCCCTCGTCGGTGTCGAGGGTCTCGAGCAGAAAGGCCTCGCCGCGCTCGGCCGAGGCGTCCACCACCCGGCCGTCCTCGAAGCGCATGCGCACGCCGGCCACCTCGCGTCCCGCGTAGGAGGCCGGGAACGAGAAGCTCACCTCGCCGTTCACCGAGTCCTCGACCGGGCCGGTGAAGAACTCGCCGTCGGGCATGTTGTGCGTGCCCGCGCAGGGCACCCACGTGCGGCCGGCCACGTTCAGCGTGACGTCGGTGCCCGGACCCACGATGCGCACCTCTTCGCGGCCCTGGATCCACTCCGCCCAGCGGTTCACGTCGTCTGACTGGCGTTGCCAGGCGGTGAGCGGCTCGGCGTCGGTGGCCAGGCAGGCCGCGTAGTAGAAGTCCTCGTAGGCGGCCAGCGACATGCCCGCCTCCGCGGCGTAGGCCTGGGTCGGGAAGAGCGTGAGCGCCCAGCGGTACTCGCCCTCGGCGGCGCGGCGCATGGCGGTCTCCATCAGCGGCTTGCGCGCCCGCGCGGTGCGCTGCTGGCGGCTCGGATCGACGCTCGAGAGCTCGCGCGGGTTGGTGTCGGCCATGATCGCGATGCGAACGTCGGCCTCCTCGATGCCCCACCGCGCGGTGGGCGCCACCCAGTCGAGCTGCTCGTCGGAGGCCAGCTCGTAGAGGGCGGCGGTGGCGCCCTCGGTGCCGACCTGGAGCACGGGCAGTCCCCCCGCGCGCAGCACCTCCTCGTACACCGACTGGACCAGGGTCTCCGCCGTGGTGGTCGACTGGATCACGCACACGTCGCCCTTCTTCACAGCGGTCGAGTAGCGGACGAGGATCGAGGCGAGCGCGTCGGCGCGATGGTCTCTCACGGGTCTCCTTGGGATCGGGTGTGCCGGGTCTTCTCCACCTGCTCGATCAGCCACGCGTGGAAGCGGCGCTCGCCGGTGAGCTCGGGGTGGAAGGCGATGGCGAGCACGTTGGCCTGGCGCACGGCCACCGGGTGGCCGTCGACCTCGGCGAGGACCTCGACGCCCTCCCCGTGCTCCTCGACCCACGGGGCGCGGATGAACACCGCGCGCAGGACCTCGGTGCCGAGCCCGGCGGCGGGCGCGAGATCGGCCTCGAAGGAGCGCACCTGGCGGCCGAAGGCGTTCCGGCGAGCGGTGAGGTCGAGCACGCCGAGGTGATCGCGGTCGAGCATGATCAGCCCCGCGCAGGTGCCGAGCACCGGGGTGCCCGCGCGCGCGAGCTCGCGCAGCGGCTCCGCGAGCCCCTCACGCGCCACGCCCAGGGTCATGGTGGTGGACTCGCCGCCGGGCATCACGAGCCCGTCGAGGCCCTCGAGATCGCGCGGGGTGCGTACTTCCCGCACCTCGGCGCCGAGCTCCCGCAGCACCTGCCCGTGCACCTCGAAGTCCCCCTGGAGGGCGAGGACGCCGATGAGCACGGGCCCCGGGCCGCTACCAGCCGCGGTGCTGGAGCAGCCCGCCGCCGCCCGGGGCGTCGAGAGCCGAGATCTCGAGGCCGCCCATGGCGGCACCGAGCCCGCGCGAGGCCTGGGCCAGGCGCTCGGCGTCCTCGAAGTGGGTGGTGGCCTCGACGATGGCCGCGCCGGTGCGCTCGGGATCCTCGGCCTTGAAGATGCCCGAGCCCACGAACACGCCCTCGGAGCCGAGCTGCATCATCAGGGCGGCGTCGGCGGGGGTCGCGATGCCGCCGGCCGAGAAGTTGACCACCGGCAGGCGCCCGTCCACGGCCACGCCGCGCACGAGGTCGAGCGGTGCGGCGAGGTTCTTCGCGGCCGTGGCCAGCTCGGTCTCGTCCATGGTCTTCAGACGCCGGACGTCGCCCTGGATGGCGCGCATGTGGCGCACGGCCTCGACCACGTTGCCGGTGCCCGCCTCGCCCTTGGTGCGGATCATGGCCGCCCCCTCGCCGATGCGCCGGAGCGCCTCGCCGAGCCCGGTGGCCCCGCACACGAACGGCACCGTGAACGCCCACTTGTCGATGTGGTGGGCCTCGTCGGCCGGGGTGAGCACCTCGGACTCGTCGACGTAGTCCACCTCGAGGGCCTGGAGCACCTGCGCCTCGGCGATGTGGCCGATGCGGGCCTTGGCCATCACCGGGATGGTGACCGCCTCCTGGATCGCCTCGATCATCGAGGGGTCGGACATGCGAGCCACGCCGCCGTCGGAGCGGATGTCGGAGGGCACGCGCTCCAGGGCCATGACCGCCGCGGCGCCCGCGGCCTCGGCGATGCGCGCCTGCTCGGGGGTGACCACGTCCATGATCACCCCGCCCTTCAGCATCTCGGCGAGGCCGGTCTTGACCCGGAAGGTGGCGGTGTCGCGCATGACGCTCGATGTTAGCCACGGCTCGGGGCCGTTGGAGCGACGAGGGCGGCGCCGCCGACTACTTCAGCTTGAAGGCCTTGATCCGATCCGCGTAGGCGGGCTCGTCGCGTGCGTAGACCCCGAAGGCGAGCGCCTGCACCAGCGCCAGCAGCGCCGCGTGGGAGCGCACGTAGGCCGGGCTGTTCGAGGAGTAGTGCAGGCGGTGCTGCGCGAGGCGGGAGACCTCGGACAGGGTGGCGTCGGCGATGGCCACCGTCTCGGCGCTCCGGTGCCGGGCGAGCTTCATGGCCCGCAGCACGAGCGGGTGGGGCCGCCCGGCCGAGAAGCCGATCACGAGCGTGTCGGCGTCGATGCGCCCGAGGCGGGCGAGCCCCTCCTGACTCGGGCTGGCCACGACCTCGCAGCGGAAGTCGAGCAGCATGAGCAGGTGGCGCAGGTAGGAGGCGAAGAAGGCCATCTGGTCGGCGCCCGCGATGAGGATCTTCCGCGCGGAGGCGATCGCGTCGAGCGCCGCCTCGACCTGCGGGCGCGAGAGGTTGTGGGCGGCGTCCTCGACGGTGACGTAATCGGCGGCGAAGGCGGCCTTGAACTCCGTGTGGTTGAGGGAGAGCAGCGGCGCCGGCGAGGCCGCCACCCCACCCTCGGGCGGGCGGCGGCGGTACTCGTCGCGCGCGGCCTGCTGGAGCTCCGGGAAGCCCTCGAAGCCAAGCGCCTGCG
>JBPCRE010000107.1:0-2579 GCA_050997195.1 Thermoleophilaceae bacterium
CACCCCGGAGAACTCACCCTGCCCTTGACAGAGGCTCATCCATATGAGCCTGGATCCACCGGGACCGGTGGATGCGTCGGCGTCGGAGGCCGAGCCAGGCGGTGACGGGCGAGCATCCAGGTGGTGAGCCACCTGGATCGAGGCCGGCGCCGCATGGCGACGGCATTCCGGCGGCGACGCGCCGCCGGGACCGGTGGATCCAGGCTCAGGCCGGCGTGGCGGCGACCTCGATCAGGTCCTGCACCTCCGCGGTGCACGACCCGCAACCGGTGGTGGCGGTGGTGGCCATGGCCACCTGGGGCACGGTCTCGAGGCCAGCGCCCCGGATGGCCTCGAGGATGTCGCCCCGCGTCTTTCGATTGCAGGAGCACACGATGTCCTCCTCGCTCGGCTCCGACGAGCCGTTCGACCCGCTCATGGGGTCGAGCAGGGACTCCGGCACGTCCGCCCCGGTGCGGATCAGCTCGGTCAGGGTGCGGCCCGTCTTCGGGTCGCCCACGGAGATGGCACCGACGAGCCTCTGTCCGTCGAGCACCAGCTTGCGGTACACGCGGCGGCGACCGTCGGACCACACGAGCTCGTCCTGGCCCTCTCCGGCCTCCTGCGCTCCGCCCGCGAACAGGTCGACGCCGACCACCTTCAGCGTGGTCGCGAGCGTCGCGCCCGTGAAGCCGCCCGGATCGCCCACCACGGCGGCGGCCGCCGCCCGAGCCTGGTCGGCCAGGGGAGCCCAGAGGCCGTAGACCCTCTCGCGGTGCTCGGCACACTCCCCGACGGCGAACACCCGGGGCTCGCTCGTCCGCAGCTCGTCGTCGACCAGGACGCCGCGTCCGGTCTCGATGCCGGCGTCGGTGGCGAGCGAGGTCTCCGGCCTGATGCCGGCCGCGATCACCACCAGGTCGGCTTCGAGCTCCTCGCCGTCGTCCAGGCGAACGCACGACTCCGCGATCGAGGCGACCCCCCGACCGGTGTGCGCCTCGAGCCCCAGGTCGGCCAGCCGCGCGGCGAGCATCGTCCCCGCCGGCCCGTCGAGCTGCTGTGGCATCAGCCGATCTGCGAGCTCGACAGCCGTGACCTTGACCCCCCGTGCCAGCAGTCCGGCGGCCGCCTCGAGGCCGAGCAGCCCACCACCGACCACCACCGCCCGGCTCCCCTCCTTGGCCGCCTTCGCGATCCGTTCGGCGTCACCGGTGGTTCGGAACACGTGTACGTGAGGCTCGTCGGAGCCCTCGACCGGAGGCACGAAGGGACGCGACCCGGTGGCCAGCACGAGCGCGTCGTAGGGGTGGCGCTCGCCGCGCGCGTCCACGACGTAGCGGCGCCCGGGGTCGACGCGGGTGGCCGCGGACCCCGCCCGAAGGTCGACGCCGCTGGCCTCGTACCACTCCTCGGGCTGCAACTCGAGGTCGGCGAGCGACGCCGTCCCGGCCAGGAGCTTCGAGAGGAGGATGCGGTTGTAGGTGGGGCCGTCCTCCTCGCCGAGCATGGTGACCCGCCACGTGAGAGGGGCCCTGTCAACCACGGTCTCGGCCACCTTCAGCCCGGCCATGCCGGTGCCGACGACCACCAGACGCCGCACGGAGGCCCCCGCCTCCGGAGCCGAGTCGCCGTTGGCCGCTGCCGCGTGGGCGCCCGCCCGGCTCGCCCCCACCCCGCCGGCGATGCGGTTGCGCTCGGCCGCTCGAGCCGGGCGCGCCGGCGCGCCCGTGCCGAGGGCGGAGACCTGCACGGCCGCGGCCTTGAGCTCGGGCTGGCGCGAGACCGGGTCGTAGGCGCCGTGCGTGGCGGCGTTGGCCTGCCCCGCGCCCGGCGGGGCGTGGAGCGTGCCCCAGTGCATGGGAGCGAAGCAGACGCCTGCGGGCACCCCCTCTACCAGCCGCGCGCGCAGCTCCACCTCACCTCGCCGCGAGCTCATGAGCGCAAGGGCACCCTGCTCGAGGCCGATGCGCCGGGCGTCGTCGGGGTTCAGCTCCACGAACGGCTCGGGATCGCTGCGCAGCAGTACCTCTGACTTCCCGGTGCGGGTCATGGTGTGCCAGTGATTGGCCACCCGCCCGGTGGTCAGAAGGAACGGGTACTCCTCGTCGGGCGCCTCCGCCGGGTCGGCGTGGGGCGTGGGCGTCAGTCGCGCCCGTCCGTCGGGGGTCGGGTAGCGGTGGTCGGAGTACAGGTGACGCGGCGCGGTGGAGCGCTCTGCGCCGTCCTCCCCCTCGGGACGGGGCCATTGGACTCCCTCGCGCTCGGAGTCGAGGACCGCGTGGCTCAGGCCGCTCTGGTCGCACACGCGTCCCGCGGTGGCCGAAGCGAGCTCGTCGTAGACCGCGGCCGCGTCGGGCCAGGCGAAGCTCTTCTCGAAGCCGAGCTCCGCGGCCAGGCGGGCGAAGATCCGCCAGTCGGGCAGAGCCGAGCCCGGGGGGTCGAGGGCGCGGCGCGAGAGGGCCACGCGACGCTCGGAGTTGGTCAGCACGCCCTCCTTCTCGAGCCAGGCCGCGGCCGGGAGCACCGCGTGGGCCAGCGCCGAGGTCTCGGTGGGGTGGTAGGCGTCCTGCACCACCACGAGCTCCGCCCGTTCGAGCGCG
>JBPCRE010000109.1:0-3636 GCA_050997195.1 Thermoleophilaceae bacterium
TCGGGCAACGTGCGCTACGAGGGCACGCTCACCGAGGCCCGTCGCTTCCGCGGAAAGCGCCTGCGGATGAACCTCGGTAAGACCTCCGCAAGGGTCTCCCAGAACGGCCGCCGCGTGCCCGTGGATACCCGCAGCCCCAACCCCGTGGCCTACGACTTCCGGCCTGGCAAGCGTCGCCGGCTCCCGCTCACCCAGGCTCCGTGCGCGTGAGCGCCCGCGCCGGCATAGTGGTCACCGGCACCGAGGTGCTCACCGGACGGGTGCGCGACCGCAACGGCCCCTGGCTCGCCGACCGCCTCCTCGAGCTCGGCATCGACCTCGCCCACATCACGATCTGCGGGGACCGCCCCGAGGACATGCTGGCCCAGCTTCGCTTCATGGCCGAGCAGCACGTGGATCTCGTGATCACGAGCGGCGGCCTCGGCCCGACGGCCGACGATCTCACGACCCAGGTGGTTGGGGACTTTGCCGGAGCGTCCCTCGAGCTCGACGAGGGCCTCGAGGCGCGCATCGCTGAGATCGTGCGCCCGCTCATGACCCGGTGGCGCGGCGTGGACCCCGAGGCCATCCGGCAGGGCACGTGTAAGCAGGCCATGGTCCCCGCCGGCGCCACCGTGCTCGAGCCGGCGGGCACGGCGCCGGGGGTCGTGGTGGCGTCCTCGAACGGTTCGGGACCGACCGTGGTGGTGCTCCCGGGCCCTCCGCGGGAGCTGCACGAGATGTGGCCCGCGGCCGTGAGCTCGTCGGCCTTCCAGGAGGCCGTGGGGGCGAGGACGCGCTACGAGGTGCGCATGCTCCGACTCTTCGGCATTCCCGAGTCGGAGATCGCCGAGACCCTGCGGGTGGCCGATCGCGACCTCGGTTCCCTCGAGGGCCTCGAGATCACCACCTGCCTGCGCCGCGGGGAGGTCGAGATGGTCACGCGCTTCGAGCCCGGACCGGCCGAGCGGCGCTGGACGGAGCTCGAGGCGTTGGTGGCCGAGCGCCACGCCGACACGCTCTTCTCGAGCGACGGCTCGACCGTGGACGCGCAGGTGGCCGGGCTGCTCGCCGGGCGCCGGCTCGGCGTGGTCGAGTCGTGCACCGGGGGGCTCATGGCGGCCCGTCTCACCGAGCGCCCGGGCTCCTCCGCGTACGTGGCCGGGGGTGTGGTCTCCTACGCCAACGAGGCGAAGGTGGAGTTCGGCGGGGTCGACCCGGCGCTGATCGAGCGCCACGGGGCCGTGTCCCCCGAGGTGGCCGACGCCATGGCCGAGGGCGCTCTCGAACGCTTCGGCGCCGACGTGGGCCTCGCCATCACCGGCGTGGCCGGGCCGGGAGGGGGGACCGACGAGAAGCCCGTCGGCCTCGTGTGCTGGTCGGCGAAGCTGCGAGCAGGCGACACGCTCGCGCGCCAGGTGCGGCTGCCCGGCGACCGGGCAGACATCCGCGACCGCTCGACCACGGTGGGGATGCACCTGCTGCGGCGCCTGCTTCGTGGGGAGGACGCGCCGATCTGAGTGTGGGAGACCTCGTCCGCGACCCGGCGCCGCCGATCGCCG
Source organism: Thermoleophilaceae bacterium (assembly GCA_050997195.1). Classification (GTDB taxonomy): domain Bacteria; phylum Actinomycetota; class Thermoleophilia; order Solirubrobacterales; family Thermoleophilaceae; genus JACCZP01. The sequence goes on from JBPCRE010000109.1 coordinate 1,542, forward strand.
GAATCTCGCCTTCGGTCCGACCGGAGCCGGCTTGCGGCGGGCGTGGTAGCAGTCCTGCTACGCTGAGCGCGTGACGGTGATCCCGCAGAAGGAACTGCGCAACCAGGTCGGTGAGGTGCTTCGACGCGCTGAGGCGGGAGAGGAGATCACGGTCACCGTCTCGGGGCGCCCGGTCGCGCGCCTCGGACCGCTGGATCGCAACCCCTGGGTCGCAGCGACCCGTGTGGCCGCTGTCTGGCACAGCGACACGCCGATCGGGCTGGCGGAAGACCTGGAGCGGTTGGCAGGCGATCTTGTCGACCCGTTCGACCCCTGATTGAGGGCGCTCCTCGATACGTCGGTTCTGATAGCGGAGACCGGGCCCTCCGAAGGCGACGTTGCGATCAGTGCCGTCTCGCTCGGTGAGCTGCACTTCGGCCTGCTCCTAGCCCGAACACGCGAGGAGCGCGCGAGACGCGCCGGTCGGCTCGCCGCCGTCGAGGCGGCGTTCGTGCCGCTATCGGTAGACGCACGTGTCGCCCGCGAATGGGGCGCGCTGGCAGCGTTGGTCGCAGAGCGCGGAGCGCAACCCCGGCGCCGGCAGGCCGACCTGTTGATCGCGGCAACCGCGAAGGTCCACCGCGCGGTTCTGCTGACGCACAACGTCGCCGATTTCGCGCAGGTCATGCATGTCGTCGACGTGGTGGAACCGTAGTTTGGATCGCAGGAGGGCCGAGTCCGCTCGCAGCCCGATCCGTGACCGTCGGCTACCCGGCGCTCCACGAGGCCAGCGTCCCGCGCCTGTCGGCGGCCCGGAGCTCGTTCAGGCCGCCGATCGGCTCGCCGTCGACGACGATCTGTGGAAAGCCCTCACGTCCCGTGACCTTCGCCAGCTCGGTCTGGAGCTCCGGGTGCTCTGCAAGGTCGACCTCCTCAAACGCGACGCCTCGCTTCGTGAGCAGCGACTTCGCGTGAACGCAGAAGGCGCAGGAGTCCGTGGAGAAGAGAACGACGCTGCTCGGCACTGCCCGAGAGTCTAATCGTGCACCAGCCCCGTCGAAGTCGAAGAGGAAGGACGGTATTCTTGCGGTATGACCGCCAAGATCGCCGTGAGCCTGCCCGACGAGCTCGTCGCAACAGCCCGGCAGGCCGTGGCCGAGGGCAGGGTGCCGTCGGTTTCGTCGTTTGTCGCTCAAGCGCTCGAGGAGCAGGGCCGCTACGGCCGCCTCGCCGACCTGCTGGCCGAGATGGCGGCCGAGGCTGGAACGCCCACTGAGGGTGACCGCGTTTGGGCCCGGCGGGCGCTCGGACTGGACTGATCTGGATGCCAGGCGCCACTCTCGACACCGGCGCGCTCATCGCCATCGAGCGGGGCGACCGGCGCCTGCAGGCCCTGCTTGATGAAGCCACTGTTGCCGGTGCTGAAATTGCCGTCCCGGCGGGCGTGGTCGCCCAGGCATGGCGCGGCTCGCGGCGTCAGGCGCGCGTCGCTCGATTCCTCGCGCTGAGCACCGTCGCGACAGTGCCGCTGGACGAACCCGAGGCGAGGGCGACCGGTGCCCTCTGCGGGCAAGCCGGCACGTCCGATGTGGTCGATGCATCCATCGTGATCTGCGCCCGCGCTCGCGGTCACGCGGTGGTAACCGGGGATCCCGACGACCTGGCCGCGCTGGACCCGACGCTCCGCCTCGTCCAGCTGTAGCGGGGCGACGGCAGCTTCGGGCGAACGCGCTGCGTGACCGCGCTACATTGGCGCACATGAAGCGGGTCGGCATTCGGGACATGCGGCAGAACCTGAGTCGCTTCGCGCAGAGAGCCAAGAACGGAGAGTCGTTCCTGATCACGGACCGCGGGGTCGAGGTCGCGCAGCTCAGTCCCGCGCCTGCACGCGCATCGGTCGTCGATCGCCTGGTGGCTGAGCGTGGAGCCCGTCGTGGACATGGCGATCTCCTCGCCGTGTTCGACGAGCTACCTGAGCCCATCCTGGGTCCTCCCACCACCGAAGTGCTCGACGAGCTCCGTGCGGACCGGGTGTAGCCGCAGTTCCCGACTATCTCGACACCTCGGCCTTCATCAAGCTCGTACGATCCGAGCCGGAGAGCCCGAGGCTGCGCGC
>JBPCRE010000137.1:0-3463 GCA_050997195.1 Thermoleophilaceae bacterium
GACTCCGTCGAGGCCGGGACCCCGAGCTGCACGTAGCCGGCGCCGGTGCGCTGCGCGGCCTCCGCGACCATGCACGGGGCTCCGGTCATGCCCCGCGCCCCCCCGGCGACCACCACGACGCCGGAGGTGAACTTCGAGCCCTCGCGCGAGCGGCGGGGCACGAGCTCGAGCACCCGAGACGAGATGAGGCCCGCCGCGGCCGGCGTGGGCGCGCCGCGCGGGATGCCGATGTCCACGACGCGCACCTCGCCGGCGTGGAAGGAGCCCGGCGCCACGTGGAGGCCCACCTTCGGCCCGTGGAAGGTGGCCGTGACCGTGGCACGCGCCGCCTCGGTGGCGATCTCCCCGGTCGAGGCGTCGACTCCCGAGGGCACGTCGCAGGCCACCACGGGCGCGCCGCAGGCGTTCACGGCGGCGATGGCCGCGGCCACGGGCTCGCGGGGGGCGCCCGAGAACCCGGTTCCGAGCATGGCGTCGAGAACGGCCCCCGAGCGGGCAAGGAGCTCAGCGTCGAAGCCCTCCGTGACCTCGCGGGGCGGCTCGCCCGGCAGGCGCTCGAGGTTGATTGAAGCGTCGCCTTCGAGCTTCTCCAGGGGCGCCACGGCGATCACCTCCACCTGCCGGCCCTCCTCGCGCAGCAGACGCGCGGCGGCCAGGCCGTCCCCGCCGTTGTTGCCCGATCCGACGACCACGCGGACGGGGCCCGGCCCCGAGGCCTCGGCCACGACTCGCGCGAGCCCCTCGGCGGCGCGCTCCATCAGGTCCAGCGACTGCACACCCGCCCGCTCGATGGCGAAGGCGTCGGTGGCCCGCATCTCCTCGGCCACGTAGAGCGGGTCGAGCCAGTCCGGAAGCGGCACGCGAGCTCCGGCCGGCGGGCTACTCGACGGTGACGGTCTTCGCCAGGTTGCGCGGCTGGTCCACGTTGAGACCGCGTGCGCGGGCGATGCGGTAGGCGAGCAGCTGGAGCGGAACGATCGCGAGGATGGGCTGGAGCACCCAGTCGGTGCGGGGCACGTAGAACACCGACTCCGCGTGCTCGCCCACCTCGAGCGAGCCCTCGGTGGCGATGGCGATGGCGTGCGCCCCACGAGCCCGCACCTCCGAGACGTTGGAGAGGAGCTTCTCGAGCACCGGCGAGTCAGTGGCCACGCACACCACGGGCGTGCGCTGGTCGAGCAGGGCGATGGGCCCGTGCTTCATCTCCCCGGCGGCGTAGGCGTCGGTGGGGATGTAGGAGATCTCCTTGAGCTTGAGCGCGCCCTCGAGGGCGATGGGCAGGCCGATGTTGCGGCCGAGGTACAGGAAGAAGCCGGCCTCGAACCACTCGGCGGCCACCTCGGCCACCGGGCCGTCGACCGACTCGAGCAGCGCGGTGAGGCATTCGGGCAGCGCCCGCACCTCCGCGATCAGCGCCTCGAGACGCCCCGGCGCGAGCGATCCGCGCACGGCGGCGAGCTTCATCGACAGCAGGTACATCGCGGCCACCTGAGAGACGAATGTCTTGGTGGCGGCTACGCCGATCTCGAGTCCCGCCCGGGTGTAGAGCGTCCCGTGAGCGTCGCGGGTGGCCTGGCTGCCCATCACGTTGGCGATGGCGAGCACCTTGGCGCCCTTGGCCCTGGCGAGGCGCATCGCGGCCAGGGTGTCGGCCGTCTCCCCGGACTGGGAGAGCCCGACCACCAGGTCTCCGGGCCCCACCACGGGGTCGCGGTAGCGGTACTCCGAGGCGATGTCCATCTCCACCGGAACACGGGCCCACTGCTCGATCGCGTAGCGGCCCACGAGGCCGGCGTGGTAGGAGGTGCCGCAGGCCACCACGATCACCCGACGCAGCGCGGCCAGCTCGTCGTCGGACACCCCGATGTCCCCGAGCTCGATGCCGCCCGTCTCGGGGAGACGGTCGCCGATGGTCTCCGCCACGGCCTCGGGCTGCTCGTGGATCTCCTTCAGCATGAAGGTCTCGTAGCCCTCCTTCTCGGCCGTGTCCTCGTTCCAGTCGACGCGGGTGCTCTCGCGCTCGAGGGGCTCTCCCGAGGCGTCGATCCAGCGCGTGCCCGAAGGGCGCACGGCCACGATCTCGTCGTCGTGCATGAACTGCACCGAGCGGGTCTCGGCCAGGAAGGCGGGAATCGCGGAGGCCACGAAGTGCTCGCCCTCGCCGACCCCGATGACCAGCGGCACCTCCTTGCGCGCAGCCACGATGAGATCGGGCTCCTCGGCGCTCACGGCCACGAAGGAGTAGTGGCCGCGCAGCTCGTTGTAGGCGAGGCGAACGGCCTCGAGTAGGTCGCCGTCGTAGTGCGCGGCGATCAGGTGGGCCACCACCTCGGCGTCGGTCTGCGAGGTGAAGACCGCACCCTCGTCGACGAGCCGGCGACGCAGCTCGAGGTGGTTCTCGACGATGCCGTTCAGCGCGATGTGCACGCGATCGGCGGTGTCGGTGTGGGGGTGGGCGTTCTCCTCGGTGACCGCCCCGTGGGTGGCCCAACGGGTGTGGCCGATGCCGGTGGTGGGCACTGCCTCGGCGGTGGCCACCCTTCCGCGGTCCGTGGCGCGGGCGCTCACGGCCTCACGGAGAAAGGACAGGTTGCCCACCGCCCGCACGGACTCGATGCTCCCGCCCGCGATGAGGGACACCCCGGCCGAGTCGTAGCCGCGGTACTCGAGCTTCTCGAGCCCGCGGAGCAGGAGCTCCTGCCCCGGGCGGGACCCCACGTAGCCGACGATGCCGCACACGATGCCTCTAGCCCTCCTTCCGACCGGAGCAACCGGCGCCGGCCCGTCGACCCCGAAACGCAGAGAGCCGCTTCGACGCGGCCCTCCCCCGACCTGCCACGGGTGGGCCGAGGCTAGCACCGCTTCGGTGGCCGTCGGGGCCTCTCAGGCTGCGAGGACCCGCCCCACGGCGGCGGTCATGGCGGCCAGCCAGGAGTCGTGCTCGGCGGGGTCGCGGCCGACGACCTCGGTAGGCATGCGGAAGGTGCTCCCGGCGCGGCGCACCGCCTCCGCGCCCCCGGAGAGGTGCGAGGACGGGGCGCTGCCCGCTGCCTCGTAGACCATGCCCCGAACGTGGGTGTCCACCATGGTCTCGAGCATGGACTCGAGCCGGGGGCCGTGGAGGGCCGCCACCGCCTCGGGAGCGCCCTCGGCCGTACCCATGAGCCAGCAGAGCACGCCGATGCCCTGGAGGTGGACGCTCACGGTGGCCAGGCGGTCCGGGTCGGCGAGCACGGCCTCGGCTCCGGCCGCCTCGATGGCGGGCAGGTTCGCGGCCGCGCGAGTCGTGCCGCGCACGGCGTGCCCTTCGGCGACGAGCGCCGCGGCCAGCTCGCGCCCGCGACATCCGCAGCCGACGATGAGGATGCGGGCCACCGTGCCCTCTCAGCGCTCGGTCGGAGACCGCGGCGGCTCGGGCGGCGGCGCCGCGGGCGGACGGCCGCGCGACGGGCCGGTCTCGGGG
>JBPCRE010000139.1:0-7465 GCA_050997195.1 Thermoleophilaceae bacterium
CGCGCATATCAGCCTGACCGCGCGTCGCGCACTCGGGCCGGACCGCCGCCTCCTCGGGCAACAGAAAGGCCCGCTCGCGCGGGCCTTTCGTGCTGGGCACTTGACAAAGTGAGGTCCATATCAGCTGTAAGACCCGACCACGTTGTTCAGCTCTGCGTTCCTCACTCGCCTCGCTCCAGCTCGAGCAGCCGGGCCTTGGCCTCCGAGCCGCCGCGGTAGGAACCGAGGACGCCGTCGGTGCGCAGCACGCGGTGGCAGGGCACGACGATCGGCAGGGGGTTGGTGGCCAGGGCGGTGCCGGCGGCGCGGGCGGCAGCGGGGCTGCCGGCCTGCGTGGCGACCTGTCGATAGGACGAGGTCTGCCCGTAGGGGATCCGGGCGGTGGCGCGCAGCACCTCGCGCCGGAACCCGCGCGTCAGGCGCCAGTCCAGCCGGACGTCGAAGGCACGCCGGGCGCCGCCGAAGTACTCGTCGAGCTGGTGACGGGCCCACCTGACGGTGTCACGCGGAGCGTTGAGCACCCGGGGCGAGACGCGGCGCGCGAGCTCGTCGAGCACCGCGTCCTCGTCCTCTTCCGGCAAGCCGATCCGGACCAGACCCGCGTCGGTGGCGCCGACGAGGATCGATCCGAGCGGCGAATCGTGGCGCTCGAAGGCCACGTCGATCAGGCCCTCGGCCTCGGCGCGGCGAGACAGGTCGCCGCGAATGCGCTGCCAGGTCGCCGGAGCAGGTCCCTGCATGTCGTCCAGGGCGATCTCCACCGGCCCCGAGCCGCTGATCTTGTGTTCGATGTCGCTCATGACCCGTTAGACGGCTGACGTGCAGGGACCGTGAGATGCGGCGGCGGAGGTGGTCACTGGCTTCCCTCCGGTGCAGGTGGTGGTTCGAGGTCGGCTCTGAGGCGCTTGAGCGCCTCGAAGACGTTGCGCCGGGCGGCGGCCTCGGTGGTCTGCATCACGTCGGCGATCTCGGAATGCGTGAGGTCGCCAAGGAAGCGCAGCGTTACGGCTTGGCGCTGCTTGTCGGGAAGGCCGCGGACGGGCGCCCAGATCGCGTCGTCGACGAACGTGACGTCGTCGGCGACCGGAGATGACGATTCGGGGTCGGCGACCGGCTGCGGCGCCCGCGCCTGAGCGCGGTATGAGTCGATGGCCTTGCGCGTCGCGATCGAGAAGAGCCACGAGCGGATCGACGCCGAATCGCGCACCTGGTCATAGGCGCGCAACGCCGACAGCATCGTCTCCTGAAGGACGTCCTCCGCCCGGCCAGGGCCGGCCTGAGCCGCGCAGAAGCGCAGCAGCGCCGGGCCATGCACCTCGATCACGCGCTCGAACGGGGGTGGCCCTGAAGCGCCGCCGCGGTGACCTGGCGAACGTCGTTCGCGCGCTGCCGGCGATTGAACGCGATTGAGCGTGCTCACCTCTGTGAGACGGCTCGCAGGCGACTATGTGAGATCGCGTGACGTCGCGACGTAGCATCCCCGACGTGCGCGCGCCGTCGAGCCATCACGGTTCGGAGCCCGCCCGGTGAGCGGTCCTGCCGGTGGGCATCGGCGCGGTGATGTTCCTCGCCATCGTGTCCGACATCCTGGTCACCGCTGCTCCACCCCTCGGCGTGGGGTCCGCTCTCCCACCGCGTGAACCGCCTGACGTGGCTCGGCGTACGGCGTGTCTCGATCCTCCTCCGCAGTCGGTGGCTTCTCACGTACGCGGGCCCCTCCGCCTTCGGGATGAACTTCCTGTTCTGGGTGCTCGGCCTGTGGGTGGCCTTCGCTCTCGTCTACCTGCCCTTCATCGACGAGTTCTCCTACGACCCAGCCACCCCGTTCGGCACGACCGGGCTGCTCGAGGCCCTCTACGTGAGCGGCACCGCCATCAGCACGGTGGGCTTTGGCGACGTCGTACCGTCCTCTGACGGCCTTCGGTTGGCGATCATCCTCGAGAGCGCGAGCGGCTTCGGCGCTTTCACCGCCGCGGTCACGTACGCGCTCTCGGTCTATCCGCTGGTCACGGGCATACGCAGCGCCGCCGTGCGCCTCGCCGACCTCGGCGTGCTCGAGCCGGGCGCGGCCGCCCGCGTGGCCGTCGAGGGCGGGCCGACGGAGATGGCCGCACTCCACACGAGCCTGATCGAGAACGACGAGAACACCAAGCGGTTCCCCATCCTCTACTACTTCGAGTCGGGCGATCCGACCGAGTCGAACACCACCCTCCTGCGCTCGGGCGTGATGATGTGCATAGTCCTGCGCTGGGGCGTGAGCCACACCGGCGTTCCTCACGCCCGCTTCTACGTACCGGTGCTGGAGACCACCCTCCGGCGGCTCATGGACGACTACGAGGCAAGCTTCTTCGGTGGGCGCTCCCGGCGCCGGCGCCACGAACATCCCCTCCTCGAGGCCGACGACCTGGCCGGACGCCTCGAGGTCCTGCGCGCGGCGGTGGGCCGCGCCGGGGTCGAGGTCGCGGAGGAGAGCGACGAGCTGCCCGAGGGCTTCGCCAGCTTCGTCTCGCGCGCCGAGGCCTTCCTCGACCGGATCGCCCGCGAGCATCGCAACCGTCGCGAGCCCCTGCTCGGTCGCTCGGCGCTCAGCCGAGCGGAGGGCGCCGATCGGCCCACGAGCGGCGAAGGCGAGCTCGATGTCGTCCACGGCGGGCGAGGGTAACGCGAGGCCGGTGGCGAGATGCTAAGTTCATGTACATGAACGAGGAGGTCGGAATCGGCGAGCTGCGGCAGAACCTCAGTCGCCACCTCCAGCGCGTGAAGCGCGGCGAGCGAATCGTGGTGACCGAGCGCAATCGGCCCGTCGCCGTCCTCGGCCCGGTCCCCCGCGACGAGAGTGCGGTCGAGCGGCTGATCGCCGAAGGAAGGGCCACTCGGGGGGTCGGCACCCTGGACGAGCTCGGACCGCCCATCAGGCTCGACGGAGACCCGTACGCGATGAGCAAGGCGCTCGACTTCGTGCGCGGGGATCGGTAGGGAGATCTTCTACCTCGACGCCTCCGCCGTTGTGAAGCTGGTGGTCGAGGAGCCCGAGAGCGCCGCGCTTCGGGCGCTTCTAACCGACGGTCCGCGCGGATCGTGTGAGCTTGCTGTCGCCGAGGCCCCACGTGCGGTGCGACGAGTGGCGGCGGGTCGCGCGGAGGCCGAGCGCCAACGCCTGCTCGCCCGGGTGGACGCAACGCTCGACCGGCTCACGCTCCTCTCGGTGGACCGTGAGGCTTTGAGGGTGGCGGGCGGCTTCGATGATCCCGGGCTCCGCTCTCTCGACGCCGTCCACATCGCCAGCGCGCTCTCGATCGCGGGTGACCTCGACGCGTTCGTCTCCTACGACACCCGCCAGCTCGAGGCCGCCGCGAAGGCGGGCCTGCCCGTGGTCTCGCCCGGTGCCGGCACCGCTCGCTCCTAGAATCCGTCGGTCCGTGCTCGAGATCGCCTTCGACGACCGTGGTCTCGTGCCCTGCGTGGTTCAGGACTGGCGCACCGGTGAGGTCCTCACGGTGGCCTACATGAACGCCGAGGCGCTCGAGCGCACGCGCGCGAGCGGGCAGGCCCACTTCTACTCGCGCTCACGCGGAGAGCTGTGGCACAAGGGCGAGACCTCGGGCAACGTCCAGCGGGTGCGCGACCTGCGCGTCGACTGCGACGGCGACACGCTGCTCGCCCTGGTCGAGCCCGCCGGCCCCGCGTGCCACACCGGGGAGCGCACGTGCTTCTTCCGGGGCGCGGACGCGGACTCCACCGCCGCCGGGGGCGCGGCCACGCCGCGCACCGCTCCGCACGAGGCGCTCCCCGCGCTGGAGCGCACGATCGCCGAGCGCCGCACCGCCTCCTCCGGCGAGTCCTACACCGCCGCCCTGCTCGCCGACCCACCGCGCATCGCAGCAAAGGTCGAGGAGGAGGCCGAGGAGGTTGTGCGCGCCGCCGCCGGGGAGTCCGACGAGCGCGTGCGCGAGGAGGCCGCCGACGTGCTCTACCACCTCGACGTGCTGCTGGCCTCCCGCGGGATGTCGGTCACCGACGCCTTCGAGGAGCTGGGTGGCCGTCGCCGCTGAGCGAGCGGCTCCACTGGAGGTGGAGCCGAGCCTCGAGGAGGTGCGCGCCCTCGCCGCGGGCCACACGCTCGTTCCCCTGCGCCACACCTTCATCGACGACATCGAGACGCCGGTCTCGGCCTACCTCAAGCTCCGAGGTGCCGGCCCGTCCTTTCTGCTCGAGTCGGCCGAGCAGGGCCGGCGCTTCGGTCGCTGGTCCTTCCTCGGCGTGCGCCCTCACGCCGTGATCCGTCTCGAGAAAGGAGAGCTCACCGTGGACGGCCGGCCGCGCGCCTACGAGGATCCCTACGCGGCGGTGGCCTCCGAGATCGATCGCCACCGGGTGGCACCCATGGAGGGCCTGCCGCCCTTCGCCGGCGGAGCGGTCGGGCTGTTCGGCTACGACCTCGTGCGCCACGCCGAGCCCACGGTGGGCGCGGCGAACCCGGACGAGCTCGGGGTGCCCGACCTCGCGCTCATGGTCTCCGACCTCCTCTTGGCCTTCGACCACCTCACCCACGAGGTCTCGGTGCTGGCCCACGTCCGGGTCGGCGGGGACGTCGAAGTGGCCTACGCGGAGGCCGCCAGGGCCATCGCCGAGGTGCGCGAGCGCCTGGCCGCTCCTCTGCCGCGAGCCGTCACCGAGGCGCGGGAGGCGCCCGCGTTCGTCTCGAACCTCGGGCCGGGCGGCTACGCCCGCGCCGTCGAGGAGGCCAAGGAGCACATCCGCGCCGGGGACGTCTACCAGGTGGTGCCGAGCCAGCGCTGGAGCGCGGAGGCGCCGGTCGAGGCCTTCTCCATCTACCGCGGCCTGCGCGCCGTGAACCCCAGCCCCTACATGTACTTCCTCGACTTCGAGGACTTCGAGATCGCCGGTGCCTCTCCGGAGTCGCTTGTGAAGGTCGACGGCCGGCGAGCCACCCAGCGCCCCCTGGCCGGCACGCGCCCCCGCGGCGCCACCGCCGAGGAGGACATCGAGCGCGGACGCGAGCTGCTGGCCGACCCCAAGGAGCGCGCCGAGCACGTGATGCTCGTCGACCTCGGTCGCAACGACCTCGGACGCGTGTGCGCGTACGGCACGGTGGAGGTGGACGAGCTGATGGTGGTCGAGACCTACTCCCACGTGATGCACATCGTCTCCTCGGTGTCGGGGACGCTGCGCGAGGGGGTCACGGCCATGGACGCGCTGCGGGCCTCGCTGCCTGCCGGCACGCTGAGCGGCGCACCGAAGATCCGGGCCATGCAGATCATCGACCAGCTCGAGCCCGTGAAGCGGGGGCCCTACGGCGGCGCCATCGGGTACCTCTCCTACGCCGGGGACCTCGACACCTGCATCTACATCCGCTCGGCGGTGGTGGCGCGCGGGCGCGTGCACGTGCAGGCCGGCGGGGGCATCGTGGCCGACTCGGATCCCAAGGTCGAGGCCCGGGAGACCGAGCACAAGGCGGGGGCGGTGTTCGGCGCAATCGCCCTGGCGTGCCGCCAGCGCGACTGGGCTTGAAGACAACTCCGTGCGAATCCTCGTCCTCGACAACTACGACTCCTTCACCTTCAACCTCGTCCAGTACCTGGGGGAGCTGGGTGCCGAGCCCGATGTGGTGCGAAGCGACGCGGTGTCCGCCGACGAGCTCGTCGAGCGCGCCCGCGGGGGCCGCGCGGTGGTCTCCCCGGGGCCGGGCACCCCGGCCGAGGCCGGAGAGTCGGTGCGGGCCATCCGGCGCCTGGCCGAGGACGGCACGCCTGTGCTCGGGGTCTGCCTCGGACACCAGGCGCTGGCCGAGGCCTTCGGGGGACGCGTGGTGCGAGGCGAGCCCGTGCACGGCAAGACCGCCGAGGTGGAGCACGACGGGCGCACCATCTTCGAAGGGCTCGAGACCCCGCTCACCGCCGGGCGCTATCACTCCCTGGTCGTGGACCCCGACCTGCCCGACTGCCTCGAGCGCTCCGCTCACGCCGGTGAGACCATCATGGCCCTTCGCCACCGCGAGCTTCCGGCCGAGGGCGTGCAGTTCCACCCCGAGTCGATCCTCACCGTCGAGGGGCGAGCGCTCCTGCGGAACTTCCTGCGCGCGGGGGCGTAGACAGGATCCGATGCCGAATCCCCTGCTCACCGAGGCCGTCGAGAAGCTCGTCCTCCACGTGGATCTCAGCGCCGAGGAATCCGCCGCCGTGCTCGAGGAGATCATGGCCGGCGAGGCCTCCGAGGTGCAGACGAGCGCCTTTCTCGTGGCCCTCCGGGCCAAGGGGGAGACGGTGGAGGAGATCGTGGGGCTCGCCCGGACCATGCGCCGTCTGGCCGAGCCCGTGGAGGTGGCGGGCGGGGACCTGCTCGACACCGCCGGCACGGGCGGCGGGCGGCCCACCTTCAACGTCTCCACCACCGCGGCGTTCGTGGCCGCCGGCGCGGGATGCCGCGTGGCCAAGCACGGCAACCGCTCGGCCACCAGCAGGTCCGGCTCGGCCGACGTGCTCGAGGCCCTCGGTGCGCGCATCGACCTCGACCCCCACGCGATCGCCGACTGCATCGAGCAGACCGGGTTCGGCTTCATGTTCGCGCCCGCCCACCACCGCGCCATGCGCCACGTCGTGCCGGTGCGGCGCGAGCTGGCGGTGCGCACGGTGTTCAACTTCCTCGGCCCTCTGACCAACCCGGCCGGAGCCGAGCGCCAGCTCATCGGCGTGTCCGATCCCGACTACCTCGAGCGCCTGGCGGGCGCGCTCGGCCGGCTCGGCGGGCGCCTCGGCCTCGTGGTGTCGAGCGAGGACGGCCTCGACGAGGTCAGCGTGTGCGGCCGGACCCGCATGGTCGAGGTCTCACCCGCGGGCCTCAAGGCCTTCTCGATCGGCCCCTCGGAGCTCGGGCTCGAGCCGGTGGACCCCGACCGGGTGCGCTACGGGAGCCCGGAGCGGAACGCCGCCGTGCTGCGCGAGGTCCTGGCCGGCGAGGCCGGCCCCGAGCGCTCCCTCGCGGTGGCCAACGCGGGCGCGGCCGTGTACGTGGCCGGCCGGGCGGCGTCCCTCGCCGAGGGCGTGCGCCGGGCGGAGGAGGCCATCGACTCCGGTGCGGCGAGCGCGGCCATGGAGGGCTACCTCGAACGCACCCGCGCGCTGGCCGCCGCGTGAGGATCTCGGACCGCTGATGGCCCTCCGCCTCGAGGAGCTGATCGCGGCCACGCGGGAGGGCGTCGAAGCGCGCCGCCGCGAGCGCCCACAGGCCGACGTGGAGCGCGCGGCGGCCGAGCGCACCGACGGCCGCCCCTTCGCCGAGGCGCTGTCTCGCCCCGGCACCTCGCTGATCGCCGAGCACAAGCGCCGCTCGCCGTCGGCGGGGGTGATCCGCGAGGGCGCGAGCCTCGCGGAGATCGTGACCGCCTACGAGCGCGGGGGGAACACCGCGCTGTCGCTCCTCACCGCCAGGAACGACCTCGGCGGCG
>JBPCRE010000141.1:0-30073 GCA_050997195.1 Thermoleophilaceae bacterium
CGACACCGCCACGTGAGCCGACTCGTGGCCCCGCTCGGCGAGCAGCTCCGAGACCCGCCCGTAGAAGTCGCTCTCCGCAAACTGGAGGGTGACGAAGAGGAACCGCATCGGCGCCCGCAAGCTAGCAAGGGGCCTCGAGCCGTCGACCCGGGTCAGGCCCCGCGTCCGGCTAGCGCTAGCCGAAGGCGCCAGCGAGGGTCACGGGAAGCGACCATGGCGGCGCCGGTGTGCGAGCTCGTACACCGTCGGGGCGTGCGAGCCCGGTGGCTGGTGACGGACGCCGAAGGCGAGGAACACGAGCTTGAGCTCGCGACCGCGGAGCTCCGGCTCAAACACCATCCCAAAGCGCTCGTCTTGGCGAACGTACACCTTTAGAGCTCCAGCTAGCTGAGTTCGGTCACGTCCCTCGGCGGCACAGGCCCGCAGGCTCTCTCGCGGGACGCCATGGCGTTCGAACTCGGCTCTCGCCGCTTCCGCCACACGGCGAGCGCCGCTCCTGTCCGGGTAGCGATCGACGTCGAGCGCGAAGGCCTCGTCGTCGAAGTCGGCCGCCAGGACGGCGGGCCGACCGAATGTCGACACCGCTAACCCTCTGTGTCAGAGGGGAGGTCGCCGAACTCGCGCTCAAACTCCTCGGAGGTGAGCCGCCGCCCGCCGCTTCGAGCGATGAGCTCATCCGCGGATGGCCCGACAACCGGCTCCAGCAGAAGCCGGCCGTCCCGTCGGCGCTCCACGGTGTAGGTGCCCTCGAGGTCAGGCTCGCGCAGAGTCACGGTCCTCATGCGAAGAATCATACGCTCAGATCAGAAGTCGAGCTCGCTCGCAAGGCCCCAGAACCAGTCCTCGAACGTCCAGCGCTCGGACTCGGTGAGCGTGGCGCCGCGGTCAAACCACGCGAGCTCTTCGTCGGCGAGGGTGGCTCCCGGCGCGGCGCTGCGGTGCGCCACTCCCGGCAGGCCTTCGTCGTATGCCTGCCGGCCGATGGGCTGGCAGACGGCGTGGCCGATGCGTTGCCCGGTCGTGTCATCGGGGTAGCTGACGGGCAGGCTGGTGGCAATGCAGCCCTCATCGGTAACGATGTCTGCGTACTCGCCGTCGGCCAGGTCGGCGGCCACGAGGATGGGCGCCTCATAGGGGTCGAGGTCTTCGGGGCCGAAGGGCTGTCCGGAGAAGAGTCGCTCGACGTTGAGCCGAGCGGTGTGGGTGTCGGCGTTGAGGTAGACGACCCCAAAGCTGCCCGGCGGATTCCAGCGTCCGCCCGTTGCCTTGGCATACCCTGCGTCGAGGGGGTCGGTCCAGCCCGGGTCAGCGACGCGCAGCACTCGGCCCCCGCGCCCGATACGCCGAAGGCTCACCCGGTGCGCGAGAAGTCGAAGGCTCCGTGGACGAGGTCGAGCAGCTCATCATGGCGGTCTGCGGCAATCATCTCCAGCATCGCCAGCCCGTCGTACGCCTCGGCCGGCCGGCGCGCGATACCGGGGAGGCGCTCCACCTTGAGCCTGCGCGTCAGCAGGTCGGCCAGGGACGCGACCGTGGCGACCTTCTCCGCGCGTGCGGCGGGGATGCCTTGGACACGCCACTGACTGACGGCCTGACGGCGCACGCCGAACAGCCCGCCGAGCTCGGTGTCGTTCAGCCCGAAGCCTTCGGCAACGGCGTCCAGCGGCGTGGGCGGCACCGCGAGCTCCCGCCGGACCGCTGCGATAAACGCGAGCACGGCGGAGTCATCGACCTTCCAGTGAGGGAGAGTCGTGCCGGCCGGCAGTGCGATCGGGTCGACGTCGGGCAGCGCCTCGCGCACCCGGGACACCAGCTCGAGCACGAGGCCGTCCGGCGCGCCGAACGCGTTGACCCAGGCTGAGAACGGAGCGGCCACGGCCCCCTCTTCGAGCAGGGCAATGGCCGACGGCCGTCCGAGTCGGTCGACCAGCGCTGGATCATCGGCCCCTCCAACCACGTGCTCGGGATAGGAATCGCGCGCCGCCTCCAGCACCCGTCGGGCCAGGCGTCGATAGGTCTCGACGTAGACCCGTACGGCGGGGCGGCTGCCGTGCAGAGCTCGCTCCATCGTTGCGCGGAGCGTGCGTAGCTCCGTGCTCGCCTCGAGGGCCCTCACGCCGGCGACGGCCTCGTCGACGGCGTGAGCCCGGAGGGCGACGGCGAACGCTTTGGCGGGAGAGACAGCTGGAGCCATGCGTGGTCAAGGTAGCGCAAGTAAACCGCAAGAAAGCTGTGTGGAATCCGCCATCAGGGCTGCGCCGATCGGCTCCCACGCTGTATAAAGCGGTGCGTGCCCAACCCGGTGAAGCCCCTCTACGTTCGGGTCCTCTTCGGCATCGCGGCGGCGATCCTGATCGTGGGGATCGTTCTCAACATCTTCGTCGGAGGGCCGGGGCTGCTCGTGACGCTCGCCGGGGCGGCAGTTTTCTTGGTCGCTTCGCTGCTCGGCCGCCAGCGCCGCTAAGGGAAAACACGCCTGAGCCCTACGCGGCTGCCTCCTGCAGCGTGACGGTGTGGCCGAGGCGCTGAGCGCCGCAGACCCTCGGCCGCGCGCCGCGACACCGTCACGTGAGCCGACTCGTGGCCCCGCTCGGCGAGCAGCTCCGAGACCCGCCCGTAGAAGTCGCTCTCCGCAAACTGGAGGGTGACGAAGAGGAACCGCATCGGCGCCCGCAAGCTAGCTGGTGACGTTGCCCTCCACGATCAAGACCCCTGGATTGACCGAGCTCCCATCTACGGGCACCTCAGGTCGAAGACCGTTCGAGTCGCATCGAACGGCATCGCGGCCGATGGCGCCAGCCCCGGTCTCCTCCGGATATCCCGCGGCCTTCAGCGGTGCCGTGAACCAGAAGGTGCTCCCCTGCCCCGGCTCGCTGGTCACCCCGATCTCGCCGCCCATGAGCGCGATCAGCTCCTTCGAGATCGCGAGCCCGAGGCCCGTGCCCCCGAACCTGCGCGTGGTCGAGACGTCGGCCTGGTGGAAGGCGCCGAACAGCTCGTCGACCTGGAAAGCCTCGATGCCGATGCCCGTGTCCATGACCTCGACGCGCAGTTGGGCGTCCCGATGAGCTGGCCCGGTGGCCGAGACCTCCACCGTTACCTTTCCGGCGGGTGTGAACTTGACCGCATTCGACACCAGGTTGATGAGAACCTGACGGAAGCGGGTCTCGTCCCCATGAAGCGTGGCCGGAACCTGCTCTCCGATCAGGCAATACAGCTCGATGCCCTTGCCGTGGGCAGTGACAGCCAGCATCCTGGCCACGTCCCGGACCGTGTCTCGAGGGGAGAAGTCGACGGCGTGGAGCACGAGCTTCCCAGCCTCGATCTTCGAGAAGTCGAGGACGTCGTCGACGACCGCCAGCAGGGCGTCGGCGGAGGATTGAGCGACCTCCGCGTAGCCTCGCTGCTCTTCGTCGAGCCCCGTCTCGAGCAGCAGCTCGGTCATGCCGATCACGCCGTTCAGCGGGGTCCGGATCTCGTGGCTCATGTTGGCCAGAAAGGCTGACTTCAGCCGGGAGGCTTCGACGGCCTCACCACGCGAGTGCACGAGCTCCGCGTTCTCCCGCAGCTTGATGCGTAGCTCCAGCTCGGTCATGACCAGGCGCCCGAGCACCCTCAGCGCCTCGATCTGGTCGTCGCTCAGTTCGCGGGGCTCCGAATCGATCACGCAGAGGGATCCGAGCGAATGTCCCTCCGAAGTCACGAGCGGGGCTCCCGCGTAGAAGCGAATGCCGGGGTCCCCGAGCACGAGCGGGTTGTCGGCGAACCGCCGGTCGGTGGCGGCATCCTCGACCACCAACACCCCGGGCTCGAGGATGGTGTGCGCGCAGAAGGCGGCGTCGCGAGGGGTCTCTCGGGCATCCAACCCGACGATCGACTTGAACCACTGGCGCTCCTCGTCGACCAGGCTTATCGCTGAGATCGGCACGCCGCAGATCTGCGCCGCAAGCTTGGTCACGTCGTCGAAGAGCTGCTCGGGCGGGGTGTCGAGGACGCCGTAGCTCCTCAGCGCCTCGAGGCGCGCGTGTTCGTCGACGTGTGTCTCCGCTCTCACGCCGCGCCCCGACGATCTGGGAGGCCTTCCCCCTGAGTGGCGAACGAACGGTGCATCGTTCCCCTATCGGCGGATCACGAGGCACCTTGATGGTCCATGGGCGCCATGTCGAGCCGTCGACCGGCCGCAAGCCGGTGCGCGGCGAAGGCTATGTCGCTCCGCTTTTCGCGGCCAGGTGGCCGCGCGTTTCGAGTTGTGCCCAGACGGCGGTCGATAGAGCGACCAATGCGGCGGCGAGACATACGCCGACCAGCGCTGACGCGCGGGGGAGGTCTCCGGGATTGCCTGCTTGCGCCAGGAGGGCGATCGCGGCCCAAACGACCAGGGCCGTTATGCCGGGTTTGAGTCCGCTTGACAGACGTGACCAGTCCGTCGCACGGGCGGCGAAGACGATGGCCGACGCGACGAGCACCGCGAAGGGGATGAGGTCCGGCCAGCCTGTTCCAACGTCGCCTCGACTCACCACCGTCTCTTGGAATGCCCCCGAGGTAAAGAGCTCCAGCCACACCCCTGGGTCCGAATCGCCGGTAGCATCGGGACCCGTAACGGTGGCTATTGCCATCAGCGTCGCAGAAGCCACGGCGAGACCCAACGTGATCGCCGTGAACTTCTCGTAGGCAACGGCGAGGGGTAGTGCGACAAACGGCAGAATCGCCACCAGGAAGCGGGGCCCCGGCGCGTGACCACCGAAGGGGTTCAGGTAGCCGGAGTTGTACACGAGAAAGAGCATTCCGATGCTTGCCACCACCAAGGCCTCTGCGCGCCACCCGCGCTTGTATAGGGACCCGATACCCACCGCGGCGGCCACGAGCACGGGTGCGCAGATCAGGAGTCCCCTGGGAGAGAACAGGAGCTCGACGGTTACGCCGAGGTCAGGAGGACTGATTCCGTAGAAACCCGCATCGTGTAGGCCGATGACGTCGTGACCCGTCCTTCCCGGTACGGCGACGACGTCCCCATAGGAAAGGTGGGTGATGGACCCGAACGCCCACCAGTTGTAAAGGAGAAGGGGCGTCACCCCGGCGAGCGCGCCGGCCGAGTAGGCGAGCCCGCGCTGGAGCCAGCTCGTTCTACGAGAGATCACGTATACGCCGAGGACCACCCCGGCGAGCGCGAGCGCATATTCGGTGGTGACCGCGAGGCCCGCGAGCACCCCGCCTGCGGCCACCATCGCCGCCGAAGGTGCTCGATCCCGCTCGTGCCAGAGCAAGGCGAACGCGCCGAAGGCCAGGGAAGCGGCCAGGACGTGCGAGTAGAGCATCATCGAGTAGGGCAACACCAGGGTCCCCAGCCCGAGGGTTATGGCCGCGGCGGTGCCGAACCCGGGCGCGACCCGGTTCGCAAGGTGGCGAACCAGCAGCAGCAGGAGACCGGCGGGCAAGGTCACGCTCCACAGGCTCAGGATCCTGATCACCGCGTTTCTTTCCGACGCGGCTTCGAGGGCAGAGCGAACGCCCGTCGCGTCCAGGATCTCGTAGAGAGGGAGACTGAGGAAGGCCAACCCCGGTGCCTTGACCGAGTAGAAGTGGCCGGCGTAGTAGGCCACGTCGATCGTGTCCCGCTGATACCGATCAATGATCGGTGTGCCGTCCGCCAGCGAGCGGATCAGCGCGTAGTGAGAGGCCTCGTTCGCCCCCGGATCTTGTACCAGCACCGAGGAGGCCAGCGTGAGTGCGACTATGGCTGACAGGCCCGGGTTGGCTCGGGCGGCTGCCCAGAGACGTTGCAGGATGTGATCGATTCGCGTTCCGGCAACGGAACGTTGTAGGAGACTCCACAAGAGGACGAGCGAAGTCGTCGCGGTGATCGCCACGGTGACCGAGGCGAGCGTCAGCCCGAACGGCCACACCGCCCCGAGGGATGGGAAGGTGAGAGGCTCGAGCGAAGTTTCGAAGCGCCCCGCCAGCGTCACACCGGCGTAGCCCGCGACCGCGATAGCCGCCATGACGAGCAGGAGCCGGACCCAGCCGTCGGGTGGACGGCGGAGGCGAAAGATGACGTTCGCGCGGCCGTCTGGGTGGCCGTGGCCGCTACGCCTCCTGAGCGCTCTCCAACCGAGAAGAAGCCACGCCGGAGCGGCCAGATCGAGCACGGCGATCGCGCCCAGCAGCGTAAGCCCCCAAAGTAGGCCGGGCACCTCTAGCCTGGCGCGCGAGTAGAGCGTCGCTGCCCAGGCCACGACGCACAACGCTGTCAGTAGAAGAAGCACCGGGCGGCCGGCACCGCTCGCGGCAACTCTCGGCGCGCTTCGGTCCTCGACTTGCCGATCTTCGACGACAGACATGCCGGGCGAGGGTATCGACGCCGGGTGGCCCCGACTAACCGTTCCGCCGCCTTCGGGCCGCCTTCGCCAGCCTCTCCCGCGCCCTCCACCATCTACTGCTCTCGATGGCCGTCAGACGCTCTTCGAGCGCGGCGGCCTTCACGCTTGACCGCTCGGCGCGCTCCCGCTCCCGCTCTCTCTGCTCGCGGGCACGCTCGAGCTTGGCGGTCAGGTCGCTCACGCTGGCCAGGATGTCCTCGCGGGTCTGCCACTTCCAGGTGTAGGCCCAGTGATGGACGGCGTACGCGTCGGGGAAGTGCTCGTGGCGCCGGTGCCACTCCTCGGCGGAGTATGGGTAGAAGAGCTCGGGCGGAAAGGCCACGTAGTCGGGCTCTTCGGCGACGGTCCACTGGATGGCGGGTGCGCCGGCCGCCCCGTGGCCCTCGATCGACCCCATCCGCTCGTCGATCGTCGCGAGCACCCGGTCCCACGCCGGGTGCCCCGCGGTCGAGCCCAGGATCGCGTTGTTGATGCGTTCCTCGTTGACCCGCGCGGCGAAGATCCCGACGTTCTCGAGCAGGGGGTCGATCGGGCGCAGGCACTCGAAGTCGGTGTCCACGTACACGCCGCCGAAGCGCCGCAGCAGCTCTATGCGCAGGATGTCGGCGCGCTCGACCAGGTTGCGGGCGCGCTCGAGCAAAGGCGTCGAGAGGCCGGGCAGGTCCTCGTCGGTCCAGAGCCGCATCTCCCAGGCGGGATGGTGGTGCGCCCACGACTCGCCGTAGGCGGCGTGCTCCTCGGGCATCGGGTTCGGCCCGAGCCAGATGCGGTGGACGATTCGCGGGATCACGCGGGCGCCATGCGGCTCACGAGCTCGGCCAGGCGCTCGCCGTAGGTGCGCTCGTCGTGGTGGAGCCACCAGCCCACCTGCCCCCTCATGGAGCGCCCGGGAGCGGCCGGGCCGGCGGCCAGCCGGGCGAAGGCCTCGTCGAGGGCCTCGCGGCTGCGCACCACGTCGAAGCCCTCGATCTCCTCGACGCCCTCGAAGTGGTCGTAGCCCACCACGCCGGCCGGGGAGTTCGGGTGGATGCCGTCGTGGTAGGCGATCACGATCACGCGCCGCTCGAGCACGGCGGCCTCCACGATCATCGTGGAGAGTGGGCAGACCACGAAGCGGGCGTGCTCGAACAGGGAGGCGTAGGTGTCGAGCGGCGGGAAGACGGGCCGCCGCCGGGCGCCGTCCTCGGCGAAGGAGGCCTCGTAGAGCTCGCGCAGCTCGGGGTCGATCACCACGTGGCCAAGCCGCCCCTCGTCGATGCGGTCGGGGTTGCGGCGGGGCTGGCGGTGGGGGTGGGGCCGGTAGACGACGGTCAGGTCAAGGCCGCGGGCCTCGATCAGGCCGTTCAGGCGCTCGAGCGCCTCGCGCTCGTCGAACGGCGCATAGCAGCCGGCGAAGAGGACGTAGGGGAAGTCGAAGCGCGGCTCGCTCGACCCCGGCGCGTGGCGGAAGTAATGGTCGAGCGACGGGGCGCCGAGCACCGCCACCCGGTCGCGCTCGAACCCGTGGATGCGCACGGCGTGCTCCGCGCTCTGCTCGCCCCACACCCCCAGCGCGTCGGGCTTGACCGCGAAGGCGCCCTTGCTCGAGAGGTTGTCCCAGTTGTGGGCCAGCACGAGGCTCGGGATGCCGCGCCGGCGCGCCGCGCGGATGGCGTCGAGCACGAGGTGGTCGATGCCGCCCGAGGGGGCGATCACCAGGTCGGGGCGGGCCGCGTCCAGGGCGCGCTCGAGCTCGGGGCTCCGTCCGGCCCGGCGCAGGTAGCGGCGCACGAGCGCCTGGCGCACCCCGCCCACCGAGGCGAGCTTCCAGCGCAGTCGCTGGCCCCGGGGCAGGAGGGCCACTTTCGCCCTCATGGTGCGCGAGCGCGAGCCCATGCTCGCCAGGAGCAGGTTGTGCAGGTTCGCGTAGGGCCGCCCTCGCTCCGGCGGCTCGGGCACCACGCCCACCAGATCGCCCCGGGCCCGCAGGGGCTCGAGGTCGGTCACGCGCTCGGAGGCCACCCACGAGAGCTCGTGGCCCGTCAGCGCGTCGAAGGCCCCCGTGCGCACGAGGTTGCGCACGTACTGGTCGGCCGCGATGACCACGAGGATGCGCACGGGCGCCCGCGCTCCTAGCCCTGAGCGGGCGCGCCCTCGAGCGCTCCGAGCATCCCGAGCAGGCGGGCGTCGCGCACGTCGAGGGCCACGGCGCCCGCCCGCGAACGGCCCCGCGCCAACGCCTCGACCGCCCCGCGCATGACCTCGAGGTGCATGGGGGCGAAGGCGGCCTCGGAGTAGAACGACACCGACGGCACGCCGGCGAACGGGCCGAGGTAGGAGAAGCCGCCGTAGGTGGCCACGAGCGCGCGCGCCCGGCGCACGATCTCGGTCTGCACGGAGAGGTTGGTGCGAGGGCTCATCAGGTGCTCGACCCGGTGCACCCGCACTCCCTCCGGGACCCACTCGGCGTGCTCGTCGAGGGCCACCCCCGTGGCGAGGAGCACCACCTCGCGCGCGGCGCCGAGGCGGCGCACCACCTCGCCCAAGAAGGCGCGGTTCGCATCGGTGTCCGGGAAGGCGCGTGAGAAGTAGACCTTGAGCGCCACGAAGTCCTCGGGCAGCTCCTCGAGCGCCGCCGCGGCCTCGGGCGCAGGCGGCGCCAGGGGGTGGTACTCGGCGCGGCGGGCCACGTCGGCCACGGGGCGCCGGCCGGCCCAGAACCAGCGGAAGAGCTCGTACATCACCCGGGGGTGGAGCACGGCCGCACCCGGCTCGCCCAGGTCCTCGCGCACGCGCTCGAGCAACGTTCGCTCGAGCTCGGACGGCGCCATCTGCTTCTGGGTGCCGGTCTCCCCCTCGCGTCCGGTGTGCCAGGAGCGCAGCTCCTCGGGGGAGACGTAGTCGAGGGCGTCGCGGTAGGTGCCGGCCAGGCCGGCGTACCACGGCTCGGCCCCACCGCGGGAGACCGCGACCAGCCGCGCCGGCTCGATCTCGTGCCGGCGCATGAGCCACTCGAGCAGCGGCCGCCAGTAGAGGAGCTCGAAGCCGATCTCCGACAGCCACGGCCCGGCGATCACCGGCCCCTCGCTCCCGGCCACCCGCCGCAGCGTCCACTCGGCGCGCGGCCGCCCGGTGCGGGCCACGATCGAGCCGCCGACCAGCCGGGCGGCGCTCTTCAGCGGGTCCATCGGCCCGGCCGCCGCGAGCTCAGGCCGGCGCCGAGGCCACGGCGCCGAGCGCCGCGGCGTCGTAGTGCAGCTTCTTCTGGATGCTCGGCCGGGCCACGGCCAGCACCTCGGCGATCCGCTCCCCCGCGGTGCCGTGGCCGAACAGCCGGTCGGGCTCGTACCGCCCGTGACGCACCTGCTCGCGGATGGCGTCGGCGATCTCGGCCGAGTCGTAGCCCGCGTCCACCACGTTGCCCCCGCGCTCGCGGTTCTGCTGGCGGCTGCCCACCGTGACCGCCGGCACGCCCAGAAAGGCGCCCTCGCGCAGGGCGGCCGAGGAGTTGCCGACCATGCACGCCGAGTGGGCCATGAGCCGGACGAAGGTCTCGGCCGGGAGGTTCTGGAAGAAGTGGAAGCCGTGGCCGCGGCCCTTCTCGCGGAACATGCGCATGCCCTTGGCCGTCTGCTCCGAGCCCGCGTCCACGTTGGGCCAGAACACCAGCGCCTGCATGCCCACGGCGGCGACGGCGTCGAGGGTCTCGTTGATCTGGTCGAAGCTCTGCCCGTACTCGGTGGTCACGGGGTGCTGCATCATCAGCACGTAGGGCTTCGAGGCGTCGATCGCCGAGCCCACCCCCATGCGCTCCCCGAGCCGCTCGAGCGCGCCGGCCGGGAGCCCGAGGTCGGTCTGGGCCACGAGGTCGATCGAGGGACAGCCGACGTTGAACACGGTCTCGGGATCCTCGCCCATGGCCAGCACACGCTGGGCCGAGAGCTCGGTGGCGGGGAAGTGCAGATGGGCGAGCTTGGTCACGGCGTGGCGCACCGACTCGTCGATCGAGCCGGACACCTCTCCGCCCTGGGTGTGGGCCACCGGGAGGTTCATGTAGGAGGCGGCGATGGCGGTGGCGATGGTCTCGAAGCGATCGGCCACGGTGACCACCACGTCGGGGTCGAGCATCTCGAACACGGTGGGCAGCTCGAGCAGCCCGAGCCCGGTGGACTTGGCCATGGTCGTCGGGTTCTCGCCCTCGATGATGAGCCGGATGGTGGCGTCGGGCGTGAAGCCGTCCTGCTCCATGACGTTCACCGCGGTGCCGAAGCGCTCGAGCAGCGCCGAGGCGGCGGCGATCACCTGGAGCTCGAGGTCCGGGTGGGCGTCGATCGCGCGCATGGCGGTCTTGATGCGCGCGTAGTTGGCGCGGCTGGCCACCACCACGCAGACCTTCCGGGGCGCGCTAGGCAAGGTCGATCTCCTCGAGCAGGTGGTTGGCTTCGAGCGCGCGGGCGGCGCGGCGTCCCACCACCTCGTCCATGCGCACGGCGGGGATGCCGTTGCCGGGTCGCTTGGTGGTGAGCAGCGCCTCCTCGAGCACCCCGCCCGCCTCGACCGGCCCCCGCGTGACCACGCTCTTCTCGAAGGTGGCCCGCGCGGGATCGAGGGCGGCGTCGCGCTCCTTGCCGCCGGTGCCGAGGGCGGCCTCGACCTGGCGGATGCCCTCCACCATGCGGCGCAGCTCCTCGGGCGTGAGCGAGGCGTGGTGGTCGGGGCCGTAGAGGCGCTTGGACAGCGTGAAGTGCTTCTCCACGCACACCGCGCCGCGGGCCACCGCGGCGATCGAGGTGTGGATGTCGGGGGTGTGGTCGGACACGCCCACGAGGCAGTCGAAGCGCTCGGCCAGGGTGTCCATGGCCCGGAGGTTCACCTTCTCGGGGGGGCACGGGTAGATCGACGAGCACTGGAGGATGAGGAAGGATGCGCCGTGCTCGCGCAGCACGGCCGTGGCCCGCTCCACGTCCTCGAGCCCGGCCATGCCCGTGGAGAGGAGGATGGGCTTGCCCGTGAGGGCGAGCGCACGCACGAGCGGCGGGTTGGTCACCTCGCCGGAGGCGATCTTGTGCACGGGGACGTCGAGCCGCTCGAGTAGTTCGACCGCCTCCAGCGAGAAGGGTGAGGAGAAGAAGATGAGCCCCCGCGCCTCGGCAAACGCCTTGAGCGCCGCGTGCTGCTCGAGAGAGAGCTCCATGCGCCGGGTGAACTCGTAGCGCGGCTCGTCGAAGTGCGGCGGCGTGGGCGTCGAGGGCAGCATCTCGGCCTCGGCGATGTGGGTCTGGAACTTGACCGCGTCGGCCCCGGCTTCGGCGGCGGCCTCCACGAGCGCGCGGGCCTGGCCCATCGAGCCGTCGTGGTTGTTGCCGATCTCGGCGATGACCAGCGCCGGATGGCCCGGCCCGAGGGTGCGTCCAGCGATCTCCATGACGGGGGCCGAGGCTACTGCGGGCCGCGGGCGAGCAGGAACTCGGCCCAGGCGAGGTCCAGGGGCGTGTTGATGTCTACGGAGCGCTCTAGGGGCATGGGATGGCCGCGCACGTCGTCGGAGAGCAGGCGACCCCCCTCCAGCGTGGCGCGACGGCTGACGTACACAGACCCGTTGCGCAGCCACAGTTCCGGCAGCTCCTCCTCGGGGACCAGGGTCTCGGCGCCGTCGAGGAAGGGCCGCAGACGCTCGCCCTCGAGGACGAGGGACTTGTAAGGGTGGGTGGCGTAGCTCGCGCGGACCACCGAGACCGCGGATCCGGCCCCGCTCGCTTCGAGCAGCGCCACGGTGGCGGCGATGTCCTCGGGGAGGGTGAGGGGAGAGGTGGCCTGCACGATGGCCACCGCGTCGAAGCGGCCCGACCCCTCCGACTCGAGCGCGTTCAGGGCGTGCATGACCACGTCGTAGGCGAGGGCCTCGGCGGTGGCGAGCGCGTCGGGGCGCTTCAGGGACACCACGCGCGGGAGGGCGGCGGCCTCGGCGAGGATCGCCTCGTCTTCACTGGATAGGGCGACGAGGTCGAGGCCTGCGCCTGCCGCCACGTCCAGGGCGCGGCGCACGAGGGTGCGCCCGCCGAGGGTCTTGAGGTTCTTGCCCGGGAGGCGGCGCGAGCCCCCGCGGGCGGGCACGAGGCCGAGGGTACGCACGGGAGGCTCAGCGCCCGCCTGGAGCCGAGAGCGCCCCCGCCCGGTTCGAGCGCGCCACCGCGAGAACGCGTGGCGCAACCGCCACGCCGGAGGGCGCCGATCCGCGCCGGATCATCGCCCGCCCCAGCGCGAACGACAGAACGCGGAAGAGGTGATAGATCGCGCGTGTGGGGCCCACGGCGGTGGCCCGGCAGAGCTCGAGCACGCCCGGCGCGTCGAGGACGTCCTCGCAGTGCGGCAGCGAGTCCTCCAGAAGATCGTGCACCACGGTGCCGACGTCTCCGCTGAAGCGCGCCGGCCAGTCCTGAGTGGGCGGCCCGTCGGTGACCGGATGGTCGAAGAAGGTCAGGAGCTCGGGCCGGGAGCCGGCGATCAGCGCTCGGTGCAGCCCCGATCCCTCGAACATCCGAACGGGCATCCCGTAGGACCCGTCGATGAACTCCGCGTCCAGGAAGGGGCTGATCCTCGGTCGCAGAGGGGCGAGGACGGCGTTGCGCAGGGAGAAGGCCCCGGGCATGCGCTGAAGCCGGTAGAAGTCGAGCAGGAAGGCGCCGTCGTCGGCCGAGCCGATCGCCTCGCGGACGGGGCGGATGAGCCCGTCGGGGTAGTCGCGGGTCATCTCCCGGTAGGGGGTCGCGAGGGTGGCCTCCAGTACGTCCCGATCGGTCATGAACCCGTGCCGGAGGCGCTCGAGGGGAGAGGGGCCCGCCGTGTAGAAGAAATCGCGCACGCACTCACCGCCCTCGCCGATGACGAAGGCGCTCCGATGGTCGACGGTCGTCCCGACGAAGGCCGCGAGGTCGACGTAGGAGCTCGTGGTGAGGCCCGCGGAGTGATAGGCCAGAAAAGCTGCCCAGTCGCGCAGCTCGGAGGCCGAGCACACGCCCGCCTCGTCGTGGGCCCACCCAAGATGCGCGGAGAGCCTCTGCGCCTGTACGCGGTCGGCGCTCTGTGGCACGCCCAGGGTGCCCGACCGTGCGGGTCCCCGCGGGGCGGCTGCCGCGGCCAGGCAGAGGCTGTCCCTGCCGGCGGTGAGGCCCAGGTATGGCTCGAGCTCCCCCGGCGCGGAGTCGATGGACGAGCGCAGGGCGCCGACGAGGAAGGAGATCTGCTCGTCGGTCGGCTCGGCCGGTTCCGGCGGCGGGCGGTAGGAGCCTGTGCTCACGCCGTCCGGACCGAGGCGGAGGTAGCTCGACGGCCTCATCCGCCGAATGCCCGCGTAGACCTCCCCGTAGGGCTCCACGCCGTACCCGAAGGCCATGTGCGCGAAGAAGCCGGCCGGAGCCACCGCACCGTCGTGCCCGACCGAGCGCAGGAGGTGGGTGAGGTGCGTCGAGAACAGCCATCCGCCGTCCGCCGTCCTCAGGTAGTGGATCGCCTGGATCCCCAGCCGGTCCCCTACCACGAGGGTCTTCCCGCTGAGACGGCTCACAGCCACCATGGCGAAGGCTCCACTCAGCTCTCGGGCGACAGTCGGGTCATGGAGCAGCCGCCGCGCCCACTCGAGGGATGCTCCTCGGTGGAGCATTCGGGCACCCTGAGCACCGAAGTGAGCGAACAGGATGTCTCCGTCGTCGTGCCAGGTAACGGGCGTGCCGAGTCCGGAGGGCGAGGGCCAGACCACGAGCCGCGCCTCCGCCCCGCCGGGCGCCAGGTCGAGCGAGAGGGCCTCGACGGCCACGGTCGCGGGCGCCTCGGCCGAGGCGCCCGCCGGCTCTCGAGTCACGGCGATGCTCGGTCGTGTACGCGGGCCACGCGACGGCCGAGGCGCGTCCATCGCGACCCCTCGAGCGCGGCGAGGCGGGCGCGGAGGTCCTCGTTCCTGCCCCGAGCCTCCTCGAGCCGCGCCTCGGCCCGGACACGTCCGCGCTTGTGCTTGGCCGCGCGGTCGCGCCACTTGCGCTCGTGGGCGGTGATGGCCTGGAGGGCGTCGAACTCGAGCTCCGCCCGGTCCTCCTCGAGGGTGTCGCCGGCCGGGTCCCCTCCCGGCGGAGATGCACTCTCGCCCCAAGCCGCTCGCACGGTGAACGCACTCGTCGCCGGATCGCGACGTGCTTCGAGGAAGCGCTGGAGCCGCGTGTCCTCTTTCAGGTGCCCCTCCCGGACTCCGGCCTCGGCCTCCTCCTCGCTCAGCACCCGCTCCGTGTAGGCCTCGGCCAGACGGCCCTCCTCGTAGGCGGTACGCAGCTCGGAGCCCGGTGGGAGCGAGCCCGAGCGCCGCGCCGGCTCGTTGATCCGGTGGGCGATTCGCTTCTCGAACTGCGCGAGGCTCCGTAGCGGGAAGTGGAGGATGCGCAGCGGCCAGGCGGGGGCGCAGACGAGGCCGGCGCCCTCCACGTAGTGGTTGGCGTGGCCAAGCACCACCTCGGGGTGGGCACGGTGGGCCACCTTCAGCGTGGCGCTCGACACGGCCTCGCGGACCACCATCCGGTCCGCGAAGAAGCGCCCGTCCTCGGGGCGTGGGGCAAACTCGGGCCGGGGCGCGCTGACGATCCCGTAGCGCTCGTCGATCGCGGCGAGCGCCTCAGCCACCGTGCCCGCGCTCGGCCACCAGAACTCGTCGGCGTCCACCCCGATCACCCAGTCCGCGCCCAGCTCGGTCGCGGCCATGCGCGCCATGCGCTGCTGCCACTGCTGCTGGAGGTAGTCCTCGCCGGTCTCACGGATCACGCGCACGTGGCCGGCGCGGGCGTAGGCGTCGAGGATCTCGGGCGTGCCGTCCGTGGAGCGGTGATCCGTCACGAGCACGAGGTCGGCACCCTGGCTCAGGTGGTGCACGAGGTTGGCCTCGAGCACGTCGTCCTCGTCGCGGACGATCATGGTCATGACGAGGTTCAAGGGTGGGTGCTCACTCAGTCTCCGGAGCGCGCGAGACCGGGAACTCGCTCGCGCTGTCGCGATCTAAGCATGGGCGCCTTGCCTCTGAGCTGCTGGGGTCTTGTTCGGTTCAGTTGGTTTCGGCTCAGCCGAACAAGTTCCTAGGGAGGGCGCATCGGTGGACGAGGGTTGGCTTCGAGCGCAGCGGGTGGATCCCGGCTCAGAGCACACTCCGGCCGAGGGCGGGTGGCCGGTCCTCCCCGGCGCCCGGTGTGCCACGCCGCTGGAGCCAGCCGTGGGTGATCCGACGACCGGGTTGGCGTAGTGCAAGGGCCTCCGGCGGCACCGCGACAGCCCTGGGCGAGCGCAGCCGGGTGATCACGAAAGCCGCAGTCACGCGCCGTTCGACCATCCTGAACTCCCCCGCTGCCCTGAGTGGTGCGGGCGTTTCGGCGCGTTCCTCCACCACCGCGATCTCGCGCACCGGCCTGGGGGGTCCCGCGAGAGGCTCCGCCTCGAAGAGATAGAGGTCGAGTGGATGGGGCCCCGCGGGGGAGGACGGCCGGCCGAGCATCAGTACCGCGCGGTCCTCTACGGGGGGACCGACGGCTTTCGCAGCGTTACGCCAGTCGGCCGGTGGGCGCTCGGGAGCGGCGGCGAGGCCCCACGCCAGGACCGCGACGGAGAGGGCGCCGAGAGCCGTCGCGCCGGCAAGGCCGGTCCAGCCCGCCTTCCGGGCCCCGAATCCCGCGCCCACGGCGACAGCGAGAAGCGGCACGGCCGCCACCTCATTGCGGTAGAAGAAGTAGTTGACGCCCACCGACTCCAGAGCCAGCGGGACGGCGATCACGCTGAGCCCGAGACCGGCAGCCAAGAGCCCGCCTCGCCGTTCCGGGCCGCTCGCCCGTGTGAGGAGAAGCCAGACGCCGAGGGCCAGCACGGTGTAGATCAGGATGGTCAGAGGATCCTCGAGCGATTCCGGGCCCACGGCGAAGAGGTGGACCGTCTGCCAGAGCCGATCGCTCAGGGCGATGCCGCCTATCCATCCGGCGTACGAATGTGAGGCCTGCTCGATAGCGAGCGGTGTGAGGAGTGCGCCGGCGGCGCCGATGGCCGCGAGTGGGGCGGCGAGCGCGCGTCGTCTTGGCGTGGTCACCACGAGCCACGCGGCGGCGGGCGCAATGAGGAACAGGGCGAAGTAATGGGTGGCCAGAGCGAGGATCGAGGCAAGCGCCCATGCCCAGAGGCGCCGCGGGCTCGGGTCGCCGAGCGCACGGGCGAAGAAGAGCAGGCACGCCGCGCCCAGGAAGCTGACGAGCGCGTAGTTGCGCGCCTCTCCCGAGAACCCGAGCAGCACCGGGCTGAGCGCCACGAGGACTGCGGCCACCACACCCGCGCGCCCGGACACGAGCGTGCGGGCGGCGGCGTACACCACCGGCACCGTGGCCGTTCCGACCAGCGCCGAGAGCGAGCGCAGCCCGAGCTCCCCCGTACCGAAGACCTTCGACCACCCCCATCCCAGCATGTAGTAGAGGGGAGGGTTCGACTCGGTCTGCGAGACGGTGGCGAGCATGCCGCCGAAGTCCATCCGCACGATCCAGACGGTGAACGCCTCGTCACCCCAGTAGCCGCCGAGGCCGAGCGCCGGAAAGCGAAGCGCGGCAGCCAAGATGGTGATGCCCACGAGGAAGGTCAGGTCCCTCCACCTCAACCTGGGCTCTGGGTTGGCGAAGTTCGCCTCGACCGGGGTGCTCCCAGCCGCCACACCGCCGCGAGGGCTCGTGAGAGGGACGAGACGTAGGGCGGCGAAGGCGCTGACGGCCGTGGCCGTCGCGACCGCCACGGCGGCTCCCAGCATGACCAGCAACCAGACCGGAGCGTACGCCGGGAAGGACGAGAAGCCTGCGTCGCCGATCGTGGTCCAGAGCCGGCCGGCGGCGAGTGCCCCTGCCCCCGCGGCGATGCCCACGAGGGCGGCGATTCGGCGCTCCGGCAGCGTTCTCACGAGCCACCTCCGGCCGGCGAGCACGACGACGACCGCGCTCACACCGAGCAGCCATACCCCACGGAAGGAGGAGAGCACCTCCGCCTCGATGAGAGGGCCGAGCGCGTACGCCCCGGCGAGAACGGCGAGGAAGAGGGATGCGCCGATCAGCGCTGGGACGACGGTCCCACGGCGGCCGGCCGGTCGGGACCGCACCGCTCGCACCGCCAGCGCGGCCCACCCGACGGTCGTGCCGGCCAGGAGGGCGGTCGCGCCGAGCATGGCAAGCGCCCACACCGCTCCAGAAGGGTCGTTCCCGGCGCTCACGAGCTGGTGCCGGCCGAGGGCGGCGGCGATCAGCGCAATGAGGGCGATCCCGACCAACAACGCGGGGTGAAAACGCCCCCGCGCGCGAGGGGCATCGTCTTCGGCCCCGAGCTCCAGGGGCTGTACCGCCTCATCCGGTCGCTTCCGGCTGCCTCTGGGTGCGCGCGTCGCCACGGTCTACCCCCCGCTGTGCCGCTGAATCAAGCCCTCGCCGAGGCCCCGTCCGAGCCGCCGCGGCGAAAAGCTGCCCGCGGTTACCGGGACGGGTGAGCGTGACCGATACCGATAGACGGTGAAGCGGTTCGCCGGACGGCGTTCCACCAGTGAGAATCCGGGGAGTGGGCTTGGTGGCGGTGCGATGTCGGTCCGATCCTCGACCAGGGCGATCTCCCGTACGGGAGTAGGAGAGCGACCCAGAGGCTCCGCACCCTTCAAGTAGACGAACCAGGGGTCGAAACCCGCTCGGGGGGGAGAGGGTGGGAGGGCACGGTTTCGGTCCTCGAGGTCTGTGACGACGACGGCCCGGCTGCCGTTCGGAGCGCCGATGGCGGCGGCAGTGGTGCGAAGATCTACACCGTTGGTGCTGTAGTCCAGTGCGGCCCCAGCCGTTAGGGCGATGCCAAGGGCCACGAAGGTCGCTCCCCCAAGTAAGCCGGGCCAGCCCCCTCGACCAGCCCCAAACCCCGCAGCCATGGTCAAGCCGAAGAGCGGAGCGGCAGCGAGGAGGTTCCGGTGCAGGAAATAGTGCTGGCCAACGAACTCGAGAGCCAGCGGAATGAGCACCACCGCCAGTCCGAGGCCCCCGGCCAAGAGCCCGCCGCGCCGTTCCCGGTCGCTTGCGCGAGCGAGCAAGAGCCAAGCGGCGAGACCCAGGAGCGTGAGCCGGAGTATCTGGAGAGGGTCGCCGAGCCCGTCCGGGTCTACGCTGAGCTTGATCGCGACCGCCTCCACGCGAGCCATCAGAGAGATGTCGCCGATCCAATCGTTCGACACGTGAGAGGCCTGCTCCAGGGCGAGCGGGGCCAGGGCGGCTGCCGCGGCCGCGACCGCTGCGAACGGCGCGACCAGGGCCCGACGGTTAGGAGTGACGGCTACCAGCCATACGGCCGTGGGCAAGATGAGGAACAGGGCGAAGTAGTGAGTCGCGACCGACAGCACTGAAGCCAGGGCCCACCCCCAGACGAGCCGTGGTCGAGAAAGGGTCAACGCCCACGCGATGAACATGACGGACAGGGCGCCGAGGGCGGCCAGCAGTGCGTAGTTGCGCGCTTCGACCGAATAGTTGACGAGCAGCGGGTTCGCCGCCACGATCGCGGAGGCCGCGAAGGCCACCCGACGGGAGGTCAGCGCACGGCCGGCCGCGTAGATCGCCGGGACCGTGGCCGTGCCCGCTACCGCGGACATGGAGCGCAACCCCGCCTCTCCCGCCCCGAAGATGTGGGCCCATCCCCACGCGAGTATGTAGTACAGAGGCGGATTCGACTCGGTTTGCGTGATGGTGGTCAGCATGTTGCCGAAGCCCATGTTCACCAGCCATACCGTGTGCGCCTCGTCAACCCAGAAGCTCTCATGGTCAAGTAGCGAAAATCGCAGGACGGCGGCAAGGATGGTCACCACCGCCAGGCCTCCGGCGCCGGCCGGGAGCTGAGGCACCGGGCGCCGGCGCACGACTTCGAGAAGCTTGGTGAGCGGAAACCCGCGCAGTGCGGCCAGCAGCGACACGGCGATCGCGGTGGCCAGCGCCGCGGTCGCGGTGAGCACCACGAGCGTCCAGTAGGTCGCGACCGACGGAAAGGACTGGTAGCCGGCGGCGCCCACGGTGACCCAGAGACCGGCTCCACCGAGGGCGCCGGCCGCGGCCGAGGCTCCGGCGAGCGCTGCCGTGCGCCGACTGGGCGCCTCATGTCGGAGGCTGCGAATCAAGACGACAACGACGGCCAGTGCGACGAGGGAGAGGATCCATCTACCGCGAAACGACGAAAGGAGGCCGGCGGCGGAAAGGCGTTCTATCCCGAAGGTGGAGGCGAGCAGAGCCAGGGACAGCCCGACCCCGATGAGGGCCGATGTCGCACTTAGACGGTCAGCTATCGGTCGCCTCTTGAGCGCTCGAGCGGCCAGTGCGAGCCAGCCGAGCGTCGTAGAGGCGAGGATGACGGTGGAGGCGAGCATGCCGAGAGCCCAGGTGGCGCCGGACGGGTTGTTGCCCGCGGCGACGAGCCCCAGGCGAAGGAGCTCGGACGCCACCGCAGCCGCCAGGGCCAGCGCGACGAGCGCCAAGGGCGCGATCGCCCTGCCGGCCGAAGGTCCGCGGCCGAAGTCTGGAGACTTCGAGGCAGGCGGTCGGTGGCTACCTTGGGGTGCAGTCGTTGCCATATGAGAGGTCGACGCTAACGGTGCCTCGCGCCGGATACGGCTCGAAGTGCCGAACCGAACGCTGCGCCTCCGGCAGCCTACTGCCGGCTACGCCATGACCCTGACCAACCAAACCAAGACCGGTCGCGGTCACCGCCGGGTCGCCCACGGAGTGGCCTTTGCCGGCGTTCTGGCTGCCCTTTCCGCGATGTACTTCCGAAGCCGGATGGGCAACGGCGAGGTCACGTGGGCCCTCGCGACCGCCGGCGCGACCGCCGCCCTCGCCCTCACCGGCCTCGGATGGCTCGGCCTCGGATGGTCGCTGCGTCGCCGCGTCGCATCCATCTCACCGGGCGCGACGCTTTCCCTCGCGGCTCTTGGGGCTTTGGGGCTCTTGGGGGCCGGCTACGTCGGCGCGTCGCTCCTTCGCGTGGGCGATTCATTCCCGTCGGTCCGGCCGCTGTGGGTGCTCACCCTCGTCGCGGCCATGCTCGCGCTCGCGGTCAGCGTGGTGTGGGCGCTCGGTGTGGCCGCTCGGGCGGTGGCGCGCTCGCCCGTGGCCGCCGGATGGTCGGCCCTTCTCCTTCGATGGCGGTCCTTCCCGTTCAGCGAGCGAGTGTTCGCGGTCTTGGTGGCGGGTCTCCTCGGGTGGGAGCTGCTCCTTCAGTCGGTGCTCGACGAGTCCCCCTGGGCGCTCGAGGCGGTGCCTCCCGGGGTGGCGCTGCTCGGCGGCCTCGCCGCGACTCACGGCCGTCGCGGAGAGCTCCGGGCGGGCACGGTCGTGGTGCTCGCCGCTGTCCTGCACCTCGGCTTCCTCGGCATGCACATCCACCACCGCGGCCTCGCCGAGTTCGCGATGCTGGGGCCGGCGAGCATCGCCGACCACGAGATCCGCTGGCTCCTCCCGAGCTACGGGAGGGCGCTCCTCGAGTCCGGCCTCCCGGCCGTCGAGTACCCGCCCGGTGCCATCGCGACGTTCGCCCTGGCCACGGTGCTCGGCCCGTTCCCGTTCAGCTTTCCCCTGCTCGTCCTCCCTCTGCTGCTGGGAGCGTGGTGGGGCATTGCCCGCCTCGGTCCCGACGCGCCCTGGCTCGCGGCCTGCGCGGCCTTCTGGTCCACGATCGTGCCGTTCTGGGAGGTGAAGTTCGAGACGCTTCCCGCGGGGCTCCTCATCCTCGGGCTCGTGGCCGCGTCGCGGCGCTCATGGGCGTGGGCGGGCCTGCTGCTCGGGCTCGGAGCGGCCAGCAAGTGGTACCCCGGCTTGGCGGTGCCGATCCTCGCGCTCGGCCTCCTGCGCCGAAGGGAGCTCGAGTCGGCGACGCGGCTCGTGGGCGCGGCGGCCGTCGCCTTCCTCGTGTTCACGCTGCCCTTCCTCGGCCAGATCGACGCCCTGCTCTCGCCCTACCGCTTCCAAGCGGCGCGCGGGGTGACGGGCGAGTCGCTGCCCTTTCTGCCGGTGCACCTCATAGGCCTGGCCACGCCGCCCGGGAGGCCGTGGGATCCGGCGGGAGTGCCCACCTGGCTTGCGGGGGCGAGCATGGCCGCCATCGCGGTGGCGCTCGTCACGCTGGCCATCGCGGCCTGGCGGCGGCCGGAGCGGGCCCTCGTGCTGGCCGCCGCCGCGCCGGCGGCATTCCTGCTGCTCAACCGCATCTTCAGCCCCCAGTTCATCGTTCCCCTGGCGGCCCTCTGGGTGTTCGCGGCCGCCGTCCAGCCGTGGTCGCCGCGCCGGCGCATGGCCACCGTCGCGCTGCTCGGGGTGGCGGCGACGGCGAACTGGGCGGTGTGGCCCTCGAGCACCGACGACTGGATCGTGATGGAGTGGGTGCTCTTCGCGGCGGCGGTGGGGGCGTCGGTGGTGGCCTTCTCGCCCGGTCGGCGCTCCGCACACCGCAGAGAGCCGCCGCGTTCGGTCGGAACCTCGGTCGCGAGCGCTCAGGAGACCCCGGCGGCAGCATGAAGCTCGTGATGACCCTGCTTGCTCGCGACGAGGCCGACGTGATCGCCACCAATGTCGAATATCACCTCGCGCAAGGAGTCGACCTGATCGTGGCCACGGCCAACAACTCGGAGGACGGAACGTACGAGGCCCTCGAGCATTACGCGCGGGAAGGTCACGTGCACCTGATCTGGGAGCCCTCCGACGACTACGCCCAAGGTCCCTGGGTCACTCGCATGGCGCGCCTCGCGGCCACTGAGCACGGCGCCGACTGGGTCATGCACGGTGACGCCGACGAGTTCTGGTGGCCCCGGGAGGGGACCCTCAAGGAGATCTTCGCGACGGTTCCCGAGGAGTACGGCCTCCTCTACGTGCCCACGAACGCGTTCGTCCCGCGTGCGGCCGAGGCGGGCTCTTTTCTCGAGCGCATGGTCGTGGCCGAAGTCGCCTCGGTCATGGGCTCGGGCCGTCCTCATCCCCCCAAGATCGCCCACCGCGCGGTGGCGGACGTAGAAGTGGCCTTCGGCAATCACAGCGCCACGGGAACAGGTCTGACACCGGTTCCGGGCTGGCAGCCCATCGAGATCATGCACTTTCCCATGCGCTCCTACGCGCAGTACGAGCGCAAGGTCCGAAACGGTGGGAAGGCGCTCCGGACCAATCCCGAGAAGGTCTACGAGCCGCTCAAGGTGCAGTACCGCCTGTGGGAGGCAGGGGAGCTGCCCGAGCACTACGCCGCCGAGAAGACGGTGAGCGACGAGGACGTGGAGGCCGGCCTGCGCGACGGGCGCCTGCTGGTGGACCGCCGCCTGCAGCGCTTCCTCGCCGACAGCGGCCTGGCGGGGAGCGACGAGTCCGACCTGCCCGGTCCGGGCCCGGCCACCTGCGCCCGGCCTCTCGTGCCCGTGAACCGGGAGCAGCTTCGCGTGACGGCGATCCGCGCCATCGACGAGCAGCGCCGTCGCGAGCGCACGGAGGAGCGCCTCCTCGCACGCGCCGAGGCGCAGGTGGTCAAGGCCGAGCGGCGCGCCGAGCGGGCGGAGCGGGGGCGGGACAAGGTAAGCGAGCGCCTGGGGACCCTCGAGCGGGGCGCCTGGTGGCGCCTCGGCCTGCGCCTCTCCGCCCTGAGGGCGTTAAGCCCGGCGCGCCGTCTTGCGGCCCGGCTTCGAGCCCGACCGTAGGGGCCAAGACACCGCCTGGCCGAGCCGCCACCACGAGCTGCTCTCGATGGCGGCGATCTGAGCCTGGGCTCGCTCGAGGCGGGCGGCGGTGTCCGCCCTCCTCTCCTCGGCCTTCTCCCGCGCGCTCTCGGCCTTGGCCAGCCGCCCGTGGAGCTTCTGAATGCGCGACTGGAGCTTCTCCCGGCTGCGCCAGCTCTCGGACCAGTGGTGCACCGCGTAGGCCTCCGGAAAGTCCTCGTCGCGCCGGTGCATCTCGGTCCACAGGTAGGGATAGAACGTGGGCGGATCGAAGATCTTCACGTCCGGGAACTCGCCCAGGAGCGCGGTGAGGAAGGTGGGGCCGGTGGAGTCGGGGTGAGGCTCGAGCTCCACCCGTGCGGGCGCCCGCTCGATGGCCGCCTCGAACACGGGGTGGGCGGGCACCGAGCCGATCAGCGCGTTGCACACGCTGCCCGGCATCTGATAGCCGGCGAAGGCGTCGAGGCCCTCGATCAGCCCGTCGATCGGGCGCCGGCACTCGAAGTCGGTGTCCACGTACACGCCGCCGAAGCGCCGCATGAGCTCGTAGCGCAGGATGTCCGAGCCCTCGGAGGTGTTCCGGGCGCGGGAGAAGACCTCCGGCAGATCGAGCTCCGCCACCTCGGCGTCGGTCCAGAGCCTCATATCCCAGTCGGGGTGGTGGCGCCGCCACGTCTCACCGAACGCCACGAACTCGTCGGGCAGCGGGTTGCCCCCCAGCCAGATTCGGTGAAAGACGCGCGGTATCACTCCCGGCCGGCGCGCGAGGAGCGGTTGGGCAGCAACGCCGCGAGGCCCCGACGTAGGCGTCGGGCGGGGCGGCGCTCGATGGCGGCCAGGTCTCCCTGCACCCGTTCGAGCTTAGCCCTCGTCCGCTCCAGCCGGGCGTCCGCCTCCTGCCGCCGTTCGCGCTCCCGCTCGAGGCGGTTCTCGACGCGCCGGCGCATGTCGTAGAGGCCGTGGGTCTCGAGCTCGGCCCACTCTCCCTGGGTCACGGCGCGGAGCATCTCGGCGCGCAGTCCGTCGGTCTCCGCCGCCTCTGGCGCGGCCCTCTCGCCTTCCTGCGCCCCGTGCTCGGCGAAGAAGCGCTCGAGGCGGCGGTCCAGCAGCAGGCGGCCCTCGCGGACGCCGGCCTCGAGCTCCTCGTCGTCCACCACCTGCGGGCGGTAGTACTCGAAGAGCTTGCCCTCCTGGTAGAGGCGGTACTGCTGGCGCAGGTGCCCGTTGTAGGTGGGGTCGGGGTTGCGCTCGGTGGCGCGGCCCCCGTCGATCACCTTCTTCTCGAAGTGCGCGTAGGAGCGGAGGGGAAAGTGCAAGACCTCGATGGGCCGCCACCCGGGAAGGGGGCGAAGGCCCGTGCCCAGCACGGAGTGGTTGCCGTTGGCCACCTCCACGTCGGGCACGGCCCGGTGCGCGGTCTTGGGCAGGAGGAAGTGGGGGTACCAGTTGAGCCGTCCCGAGCCGCGCACCTCGGTGTCGCCCGCCTTGAAGCGCCGCCACTCGGCCAGGGTGGGCACGCCGCGCATCTCGGCCACGGTCATGCGGTCGAAGAAGGCGCCCGACTCGCCGGGCCGGGCCACGAAGTTGATGCGGGGCGCCACCACCACGCCGAACTCGGGCGGCACGGCGGCGAAGATCTCCTTGAAGCCGGCCCCCCGCGGCCACCAGAACTCGTCGGCATCGTTGTTGATCACCCAGTCCGCCCCGAACTCGGTGGCGGCCAGTCGCGCCATGCGGGTGACCCACTGGCGCTGCGAGTAGTCGTCGGAGGGCTCGTCGATCACGTGGACGAGCCCTCGCCGGGCGTAGCGCTCGAGGATCTCCGGCGTCCGGTCCTCCGAGTTGTTGTCGGTGGCGATCACGAAGTCGACGCCCCGGGCGAAGTGGTAGTCGAGGTTGGCCTCGAGGATGTCGTCCTCGTTGCGCACGAGGAGGGTCATGACGAGCTTCACGGCGGTTGGACACTCGGGCGGCGCGCGAGCCAGCGGTCCACTACGTAGCCGCCGAAGGGCAGGACGGCTCCGAGCAGCACGAGCCCCGTCGTGGGCACGCTCCACGCCGCCCGCCGCGCCAGTATGAGGGCGAGCAGCACGTAGCCCACAAAGAGCAGGCCGTGCACCGGGCCGAGGATCTGCACCCCGATGGGCTGGTCGTAGCCGTACTTGACGTAGGTGGCAACGAGCAAGGCGATGAAGCTGGTGGCCTCCGCCAGCGCGGTGATGCGAAAGGTGCGCTCGAAAGGCGACGCCACGGGCCAGCACCGTAGCGCCGGCTCGGGAGCAGCGACCAACGTCGAACCGGGCGAGGTCTGCGATCAACAGCATGTCGATCAGATCCTTCGGCCGGGAGCTCGGCTGGTCGCCGTAGGTCCGCGAGTATGCGTGCAGCTTTTCGGCGAGGTGCTGTTCGAGCGGCGCCACCGGCACGCTGACCGGGTCGATTCCGGCGAATGACAGCGCCCCCGGCGTGAAGAGGCGATCCGGCGCCATCACTGGTTCGACCGCGAAGCCCACGTCGATGATCAGCTCCTCGAAGACTCGGCCTGCTACGGAGGCAACCGCTCGGTAGCGCAGGCCGCCGCCACCCAGGTCCGGCGTGGTCGCGGTGCGGTCGATCTCGAAGTAGAAGAAGTCGTCGACGCGCGCGCTGGATGTTTGGCCCGCGAGCGGCCGCCTCGTTCTTCAGGCGCTGTTCCAGTGCGACTCGGAACGCCGCGGCGCTCTCGTACTTCACGAGGCGATTGCGCTCGTGAACCGAGCGATCTGGTACCGCACGCTCGTCCCCCGGTCCGCCGCCGCCCGACGCAGGCGGGCGGGCGTCGTCAGTCCACGATCGAGCGCCTGGGAGACCGCCAGCTCGAGCTGCTCGGGTTGCCCACCCGCCTCCAGCACATCAGCGATGGTCCGCTCGGGCGAGGTGACCGGAACGCCGTTGGCACGGCGAGCGTCCTGGCCAGTCAGTGGCCTCGTGGTCGTGTGGACTCGGACGCCGGGGCGGGTGTGCCGGCGGCGTTTCTCGCGCGGGATCGAGATATGGACCTGGTCGGCGATCACATCGGAAAGGTCGAAGAGCTCGAGCGCGCTCTCGTGGGAGACAACGGCCTCGGGGGTGCCCAGGCCGAGCCACGCAGCGACGATGTGCTCGTGGGGATCCGAGGGGAAAAGCCGGATGCGATAGAGGCCGCGAGCGACGCGCTCGAAACGCCCTCCGGGCCGCGCGTGGTGACTAAGGGTGCGGCGGTCCATGCCGGCCTCGCCTGCCTGCCTCGCGGTGAAGTAGCCAGCCTGGGACTCTGCTTGCCGGTAGAGGGCATCATGGTCTGGTGCGTCGTGCATTTGTCCGACATTATGGGACGAACACACGACGGAACTCCCAGAGGAAGACGCTAGGCGAATGACCTCCCCACCACCATCGCCGAATGAAATCCTCGTTCTCCTGAATCGACGAGGGCCTCCGAGGAAATAGATGTCCGCCGGGCCACCGGGGGCGGGCAGCGCGCGGCCACGTTCTAACCTCCGGCGACTCTGGTCGCGTCGACCCGTCCCGGCGTCCGCGCAGGCTCCTTCGGCACTCCCTTGCCCGCGCGCCCTCATCACTTCTGCACCATCGTCGATGAGGGGTTCCTTCTGCGGGCGCTCGTCTTCTACCGCTCGCTGATGGAGGTATCCGCGGACAGCCACCTGTTCGTGGCCTGCTTCGACGAGAGGAGCAAGGCGCTCCTGGACGCGTTGCGCCTACCTCGCTGCACGACGTTGAGCCTCGAGGAGATCGAGCGCTCGGATCCGGACCTTCGCGGCGTCAAGCCCTCCCGGAGCCAGGCCGAGTACGCGCAGACGGCCAAGCCCAGCGTTTGCCTCCACGTGCTCGCACGCGAAGCAGGGATCGATGGCATCACCTTCCTCGACGCCGACCTCTTCTTCCTGCACGATCCCGAGCCTCTGTTCGAGGAGCTGGGCGACTGCTCGGTGCTCATCGTTCCGCACCGCCGCGCCACGGCCCCGGAGTGGACGGAGCTCTACGGCATCTACAACTCGGGCACCGTCACCTTTCGCCGTGACGAGAGGGGACTCGAGGTACTGCGGTGGTGGCGTGCTCGCTGCATCGAGTGGTGCTTCCAGACCCCGGAGGACGGCAAGTACACCGATCAGCGCTACCTCAACGACTGGCCGGAGCGCTTCGACGGCGTGCACGTCCTCCAGCACCTCGGAGGCGGGCTCGCCCCGTGGAACGGCAGTCAGTACTCCTTCGAGGATCGCGGCGGAACCCTGCTCGTGGAGGGCGTTGCGGCGATCTTCTATCACTTCCAGTCCCTGCAGCTCTACCGGGGCATCACGACCCTCCGCCGCCTCGGCCTCATGGCGCGGACCTATCGCTTCACCCCGCGACCGGTCCCTCTGGTCTGGAGCTACCGCTACCTCTACCCGGTCTCCTCCGTGGAGGATCGGCTGTTCTGGCAGCCCTACGCCCGGCGGCTGAGCGAGGGGCTTCTGGAGCTCCGGCGTGTCGATCCGGGCTTCGACGCCGGCTTCGTCGACGAGCGCGCCGCTGCTCGGCGCGAGCTCGAACGCCGAGTGCGACGCCGTGCCAAGCGAGTCCGGCGTGCGTCGAGGCCAACGGTGCGGCGGGTGCGACGTTCGTGGCGACAGGCCGCGAAGGGCGTGCGGAAGCGGGTTCGATCTGCGCGGCGCGGCTTCCTCAGGGCCGGAGGAAGAGTGCTGCGGCACTTCGATCGGTGAGCTGCTCTACCTGGGCGTGCGGCTCAAGGTCGACGGCGTATCCGGCCTCCGATGCGCACGACCGGGCCCCGGCGCCGAGACGGTCTCCGCGAGGGGGCGCAGAAGCACCCACTCCATTCGCTCGGGACGGTACTCGGAGAGGGCGATGCGCCGGTCGAGGGGGCCGAGGAAGGAGAGGCTCGGATACTCCCGCACCCGGCGAGGGGTCGAGCTGACCCGCGTCGCGCTATGGGTCTCCGAGAAGCGCGCGAGGATCCTCACTGAGATCCCGCGCTCGACGAACTCGTGGAGCTCGACCAGGATCGTGCACCCGGCCAGCCCGCTCAGGAGGTCGGGGCGCAGGAGGTCGGCCTCGCAGCCCTCACAGTCGACCAGAAGGAGCGTCCCGGGGCCGATGTCGAGCGCCTCGAGCTCCTGCGGCCCGCAGGAACCGCGCACACTGAGGCGCCCGGCCACGCCGTTGGCCCGAGCCACCGCCTCGGAGAGCTCGCGGCGGTCGCCGTCGGAGTCGAACGCGATCACCTCGATCTCCGGCATCCGCCGGGCGAGGCCGACGGCGTAGTAGCCGTCGCCCGACCCCACGTTGATCACCTGCTCGAACTCGGCGTCCACCAGCTCCTCGATCCACGGGTGGAGCTCGCGCTCATAGGCGCCGAGCAGCTTCGAGGGCAGGTCGAGCACCCGCTCAGACCCCGGCACGTAACAAAGGCCGGCGAAGGGCCCTCCTCGTACGACGAGCCCGAGCTGTCCGACCGAGCGCCGAGCGACGGCCGCCCGCCGCCTTTCGACCCGCAGGCGCCAGTTATCCCGTTGGCGGCCCTGGATCGAGCGCCGCACGACCCGGTGACGCCGGCGAAGCACCTTGGCCGTTCGGCGTGCCGCGTGCCGCCTGCGCTTCTCGAGCCGTCGCCGGAGCTTTGCCAGCCGGCGGGGCGCCCGCCGAAGCAGTCTGAGTGCACTCGATGCTCGACTCACCAAGGAGGACACGCCGGTCCTCCCGTAGCCGTGTGTCGTTCCTCGTTTCTCCGCGCCGGCCCACGAACAAACGGGAAGCGCTTGCTAGAACTGCGTCCGTGATCGCCTTCGGGGCCTGCATCGCCTCTCGCGAGAAGTTCCTCCGCTACGCGATGCCCGGCATCTCCCTGGTGGCCGAGCCGGACTCGGAGATCACCGAGGTGACCACCGACCACTCGATCTTCGAGGCCTACAACGAGGTCCTCGAGGCCTTCACCGGGCGGGAGGGCCTCGAGGCGCTCATCCTCCTGCACGAGGACACGGAGATCGCGGACCCCGACATGTTCGCCAAGGTGAGAGAGCGCCTGGCCGATCCGGAGGTTGCCATCCTCGGGGCGATCGGTTCGCGGGGCGTGAAGAAGATCGGTTGGTACGGGGGCGAGTGGCGAGGCTACGGCCGCACCGCCTGGAGCCGAGGCGTCTACGACTTCGAGGGCGGCATTCACGAGGTCGAAGCCGTCGACGGCTTCCTGCTGGTTCTCTCTCCCTGGGCGGTTGAGAGCCTGCGCTTCGACGAGGAGCGGTTCACCGGCTTCCACGCATACGACGTCGACCTGTGCTTCCAGGCGCGGGCCGCCGGCAAGCGGGTACTCGTCGACGATCTGGCTCTCATCCACCACACGAGAATGG
The DNA here is from genome assembly GCA_050997195.1 of Thermoleophilaceae bacterium. Classification (GTDB taxonomy): domain Bacteria; phylum Actinomycetota; class Thermoleophilia; order Solirubrobacterales; family Thermoleophilaceae; genus JACCZP01. Next base: position 29,487 of record JBPCRE010000141.1, read on the forward strand.
CGGGTTGGGACCAGGCGGCCGTCCAGACGGCCGACGAGACGTGGCGGCGCAAGTGGATCGAGACGCCGGGAGCCGAGCCGCCCGCCCCTGACGGCACCTTCGAGGGCGTCTCGAAGCCAGGGCTCGAGAAGCCGACGACCCTGCTCGAGGCCTACCAGCTTGAGCTCGCGAGCCTCCGGGGGCGCGTCGCGAAACTCGAGGGCACGGTCGCTCGCGAGAAGGAACGGCGGAGGAGGCTCGGCGGGCGGCTGACGAAGGCGAAGGGGCGGGCCGCCATCCTGGAAAAGCGCCTGCGCGCGCACGAGCGAAGCCGATGGTCCAGGCTAGGTGCGCTGCTCTCCCTTCCGGCCCGCGCCGTCGGGGGAGGTGGCCTCGTGAAGGGCGCTCTCGGCCGCCTCGATGTGGCGAAGCGCCGCCGGCGCGGCACCCGTGGGGTCGCGGACCTTCGCGGGAAGCCTCCCAGCTGATATGGACCTCACTTTGTCAAGTGCCCAGCACGAAAGGCCCGCGCGAGCGGGCCTTTCTGTTGCCCGAGGAGGCGGCGGTCCGGCCCGAGTGCGCGACGCGCGGTCAGGCTGATATGCGCG
>JBPCRE010000151.1:0-7624 GCA_050997195.1 Thermoleophilaceae bacterium
GTGGTAGAAGCCTTTCCCCTCCTGGCCGAGCAGGGCCTCGTGGGGCACGCGCACGTCGCTGAACGCGAGCAGGGCCGTATCGGAGGCGTGCATGCCGAGCTTCTCGAGCTTCTGCTCGCGCACGAAACCGGGGGTGTCGGTGTCGACGATGAACAGCGAGAAGCCGTCGTAGCCCGCGTCGGGGTCGGTCTTGGCGACGAGCACGATGTAGTCGGCACGGTGGCCGTTGGTGATGTAGGTCTTCGAGCCGTTGATCACCCACTCGTCCCCGTCGCGCACGGCCCGGGTCTTGAGCCCCGACACGTCGGAGCCCGCGTCGGGCTCGGTGATGCCGAGCGACGCGCTCTTCTGACCCTTGATCGAGGGCACGAGGTAGCGCTGCTTCTGCTCCTCGGTGCCGAAGATGTGCACGGGCGGGGTGGCCATGTCGGTGTGCACGGCCACGCCCATCCCGAGGCCGCCCGAGTCGGCCTTGGCCATCTCCTCGGCGAGCACGAGCGAGGCGTAGTAGTCGCCGCCCTGGCCGCCGTACTGCTCGGGGTAGGAGAGGCCGAGGAAGCCGAGCTCGCCCATGCGCGCGAAGACCCAGTCGGGGAAGGTCGTCTCCTCCCACTCCTCCGCGTGGGGCCTCAGCTCGCGCTCGACGAAGGAGGCGATCGACTCCCGCAGGGCCTCGTGCTCATCCGTGAAGATGAAGTGCTTGCCGACCCGCGAGAAGTCGGGCTTGATGATGGCATCGGCGGGGGCGGAGACGGCACTGGCCATGGGGTGCTCCTTGTCGAGGCAGGACGACGGATCACCAACGGTACCGGGCGCCCCAGGCCAGTCGTTCGCCTCAGCTCCGGCTCAGCGCCGGCCGAAGTGCGCCACCCAGATCGTCGTCGTCCGGCCGCCGAAGCGCCCCTTGGCCCGCCCCACGCCGACCCACTCGTAGCGCGGGTCGAGCATCGCCGCGCGATGGCCGGGCGAGTCGAGCCACAGGCGCACCGTGGGCACCACCATCGGGCCCGTACCCGATCGCAGGGCGAGGATCTCCGCCCTGAGCGCGAAGCCGCGGGGCACCGGGAGGGGCGAGCGATGCCCGAACGCGTTGCTCCTCATCATCCACCCGGCATAGCCCTCGGCCGAGGCGCCGAGCGCGGGGGAGACCTTCAGGGCAGGGCGATCGTGCGCGGCGCGCGCCGCGTTCAGCTCGGCCACCATCGAGTCCTCGCTGGTGGCGGCCACGGCCGCGCTCGGGACGGCGGCGCAGACCAGCAGACAGACGACGGCACAGGCACGGAGACGGCGCATCGAGGCTCCTCTTTCGCGGGTACTCGGCTTGGTTGTGGTGCCGGCGGGGTGAGCTGACGGGCTCGCGCCGGTGAGTGCCGGCGCTACGGCCGCGGCGATGCGGCCGATTCGCCCCAGCCGGAGAGTTCTCCGGCAACGGGTCCCCCGCTCGCAGCCGGACGGGCCGGCGACGATTAGGCAGCGAGCAGCTTAGAGCCTGATCGGGACGGATGACGAAGATCGTGTGAACGCGGTGACAGACGACGGCCGGTCTTTGGCCGTCTTGCCCTCCGCCGCACCATCCGTCAGGGTGGCGCTCGACAACCCGCCCTCGCCGCGATGCCCTACGACACCCTCCTCTACGACACCACGAGCTCCGGCGTGGCAACGATCACGCTCAACCAGCCCGATACGCGCAACGCGCTCTCCGAGCGTCTCCTCGAGGAGCTGATCGCCGCCCTCGAGGCCGCCCGGGATGACCCGGCCGTGCGCTGCGTGGTGCTCGGCTCCTCCCACGCGAAGGTGTTCTCCTCCGGCGCCAACCTGTCCGGCTTCGGCGACGAGAGCCCGCTCGTGCACAAGCACTTCGGCTCCGCCCGGCTTCCACGCCTGTTCCGCCTCCTCGGCGAGCTCGGCAAGCCCTCCATCTGCGCGGCGAGCGGCCACGTGCTGGCCGGCGCGCTCGGCATCGCACTGGCGTGCGACCTCGTGATCGCCCGCGAGGGGGCCACCTTCGGAACGCCCGAGATCGACGTGGGGGCCTTTCCGTTCATGATCATGGCCCTGATCTACCGCAACGTCCCCCGCAAGAAGACCACCGAGATGCTCCTCCTCGGCGAGCGGATCAGCGCGCAGAAGGCCGAGCAGGCGGGCATCGTCAACCGCGTGGAGAGCGCCGAGACCTTCGACGCCGCCGTGGCCGAGTGGGCCGAGCGCCTGGCCGCGAAGTCGCCCGTGGTCATGCGCCTCGGCAAGGACGCCATGTTCCGCCAGCAGGACATGGCCTTCCTCGACGCCCTCGACTACCTGCGCGCGCAACTCTCGCTCGCCCTCTCCACCGAGGACCTCACCGAGGGCGTGACCGCCTTCTTCGAGAAGCGCGAGCCGCGATGGACGGGGCGCTGAGCCGGGTGGGCGTATCCCTCGTGGCGCTGCGCTGCCGCACCTCCGACCGCACCGCCGGAGGCGGTCGCGGAGTCGAGGCGCTGGCGCCGCTGCTCGGCGAGCGCCTCGGCGCCCCGCCGCGGGTGATCGGCTCTTCCACCGCGCCTCGCACCCAGCGCTTCGAGGCCGACCTCGCCGAGTCGCGGGGCTGCCTGCTCGAGGCCGGCGGCCAGGTCGAGGACGCGCTCGGCGGCGCCAACGTGCCCGTTCTCCTCGCCGCCGAGTGCTCGGTGGCGCTGACCACCCTGCCCGCGGTGGCCCGCCACCGCCCCGACGCCAAGGTGCTCTGGCTGGACGCCCACGGGGACTTCAACGTGCCCGACACCACGGGGAGCGGCTACCTGGGTGGCATGTGCCTAGCGGGCGCCTGCGGGGCCTGGGAGACGGGCTTCGAGGGAGCGATCGACCCGGCCCGGGTGATCCTCGCCGGCGTGCGGGACCTCGATTCGGGCGAGCGGCGCCTGCTCGAGGAGAGTCCGGTCACGGTGGTGGGCGCGAGCCTCGAGACGCTCGTGTTCGTGCAGAACGCCCTTGATCGGGCGCCGGTCTACGTGCACCTCGACACCGACGTGCTCGACCCGGTGGGCTTCCCGGCCCAGTTCCCCGTCGACGGAGGCCTGGACCCCGACAAGCTCTACGACCTGCTCGAGGCAGTGGCCGGCGAGTGCGAGATCGTGGGCCTCGAGATCACGGCTTTCGAGGCGCCGGAGGACGATCGCGAGCGCGAGGCCCTGGCCGCCGTGCTCGCCCGCGTGGTCGAGCCCTTGATCGCCGCCGTCTCGGAGCGGGAGCAGGCGCGTGCAGGCTGAGACTCCCGAGCGACTGGCCGAGGGCGAGCTTGCCCCGCGCCCCGGGCTCCGCTCCCTGGTCGAGGACCTCCACGAGCGCCGCGAGCGCATGCGGCTCGGGGGCGGCGAGGAGAGGATCGAGCGCCAGCACGAGGCGGGCAAGCTCACCGCGCGCGAGCGGATCGCGCTGCTGGTGGACGCGGGCACCTGGGTCGAGCTCGGCCAGCACGGGCGCCCGCACTTCTCCCAGCGCGCGCTCGAGGGCGTCGAGGCCCCGGCCGACGGGGTGGTGACCGGCTACGGCCGCGTGAACGGGCGCCTGACCGCGGTCTGCGCCTACGACTTCACGGTCATGGCCGGCTCGATGGGGATGACCGGAGAGATCAAGGTGGCGCGCCTGCGCGAGCTCGCCCTCGGCAAGCGCATCCCGTTCGTGTGGCTGCTCGACTCCGCCGGCGCGCGCATCCAGGAGGCGGTGGGCTCGCTGTTCGCCGGCACCGGGCACCTCTTCCGGGAGGAGGTGGTGATGAGCGGGGTGATCCCGCAGGTGGCCGCGCTCATGGGCCCGTGCGCGGCCGGCACGGCCTACATCCCCGGCCTCGCCGACTTCGTGCCCATGGTGAAGGGCCGTGGCTCGATGGCCCTCGCCGGCCCGCACCTCGTAAAGGCGGTCACGGGGGAGGACGTGACCCAGGAGGAGCTCGGCGGCTCGCGGGTGCACTGCCGGCACTCGGGCGTGGCCGACCTCGAGGTGGACTCTGACGAGGCGTGCATCGAGGCCATCGGGGACTATCTGTCGTTCATGCCCCAGAGCTGCGAGGAGCCGGTGGCCGCGCTGCCGAGCGCCGACCCGGCCGAGCGCGCCGACGAGGAGCTACTCGACGTGCTGCCCGAGTCCAACCGCAGGCCCCACGACATGTACGAGGTCATCCGCCGCGTCGTCGACGACGGGCGGATCTTCGACATGAAGGGCCAGTGGGCGAAGACGATCATCACCTGCTTCGCGCGCATGGGCGGCCGTGCCGTGGGGATCGTGGCCAACCAGCCGAAGCACCTCGGGGGCATCCTCGAGAACGACTCCGCCGACAAGGCGGCGCGCTTCGTGAACCTCTGCGACGCCTTCGGCATCCCCCTCCTCTTCCTCCAGGACGTGCCGGGCTTCATGGTGGGCACCAAGGTCGAGCAGGCCGGCATCATCCGCCACGGGGCGAAGATGCTCTACGCGGTGTCCCGGGCCACCGTGCCGAAGGTCACGGTGGTGATCCGCAAGGCCTACGGCGCGGGCTACTACGTGATGTGCGGCAAGGCCTACGAGCCCGACCTCATCGTGGCCTGGCCGAGCGCTGAGATCTCGGTCATGGGCGCCGAGGGAGCGGTGTCGATCATCTTCCGCCGCCAGGTGGAGGCGGCCGAGGACCCGGGCGCCAAGCGCGCCGAGCTGGTGGCCGCCTTCCAGCAGACCATCGACCCCTACGTGGCCGCGGGAAACGCGATGATCGACGACGTGATCGACCCTCGGGAGACCCGGAAGGTGGTGATCAGGGCGTTCGAGATGGCGGCGTCGAAGCGGGTCGAGAGGCCGTGGAAGCGACACGGGGTAGTGCCCGTGTGAGCATGCGCATGCTAATGTGTAGGTATGGCAACCCTGACTCGCCGCGTGCACGTTCTGCTCGATGACGAGCGCTACGACCGACTGGAGTCACACGCGGCGGCCCACGGCGGGTCGGTGGCCGCGGCGATTCGGGAGGCCATCGATCTCGCCTTTCCCGACGCGGCGATGGACCGCCAGCGGGCGGCGGAGGCCTTCCTCCGCAGCGCAGAGGAGCATCCGATGCCGGCCATCGAGGACTGGTCGACTTACAAGCGTCAAATGCGCGACGAGATGTACAAGGTGGACCGCTACGGCGACCGGTAGCCGGATCCTGCTCGACACCGCCGTCTTCTTATACGCCGTCGGCACTCCGTCCGTCTATCGCGCGCCGTGTCAGGCGATCGTGAGCGCCGTGGGGCGAGGTGTCCTTCGCGGCGAGGTCAGCGTCTCTCTCCTCCAGGAGTACGTGCACGTCCGCGGAAGGCGGACGGGCGACCGCGCGCCGGCGCTCGCCGAGGCGGCTCAGATTGCCCGCGCCTTCGCCGTGCACGCGTTCGAGCCGAGCGACGCGGCGCTCATGCTTCGCCTCTTGGAAGTGGCTCCCCGGCTCGATCCTCAGGATGCCGTCTACGCGGCCACCGCGTTCAATCGAGGTCTCGACACCATCCTCGCCACCGATCGCGACTTCGACGACGTGGCCGGCCTCGAGCGCGTCGACCCGTTGGACGCCGAGCGCGTCGAGGCGCTGATGGGCTCGTGAGCCTCACCGACCCCGTCGTCCTCACCTGCTCGATCTCCGGCGCCGTGGCCAACCGCGAGCACTGTCCGGCGATCCCCTACACGCCCGAGGAGTACGCGGCCGAGGCCCGACGGGCGGCCGACGAGGGGGCCTCCATGATCCACGTCCACGCGCGCACTCCGGACGGCACCCCCTCGTACGAGATCGAGGATTTCCGGGCCATCACCGAGGCGATCGCGGGCGCGGTGGACGACGTGATCGTCAACTACTCGACGGGCGCGCTCGGCGTGCCGCTCGAGAAGCGCCTCGCCTACCTGCGCGAGCTGCGCCCCGAGGTGGCCGCGCTGAACATGGGCTCGATGAACTACGCCAAGTACTCCGCCCGCCGCAGGGGCTTCGTGTTCAGCGCGGTGTTCGAGAACTCCTTCGAGACCATCACCGCCTTCGTCGAGCTCATGGGCGAGCTCGGCATCCGACCCGAGCACGAGTGCTTCGACTCCGGCCACGTGGCCAACCTCGATCCCCTGATCGACATGGGCCTGCTCTCAGACCCCCTCCAGGTGTCCTGCGTGATGGGGGTCACCGGCGGCATCCGGCCGAGCCCGCGCAACCTCGCGCACATGGCCGAGCAGATCCCCGGCGGGCCGGACGGCCCGCACAACTGGGGGCTGATCGCCATCGGCCGCGGGCAGTGGGCGCTGATCGCCGCCGCGATCTCGCTCGGGGGCAACGTGCGTGCCGGCCTGGAGGACAACTTCTACCTACCCGACGGCACCATGGCCCGCTCGAACGGCGAGCTGATCGCCGCGGCGCGGCGGATGACCGAGGACGCCGGGCGCCGAGTGGCCACCGTGGAGGAGGCGCGCGGCATGCTCGGAGTGCCGCGGCGCGCGGCGGCGTGAGCGGCGAGGGGTCTGTCCACCGCGCCCACGTGGTCTGTGGAGTTCCCCCGTTTTCGTGGACACCTAGGCGCTTGGCCCTGTCCGGGTCGGGCGGAAGGATGGTGTCCCGATGGCGAGGTCACGCCCCCCGTATCCCGAGGAGTTCCGCCGCGAGGCGGTCGCGCTTGTGCGCTCCGCCCCAGATCGGTCGGTCCCGCAGATCGCGAGCGAGCTCGGGATCTCGGGCCAGACGCTGCGCAACTGGGTCAAGCAGGCCGAGGTCGACCGCGGTGCTCGTCACGGGCTGAGCAGCGACGAGCGAGAGGAGTTGGGGCGACTTCGCCGTGAGAACCGGGTGCTCGCCGAGGAGCGCGAGATCCTAAAAAAAGCCGCGGCCTTCTTCGCTGCGGAGGGCGAGCAGAGCCGGTAGTCGCGTTCCGGTTCATCGCCGCGGAGAGGGCCAACCACAGGGTCTCGGCGATGTGCCGGGTGCTCGAGGTGTCGCGGTCGGGCTTTCATGCCTGGGAGCGCCGGGCGCCGTGCGACAGGGCGCTTTGCGACGCCTGGCTGACGGAGAAGATCCGGGCGGTCCATGTTGCCTCGCGCGGCATCTATGGCTCGCCACGGATCTGGGCCCAGCTGCGCGAGCAGGACGGCATCCGCGTCGCGCGCAAGCGCGTCGAGCGGCTGATGGCCACGGCGGGCATCGAGGGGGCGCACATGCGCCGCCGGCGGTCGGGCACGACCGTGCGTGTGGCGGGCGTGGTCCCCGCCGATGACCTGGTCTGCCGCGATTTCGCCGCCTCGGCGCCCAACCAGCTCTGGGTCGCCGATCTGGAGGAGATCGCGACCGGTGAGGGCAAGCTCTACCTCGCCGCTGTCACCGACTGCTTCTCGCGGCGAATCGTCGGCTGGGCGATGGCCGACCACATGCGCTGCGAGCTCGTCGTCGACGCGCTCGAGATGGCGATCGCCCGCCGCCGACCACAGGCCGGCCTCGTCCACCACTCAGACCACGGGGCCCAGTACACCGCGCTCGCCTTCGGGCGCAGCTGCCGCGATGCGGGGATCGCGAAGTCGATGGGATCGGTCGGCGACTGCTTCGATAACGCACTCGCCGAATCGGTCTGGGCGACGCTCACCAAGGAGCTGCTCGCCCGCCAGCCCCTCGCCACCCAGGCGCAGGCGC
>JBPCRE010000182.1:0-37628 GCA_050997195.1 Thermoleophilaceae bacterium
GAGGCCTCGACCACGAAGTCGAGCACCACCGCGATGGGGATGAACAGGGCGAGGACGTAGGTCGGCCGGACGCGCATCCCCGGTCCCTTGCTCAGATCCTCACGGCGCCATCGGGGTTCGGCGGCGCGCCGAGCCCGACGGAGTCACTACCGGCCGACGTCCTCGTCGAGGGCGGCGTCGCCCGGGTCGTCCTCCTCCTCGTCGGGCTCGAACGCGTCCGCCGTCTCCCCGGAGTGCCGGGGCTCGGAGGAGGAGTACATGGCCTGGAAGCTCTCGAGCAGCTCGTCGCGCTGGGCCTCGTCCACGGGCGTCTCGTCGGAGATGAGCACCCAGTCGGCGCCCTCGAACTCCTCCATGGCGAAGATCTCGCCGTCGAGCGACGGAGAGTCGTCGATCACCACCATTACCTCGGTCTGAGGGTTGAAGTAGGTACCGGGACGGATGAGGAGCTCGTCGAGCTCGATGCGGCGCTGAGGGGTGGACATGGGCGGATGTATATCCGACCGGGAGGCGGACGAAACCCTCGGGTGCGGCAAGCCCCGATCAGCCGCCGAGCTCGCGGGCCCGGCGGTCGATCTCCTCCTCCACGTCGAGCGGCGGCTTGCCCCGCCGCGCGCGGCGCTCGTTGCGCGCCTCGACGAGGCCGCGGATCTCCCCGCGCAGGGCGGGATCGACCCGACGAGGGCCCGCGGCCGCGCGCTTGACCGCGCGGATCTCGGCGTCGATGTCGAGCGGTGGGAGCCCGCGCGCCTCACGGCGCGCCGACTTGGCCTCGACGAGCTGGAGGATCTCCTCCTCGGCCTCCGAGCGGGCCATGGCCGAGCCCGGAGGGGGCGGTGGCGGACGGTCGGGGGCGTCGAGCGAGAGGCCGCCGCGGCCGATCCGGTCGTGGCCCGAGCCGCCGGTGAGCGAGATCACCACGGCCACCACGACGCCCACCACCAGGGTGCCGACCGCTACCCATACGAACGCCTCCTCCACCGCGGTGAAGTCTTATCGGGGCGGGCCCCTGGGCGCGCCGGGCACGCCGCCGAAGGGATGTCCGCCGCGCTTTTCGCTACCCTTCCGAGCATGCGTTGACTGACCAATCAGTCGGGCGCGACGGGAGCTCCCGAGCCTCCGGCTGCCCTCCGATCCTGAATCCGAAGGAGAACCCCGTGGTCGATCTGACCCTCACCGACGAGCAGAAGGACCTTCGCGAGCTCGCGCACAACTTCGCCAAGAACGAGATCCGCCGGGTGGCGTGGGAGTACGACAGGAACTCCACCTTCCCGCGCGACATCATCGACCAGGCCTGGGAGCTCGGTCTCATGAACACCCACATCCCCGAGGAGTACGGAGGCGGCGGGCTCGACTACATGAGCGGCACGCTCATCGAGGAGGAGTTCGGCTGGGGCTGCTCGGGCATCGGCACCTCGCTGGAGTGCAACGGCCTGGCCACCGCGCCGCTGCTCATCGCGGCCTCCGACGAGATCAAGAGCAAGTACCTCGGCATGCTCAGCGAGGAGCCGAAGCTCGCCTCGTTCTGCCTCACCGAGCCCGACGCGGGCTCCGACGTGTCGAGCATGCGCACCACCGCCGTGCGCCGGGGCGACAAGTACGTGATCAACGGCACCAAGTGCTTCATCACCAACGGCTCGCACGCCGACTGGTACACGGTCTACGCCAAGACCGACAAGGACGCCGGTCACCGCGGCATCTCGTGCTTCGTCGTGCCTCGGGACGCCGGCGTGGTGGTGGACAAGAAGGAGGACAAGCTCGGCCAGCGCGCCTCCGACACGGCCACCATCTCCTTCAACGACGTGGAGATCCCCGCCGACCACCTCCTCGGCGAGGAGAACAAGGGCTTCAAGCTCGCGATGATGACGCTCGACCGCACGCGTCCCGGCGTGGCCGCCTCGGCGGTGGGCATCGCCCGGGCCGCCTTCGAGTTCGCCACCGAGTACTCGAAGGAGCGGGTGCAGTTCGGCGTGCCCATCGCCATGCACCAGGCCATCCAGTTCATCATCGCCGACATGGCCACCAAGGTCGAGGCCGCGCGCCTGCTCACCTGGCAGTCCGCGTCCCTGCTCGACCAGGGCAAGCGCAACACCCTCGCCTCCTCGCACGCCAAGCGCTTCGCCGCCGACTCGGCGATGGAGGTGGCCACCGACGCCGTGCAGGTCTACGGCGGCTACGGCTTCATCAAGGAGTACCCGGTGGAGAAGCTCATGCGCGACGCGAAGATCATGCAGCTCTACGAGGGCACCTCGCAGATCCAGCGACTGGTGATCGCCCGCGAGGTGCTCATGCCCCGCGAGATCCCGACCGAGCTGGCCACCGCGGGCGCGGCGCACTAGGCGCATGGTCCGGTATCCGGAGGGGCCGCCCGTGACGCGACCCCTCCGGTCCGGGTCATGGGAGATCGCCTGTCCGGGGTCGGCTCTTCGGGGCGCCCGGCCCGCATGTCAGCATCACCGACCGATGCCCCAGCCGAGGAAGAGGAGGCGCCCCTCCGTGACCGAGAATTCGGGTCGCTCCGCCGCTCAGGCAGGGCGCTCCGGTCCCGGGCAGCGCGGAGAGCCCACCCAGGCGGCTCGCGACGCCGTGAGCCGCGCGAGCCAGATCGCCGACGCGCGGGAGGCGGCACGGCCGGCCTCGCCGCCCGGATCGTCGAGGAGCCGGCCCTCCGATCCCTTCGGTGGCGAGCTGCGCCGCCGCGAGGTGCTCCCCCTGCTGATCCTGCACTACATCAGCGCCACACCGTCCTACGGCAACCAGCTGATCGATCGCATCTCGAGCGTCACCGCCGGCGTGGTGTCGGTCAACCCGAACACCATGTACCCCCTGCTGCGCCAGCTCGAGGCCCGCGGGCTCATCGAGGGCCAGTGGGAGCATCCTGAGCGGCGCTCACGGCGCTTCTACTCGATTACCGCGGCGGGGCGAGAGGAGTACGCGCGGCTGCTGACCGAGGTGCGGCCCTTCCTCGACTCGGTGGCCCGATCGATCGAGGAGATCGTGGGGGAGGTCTACGGGAGCGGGCCCGACGCGGAGAGCCGGGCGCCCGGCGCCGTCGAGTAGCCTTCGCGCCCTTCCCAAGGCTCGATCGACCGGGAGGTCGCATGTTCGTATTCAAGGCCGCCGTCGTCGGCGCCGGGACCATGGGAGGCGAGATCGCTCAGGTCATCGCCTCCAACGACGTACCCGTCGTGCTGAAGGACGTGGACCGGAAGTTCGTCGACCAGGGGCTCGCAAAGGCCCGCGACGTCACCCAGAACCAGCTCGACTCGCTCGTCAAGAAGGAGAAGATCTCCCAGGCCGACGCCGACGGGAAGTACAAGGAGATCGTCGGGCGCATCACCGGCACGACCGAGTACGAGGGCTTCGGCGACGTGGACTTCGTCGTGGAGGCGGTGCCCGAGAGGATGGAGATCAAGCACGCGGTGCTGGCCGAGCTCGACGAGGTCTGCCCGGGCCACGCGGTGATCTCCTCGAACACCTCGTCGCTGTCGATCACCGAGATGGCCGAGGGCACGAGCCGCCCCGACAAGGTCGTGGGCTTCCACTTCTTCTACCCGGCATCGATCATGCGGCTGATCGAGGTGATCGAGGGCGGGCCGACCTCAGAGGACACCATGCAGTCGGCCTCGAACTTCGCTCAGCAGATCCGCAAGACGCCGATCCGCTGCCACGAGGTGCCGGGCTTCGTGGTCAACCGCATCCTCAACTCCGCCATGTCGGAGATCTGGCGCGCCCAGCACGAGGATGGCCTCGACGTCAAGGACATCGACAAGACCGTGTCTGAGTCGGGTACCGCGCCGATGGGGCCGTTCTACCTCGGCGACCTCCTCGGCCTCGACACCATCCTCCACGTGGCCGAGCACCTCCACGAGTCCTACGGCGAGCGCTTCTACGTCTCGCCCGCCATCAAGGAGCTCGTCGACGCGGGCAACCTCGGCCAGAAGACCGGAAAGGGTTTCTATGAGCACGGTTGAGTCAACCGGAACCGAGGGGCTGGTCGAGCGCTTCGGCCTCAAGGCGCTCGTCGAGAGCTGCCTCGTCCTCGAGGAGGGCGTGGCCGGCATCAAGGACATCGACCTCGGGATGATGGCCGGCGCCGGCATCATGCCCGGCCCCTTCGCCCGCGCCGACGATCAGGGCCTCGACGAGGTGCTGGCGGCCCTCGAGCGAGCCCGGTCGGAATGGGGCGAGCAGTTCACCCCGCCGCTGATCCTGCGCCGCCTCGTGGCCCAGGGGCGTCTTGGCAAGAAGAGCGGCCAGGGCTTCTTCCCCTACGCCCAGCAGGACGAGACCTACTCGCAGCGCGAGACCGTGCTCCTCGAGCGCCGGGGCGACATCGCCATCGCGTGGCTCAACCGTCCGCCGGCCAACGCCATCTCGCCTCAGCTGATCGCGGACCTGGCAGCCATCTGGAGCGACGTGGAGGGCGAGGCGCGGGTGCTGGTGATCACCTCCTCGACGCCGTTCACCTTCTGCGCGGGCGCCGACATCAAGGCGTTCACGAAGATGGACCCCAGCACCGAGGGGGCCGAGCTCGTCGACACGGCCCACGCGCTCATGCGGGGCATGGAGACGTCCTCGACGTTCACGGTCGCGGCCGTCAACTCCGTGGCCTTCGGTGGCGGGTGCGAGCTGGCCATGGCCTGCGACTTCCGCATCGCCGCCCAGGGTGCGTCGTTCGGCCAGCCGGAGATCAACCTGGGGATCATCCCGGGCTTCGGCGGTACCCAGCGCCTGCCGCGGCTGGTGGGAGAGGGCAAGGCTCGGGAGATGAACCTGGTCGGGGAGCCGATCGGCGCGCAGGAGGCCGAGCGCATCGGCCTCGCCAACCGCGTGGTGCCCGATCACGAGCTCTTCGACACCGCGATGTCCTGGGCGCTCAAGCTCCGTGAGAAGGCGCCTCTGGCCGCCGGGGTCATCAAGACGGCCTCGGCCCAGGGTGACCTCGACGCGGGTCTCGCGGCCGAGAAGGAGGGCTTCGCCAAGGCGTTCTCCTCCGAGGACGCCAAGGAGGGGATCGCCGCCTTCCTCGGGAAGCGCCAGGCTCGCTTCCAGGGCAGGTGACAGTCCCGGGGGGAGACCCCCGGGGCGTCGAACGCGCCGCCGAGCCCTCTGCCGAGGTCGCTCGGCTCGCAGAGCTCCTGCGCCAAGCGGGCACGGCGGTCGCGCTCACCGGCGCGGGCGTGTCGGTGCCATCCGGGGTGCCGGACTTCCGCTCTCCCGGAACGGGGCTGTGGGCGGGCGTCGACCCGATGGAGGTGGCCCACATCGACGCCTGGCGCCGCGATCCCGATCGCTTCTGGCGCTTCTACGGCGAGCGCTTCGCGAGCCTCGGAGCCGTGCGGCCGAACCCCGCGCACGAGGCGCTCGCCGAGCTCGAGCGTCGCGGCCTGATCGAGGCGGTGATCACCCAGAACGTGGACCGCCTGCACCGTCGGGCGGGCTCGCGGCGGGTGATCGAGGTCCACGGCTCGATCGAGTGGAGCCTCTGCATGAGCTGCGGGGGCCGCGTCGGTCTCGAGGAGGTGCTCGCACGCATCGCGGCGCGGCCGGGCGCGCCCGAGTGCGAGGCCTGCCTCACGCCGCTCAAGCCGGACGTGACCCTGTTCGGAGAGATGCTGGATGAGGCGGCCATCGACGAGGCGCACGCCCTCGCCTCGGGGGCGGACCTCATGCTCTGCGTGGGCTCCTCGCTCGCCGTCTTCCCCGTGGCCTCGTTGCCTGAGGTCACCCTGTCCTCGGGTGGCCGCCTGGCCATCGTGACCCAGAGCGAGACCCCCTACGACGCCGAGGCCGAGATCCTCCTCGGCGGCGACGTGGCGAGCGAGCTCACCGCGCTGGTGCTCGCACTCGACGCCCTCCGGTAGCGGCCCCCGGTCGGGGTCTCTACGGGTCAGTCGTGTGAGCGGGTGAGGTGGGCGAAGCGCTTCTCCACGCCCCCGACCTCGCGCCCGTTGATCCACGCCCGACCCGTCCTGGGCCGGGGCGAGAGCGCCCGGCGCGCCTCGATGGCGCGGGCCACGCGCTCGCGGCGCCTGCGCCGGGTGGCGATGGATGCGACCGGTGAGCTCATGCGGACACCTTCCCTCACTCCCACTCTGGCGTCGAGGGCCCGCTGGTCGGACACCCGAGGCCACGATTTCGACCTCGTGTCGGGCCGTCAGCGACCGTAGCGGCCACTACCGCCCTCAGGTGAACGAGGCGTGACCGCCCCGTGAAGGTCCGGTGACGGCAACGCGAGGCGCCTCGTGACGGGCCGTCGGGCTCAGCTCAGCGCGGACGCAGAGCGCGCCGGCGTACTGCCCCGGCCATGAGCTCGACGGCGTCACTCACCCGGGCGAGGAGCTCGGGGGCCGGCTCGCTCCCGAGGGCCGCGTTGGCGGCCTCGCTCACCGAGGCGCGGGCACTCTCGAGCTCGGCGAGCCCCGGGTCGCTCGAGCCGGCCAGCTCGGCGAGGAGGCACTCGAGAGCCACGCGGGCCTGCAGGGCCCCCTCTCGGGGGCGGTGCGCCTCGAGATCGGCGCGGGCGCGCAGCACGAGCTCCTCGCTCGGCGGCACCTCCTCACGGCCGGCGAGGATCGACGCGGTGCGCTCCTGAGGCGCGAGCAGGTCCGTGCGGGCCAGCCGCCGTGCCGCGCCCTCCACCTCGAGGGCGGCCTCGAAGCGCCCCTCGGACACGAGCTCTCCCGCGCCGTAGCCCACGCGTACGTCGAGCGCCCGGTCGAGTGAGACGTCTCGAGCGTGGGGGTCGGCGGAGGCGGCTCGATGGGCGCGAAGCAGAACGTTGAGCTCACCCACGGCGTCTCCGAGCTCGGCGTCGAGGGCCGTCTCGTCTGAGCGCAGCGCGCCGAGCCAAGCACGCGCGTCCTCGTGCGTGCGAAGGGGCGCCGCACCGATCACGGTGGCGCGAGCGATGCTTACGGTCGGCAGCTCCGCGCTCTCGGTGGTACGCAGGCGGCGCCGTGAGCGCCGGCGGCCACGGGGCACGCGCTCGGTGCCCAGCACGATGACCCGGCGTGCCTCAGCGTCGGGCCGCGAGCGCACCACGTAGCGGCCGCTCGCGGGGCCGAGCGCGAAGGGAAACTCGAGCTGGACGAAGGGAAAGGCGCGCGGAGAGGCCACCGCGCGGCGGGCGAAGCCGCCGACTACTCGCCGCGGTGAGCCCGGCTCCCGCGGCGCTTGCCCACCGGGACGGAGTACTTCGACTTGCCGACCCGGACCACCGGGTTGTCGATCTCCCGGAGCCGGTCGAGGAGGTCCTCCCACTGGCCGGGCCGCAGAACCGCTAGCGCCTGGGCGCCCTGCTTGCGGTTGTCACCGAACATCGGCCGGAAGCCGACGTGGATGTGATCGTTGTGGTCGCCCATGGCGATCGACGATCCCCCGAGGTCTAGCAGGGAGATGATCTGGTCGGCGCGCATGGTGCCCTGGAGTTGCATGAGGCGCTTGACCGCCTGCTCGGTGACCGAGCCGTCGTCCTGGTTTCCGAGGATGGGGATGCCGTTGACCTTGGCCACGTCCACGGCGTTGCCGGAGGAGTGCTGCGAGACGTTGCCGGAGGAGGTGTACACGCCGTGGCCGCACTTCAGGGAGGTCACCGTCGGGCGCAGGCCGGACTCGGCGAGGAAGGCGAGCGTCGCGAGCACGCGGCGGTCGATCTGGCCGGAGCGCACGTCGTCTTGCCCGCAGCCGTAGACGTCGATGCGCTCGTCGGAGAGGACGCGCTTCTCGAGCAGCGGCTTCGGCAGCAGCAGCACCTGGCCGATCGAGAAGGAGTCGCCGTCCCCGCCGAACAGCGCGTTGCGGCCCGACGCGCGGTAGACCGCGGTGGCCTCGAGGAGCTTCCACCCGTCGAGGATCGGCTTCGGGTCGATGCGCGGGGCGCCGCGCCCGGAAGGACGGATCTCGAAGGAGAGGTGCGCGGCGCGCTCCGGGTCGGGCTTGCCGACGCGTCCGATGATCGTCCCGCCGATCACGCGGGCGCCCACGCGCATCGGCTTGAGGCGCATGTCCTCGGCGTCGAGCCCGATCGGCCTCGAGAAGTAGTTCTCGAACGAGGTGAAGCCCCTGAGCTCCTCCTCCCGGCCGGGCGACGAGGCGCCACCGCCGCCCTTCTGCTTGGCTCCACCGGCCTTGCGGGCGCGCGGACGCATGGGGTGGGCGAAGAGGCGCTCCTTGACGATCACCTTCGGGGCCGCCGCCCGGGAGGCCTTGGCGGGGGCGGAGCGGCCCTTGGCGGCGGAGCGGCCCTTGGCGGGAGCGGGACGGCCTGGGGCGGGTGGTCCGGCCACCTGGCGGCCGGACGAGGCCGCAGCGGCGGGACGCGGGTCCTTGCCGGGCACCTTCTCGTCCACGGTCACGCGGTCCTCGCCCTTGGGCACCGGGTAGTAGCGAGACACGCTGTCGAGCCCGGCGTAGGTGAAGCGGTTGCCGTACACGTCCTGGAGCACGACGTAGTTCCCGCCTTCCTTCGACCGGCCGATCTTCTTGATCACGCCGTCGTTGACGGCCACCGCGGGGGCGCGCAGCGAGGTGTAGATGTCCACGTCGCGGCGGGTGTCCTCACCCTCCACGAGGCGGGCGGCGTTCTCGCCGCTGCGCACCGTCTTGCGGGCGTCCTCCTCGGCCAGGTCGTCGGCGTAGCGCGCGCGGGCGGCCACCGGGAAGCGACCCTCGGTGAGGCCCGTGAGCGAGCCCACCACGTCGGGGGGCACGCCGGCGATGAGCTTGGCCCTCATCATCACCGAGTCCACGTACCAGTCGGCGTGGTTGTAGGCGAAGAGCCCCTTGCGGATGTCGTCCTCACCGCCCGCGGCCTTCAGGTAGCGCGCGGCCGCGAAGACCGCGTCCACCGGGTTGTAGGGATCGGCCTCACCGTCCTTGTTGCCGTCGGTGCCGTACATCTTCCAGGTGGCGGGCATGAACTGCATCCACCCCATCGCGCCCGCGGAGGACACGTTCAGGTTGCGGCCGTAGTCGGTCTCGATCTCGTTCACGGCGGCCAGGACCTCCCAGCGGATCCCGTACTGGATGCCGGCCGCCTGGTAGATCGGCAGGAGGAAGGGGGGCACGCGGAACTTGCGGATCACGAAGTTGGGCACACCGGTGGAGCGCGCGGGCCCGGGGAGGGCGTTGACGAAGCTCGGGTTCGAGCTCGTGGGGGCGCCACTCTGCGCGCGCACGGGAGCGGCCGAGGGGGAGGAGCCGCCTCCGCCCGTGCTCGCCTCCCGGCGCTTGGCGCGCGGGCTGTTGGCCTCCTTCTGGCGCTTGCGACGCTCGACCTTGCCTCGAGCCTTCTTGCGGGCCGCCGGCGGCTCCGATTTGAGGGACTCAGCGATGCTGCCGAGCTGGTCCGGGCCGTCCGCCGGGGGAGCGGGGCTCGAGGGCGTGGTGGGCGTGGTCTCCGGCCCGGCGGCCTCAGGCTCAGCCGGGTCGCTCTTCGGCTCCTCCTCGCCTTGCACGGGCGCGGCCGAGATCAACTCTGCCCCCGGCGGGATGGCGCCGGCGGCCGAGGCGCCGTCGGGCACGTTGACCACGACCGAGATGGTCTGGTCGTCGAGCTCGTAGGTGAGCGTTTGCAGGCCCGCGGACGCGGGGAGGACCGTGAACGCGAACGAGGTGGCCGTCAGGCACGCGGCTAGCAGTAGGTAGAGAAGCTTGATGTTCATAGGGGGCCCTAGGTGCTCCGACGGAGGAAGCTGGCGCAGGCTAACAAACTACGGGGACTAGGGACGCCACTTGCTTGAGTCTTCGCTGCAACCCGGAGGTGGCCCGGTGTCGTGGGCCCGCCGTTCAGGGCCCGTGATCGGGGCCCCAACGGTGGCACCCCCCGAGTTCTGCGTCGTTTCTGCGCGGTCGCAGGCCGAAGTGCCGGGGCTGTACCAGGTCCCTCACTTCAGCCTGCCCGAAAAAGGGCAAAGTTCGACCTCTACTTGAGGGCCAGAGATTCGCGGAGGCGCCGTGGGGCGGGCGATGGCTCTCCGCCGAAGGGGTAGGCTGCCGTGCGTGGACGGTGACGAGCAGGAGGAGAGCCTCCGCGAGCGGTTGTCTCGCCAGGGCGAGGAGGCGCTCGGCAAGCTGACCGAGGAGATCGTGTCGAATCCGGTGGTCGGAGCGGCCGTGGCGCGGGCCTTCGGTGCGCGTGAAAGGGCCGTGCAGGCGCAGGAAGCCGCCATGGGCGTGCTCGGGGTTCCCTCGGCCGCCGACGTGGAGCGCGTCACCCGGCGACTGCGCTCGGTCTCCCAGCGCCTCGAGGGCATCGAGGACGTGATGGACCGCCTCGACGAGCGCCTCGAGGGCATCGAGGGGTCCGTGGAGGGCCTCGTCACGGGGCTCGACCGGCTCGACGCCCTCGACGCGCGTCTAGACGGAGTCCAGGGTCTGGACAAGCGCCTGAAGTCGCTCGACAGCGGTCTCAAGGCTCTCGATACCGCCGTCAAGCCCGTCAAGCGCACCGATGACCGGCTGAAGCGCGTGGACGACCGCCTGAAGGGCGTCGACCGCCGGCTCACGGCCCTCGACAAGAAGCAGGCCAAGGCCGTCGACTCGGTGGAGAAGCGGATCGAGGCGCTACGGGCGGAGGTCGGCGAGGTGGCGGGCGCCGGTGACGGACCGGCGAGCGTGGAGCCTCGGGTCGAGGCGCTCGAGTCCCGGCTCGAGGAGATCGCCCGGGACGTCGGCGCCGTGCGCCAGGCCGTGGCGCCCGAGGGCGACCCCCCGCCGCGATCGCAGGAGCGCCTCACCGTCGGCCAGTCTTCGTAGCTCCCGCGTCAGCCTGGATCCACCGATCCCAGCGGCGCGTCGCCGCCGGAATGCCGTCGCCAGGCGGCACCGGCCTCGATCCAGGTGGTTCACCACCTGGATGCTCGCCCGTCACCGCTTGCTCGGCCTCCGACGCCGACGCATCCACCGGTCCCGGTGGATCCAGGCTCAGGCAGACAGAGCACGCAGCGCCGCCGTCCCGAGCCGAATCCCGGCGTCCTCGAGGGCATCGCCGTCGAGCCGCTCGCGTCCGCCGCCGGGCTCGATCCGGTCCGTGACCGCCAGCACGCAGGCCGCGCGTACGCCGCGAACGGACGCGAGTTGCATGAGCGTGGCCGCCTCCATCTCGACCACTCCGGCCCCGGCGGCGAGCCACCCGGCCTCGAGGCCGTCGCGGCCTTCGTAGAAGAGGTCGGTGGACACCGCGGTCACGCCCACGGCGGCCTCGGTGGCGAGCAGCCGCTCGGTGAGCTCCGGGTCGGGCCGGCAGCGCTCGGACGCGCCGAGGGCCACGCTCGTGCCGTCCGCCGGGATGGCCTCCACCGCGGTCACGAGCCGACCGAGCGAGAGCGCCGGATCGAGGGCGCCGCAGGTCCCGATGCGGATGAGCCTTCGCGCCCCCATGTTCACGAGCTCGTGGGCCACGATCGCGGCGCTCGGGCCGCCCATCCCCGTGGACTGGATGGTCAGGGGCGCGCCGTCGGGAGCATCTCCGGTATAGCCCCAGAGCCCGCGGTGGTGGTTGAACATGAGCGGCCGGGTGAGCAGGGCCTGCGCCACGAACAGGGCACGGTGAGGGTCCCCGGGAAGGAGCACTCGCTCGGCGAGGCTCGTGTGAGGTCGAAGGTGGATGGCGCCCTCGGTGCTCGGCGCCGGCACGCCGGGCAGGATATGGGACGATGAGCGCGCGCATGGCAGAGGATCGGCCCAAGCCACAAAACGTCTCCGAGGCCGTCCGCGACGCCGTCCAGCGGACACTCGAGACCACGATGGGCTCCACGCGCGGGCGCGCGCAGGAGGCCGTGGACGAGATCATTCGCGGCGCTGAGGCTCGCGCCGGCGCGGTAGCGGACCGCGTCAGGAGCGCGGAGGCCGGCGCCGAGGCCGTGCGCGACCGGGCCCTGCGGGCCCTCGAGGACGTGCGTCCGGCCTCGGCCGAGGATCTCCGCGCCGTGCACCGCGACCTACGCGCCATCCTCCGCCGCCTCGACGGCATCGAGCGGCGCCTGGCGGCCGCGGAGCCGGCCGACGCTTCCCCGGCGAAGAAGAGGGCAGCCGGCGCTAGGGCCCCGCGGAGCTCGAAGGCCAGGGCAAGCGCACCGCGCTCCGGCGGCGGCTCTGGCTCCGCCGGCTCCACCTAGTGGGGTGCCCGCCCCCCGGCGCATCCTCATCACCGGAGTAGCGAGCTGCTTCGGCACCGAGCTGGCGCGCCGCCTGGTACGCGATCCCGACGTCGAGTACGTGGCCGGGCTCGACACCCGGCCGCCGGGTCGGCCCCTGCCCGGCACCGACTTCATCGAGCTCGACGTGCGCGATCCCGCCCTCGCTCGCCGCCTGCCGGAGACCCGGGTCGACACCGTGGTGCACAACCAGATCGTCCGCCGTCCGGGTCCGGGGGTCTCGCCCCAGGCCGCGCACGAGATCAACGTGATCGGCTCGCTCGGCCTTCTCGCCGCCTGTGAGCGCTCGCCCACGATCCGGGCCATCGTGGTGCGCGGCTCGGCCGGCGTCTACGGGTCGGAGCCCACCGCGCCTCAGTTCTTCACCGAGGACATGGCCGACCTCGGCACCACCCGCTCTCGCTTCCAGCGCGACGTCGCCGAGATAGACACCTTCTTCGGCACGTTCTCGAGGCGCCACCCGGGCGTGACGTGCACGATGCTTCGCTACCAGCCCTCGATCGGCCCCTCCGTGGACTCCCAGCTCACGCGCTACCTCTCGCTGCCGGTGGCGCCCACCTTCCTCGGCTTCGATCCGCGCATCCAGGTCGTCCACCAGCACGACGCGCTCGAGGCCCTGGTCGCGGCCATCGCGCGTCCCGTCCCCGGCGCCGTGAACGTGGCCTCTCCCGGCACGGTGGGCCTGGGCCGGATGCTGCGCATCGCTCGCCGGCCCACCCTTCCCCTTCCCTCGGCGCTGTTTGCCACGGCGGTGGGGGCCGGCCGGCGGCTCGGGATGGAGGACTTCTCGCCCGACCTGCGGCGCCTCCTGCGCTACGGACGGGCGGTGGACGTCCGCCGTCTGGTCGAGGAGGTGGGCTATCGCCCTCGCTTCACCACCGAAGCTGCCATCCGCGACTTCGCCCGTGCGAGCCGCGAGCCCACCGGGACGCGATTCGCGCATACGGCGGCGGGGTGACCGCTCGCGCCCGGGTCCGGGACGCCGGGCCGCCGCCCGGGCGGGGACAGGGTCGACCACGGCCCGCGGGCCCCCCGCCGCTCGCCACGGGGCTCGCGGTGGCACGGGCGCTGCGCGAGGCGATCGAGGGTGGCGCACGAGTGCCCGAGGCCCTGCTGCGGGCCACCGCTGGGCTCCCACGCAACGTGCGCACGGGAGCCGACAGGGCGCTGCGGCGCCTCACCGGGGACTACCCAGAGGATGAGTGGGGCTTCGACGAGGAGTTCGCCGACGCGCTGCTTCCCGCCTTCGAGCTCCTCTACGACGTGTGGTGGCGGGTACGCGCCGAGGGCCTCCACCACGTGCCGGCTCACGGCCGGGCGCTGCTCGTGGCCAACCACGCCGGCGCGCTGCCCTGGGACGCCGCGATGATCGCCACGGCCGTGCTCCGCGAGCACCCGCTGCCCCGGCATCCGCGCTTCCTCGCGATGGGTCGAGCCTTCGAGCTTCCCTGGGTCTCGCTGGGCCTGCGCAAGCTCGGCGCGGTGGTGGCCGCGCCGCAGAACGCCATCAGGCTCCTCGAGCAGGAGCATCTCGTGGGCGTGTTCCCCGAGGGCGCGGCGGGAACGGGCAAGCCCTTCGCCGAGCGCTACCGGTTGGCCCGCTTCGGGCGAGGAGGGTTCGTGGAGATCGCCCTGCGCACCGGGGCGCCGATCGTGCCCGTCGCGGTGGTCGGCTCGGAGGAGATCTACCCCAAGGTGGGCGAGTCGCGGAGGCTCGCACGCGTCACCGGCCTTCCGTTCTTCCCCCTGACGCCCACCTTCCCTGCGCTCGGTCCCCTCGGCGCCGTGCCCCTGCCCGTGAAGTGGCGGATCGAGTTCTGTGAGCCGATCGAGACGGCCGGCCTCGTGCCCGAGGCGCGCGAGGATCGAGGCGTGGCGCTCGAGCTGGCCGAGCACGTGCGCGAGACGATCCAGCGGAAGGTCTACGAGAACCTGTTGAAGCGCGGGCCCGCGTTCATCTAATCTCCAGCTAGGTGGGCCTTCTCTCAACGTTGCACCCGTTACGGCGGCCCCAGAGCACCGCCATGCTGCGTCCTCGGAGATCCGCCATAGCGCTGCTATGCCGGACTCCTGCGTCCTTGCCTGGCGGCGTCTGGCGCTCGCCGTTTCCGGGCGAACGTTTCGAGAAGACCCACTACGGAAGCTGAATCTCGTCCCGGGAGCTCTGGCGGCCGGCACCGACGATCAGGCGCGCCGCCCCGAGCTGCTTGGAGGTGGCCACCTCGGACCCCGCGCGCACGCGGTAGGTGCCCGGGCGCCTCAGCGTGTACTGCAGGGTGGCCGTGTCGAGGGGATTGATGGGCCCCACGACCTCGTTGACCCCGTTGCCCACGAGCGACACCGTGCGCGACCGATCGGTCTGGTTCGAGACGATGATCACGATCGGTCCGGTGCCCACCTGGTTGGGGGAGACCGTGACGCGCTGGTCGGTGATCACGCCGGTGAGCTGCACGGGTGCCGGAGGGCGCGGGGCGTTCTGGAAGTCCTCGCTGCGGCACCCTCCCGCGACGAGCACCGCGAGCGCTCCGACGGCGACCAGCGCCGAGCGCCGGCCGTGTCCCTCCCTGGCGTGTCCCCTCATCCCGCCCGGAACCTATCCAAACCAGACGGACGTCCGCGAGGCCACGAGGCGGTCGACCTCCCGCTGGATGCGCCGCCGCACCTCCTCCGACAGGGAGCTCACGAGCGCCAGGTCATCCGCATCCTCGGGTCCGTAGTCGTCGAGGTCGAGCGGCTCGAGGAAGCGAATCTTGAACTTGGCCGGCAGGTACATGAGGGCTGCGGCCAGCCCGAAGTGGGGGAAGGCGTGGTTGATCGGGAAGTAGATGAGCCCGGTCAGGCGCTCGAGGGCCCGGGCGTGGGCGAAGATCGGCATGGCCTCCTCGGCTCCCACGATGGCCACGGGCACGATCGGCACCCCCGCGCGGAGCGCGGCGCGCACGAAGCCGCCGCGGCCGAAGCGCCGGAGGCGGTAGCGCTGCCAGTAGAGCTTGCGGGAGCCCTTCTGGCCCTCCGGGAAGACGATGGCCAGGCGCCCCTCGTCGCCGAGCAGGCGTTGAGCGTTGGCCGGGTGGGCCGGAACGAGCCCGATCTTGCCGGTGAGCATTCCCGCGCCCGGGTACCCCTTGAACCAGTGCTCCCCGAGCATGTAGAGCGGCCGAGGCGCCGGATGCTCGTTGCGAATGGCCTGCATGACCATGGGCGCGTCGGGAGGGAGCGCCCCGGAGTGGTTCCCCACCAGCAGGGCCCCGCCGCTCTCCGGCACGTGCTCGACGCCCTCCTGCTCGACCCGGAACCAGTAGCGGTAGTAGAAGTTCAGCAGCGGCTCGACAAGCTCGAACATGCGCTCGGAGCGCCCCCAGTCGTCGACCGTCCTCTCGGGGTCGGGCGCGGGAAGGAGCCGGCGGAGAAGCTCGGGGTCGGGTGGCGGGGTGCTTGCCGGCGGCCTGACCGGCGACGGGCGCAGGGCGTCGTTCAGCGCCTCGAACGAGGCTCCGTTCGAGCTCGTGCCGAGGGGGCCGCCGAGGAGCGGGCTCTCGGCCGAGAGGGTGCCGCGCCGCTTGGTGGGCCGCCCGCCCGGGGAGCGCGCCGCTACGGGATCACTTCTTCTCGGCGCAGGCGGGACAAGGGGCCATCGTAATCGGGGTGCGGTACGGCGCGTGGGCGATAAGCAAGTCGAACGGTTGGGGCGGGTGAACGCCCTCAGCGGCGAACGACGATGGCCCGTGAGGCCGTCCCGACCCTCGCCACGAGGCGCAGCGAGCTGCCCCGGGAGAGCACACGGCGAGCGGCTCTCGACAGGCGCACGTTCACCGTGCGGGTTCCTACGCCCGAGAGCGAGCCTCGCGCGCGACCCACGACCTTCGATCCTCGCTTGACCACCGGGCGACCGGCGGACACGCTCATCGAGAAGCTTGCGGGACCGCCGCCCACGGTCACCGCGAGCCCCTTGCGCAGGACGCTCGCCCTGCGCTGCGACCGGGGGCCGAGGACAACTACGCCCGAGGCGCCGGGGAGCACCCGCGCCGTGGGGTCGGGGAGGGGGAGAGGATCGGCGGGAGCGCCTGAGTCGGAGCCACCCCCCGAAGAGCCCGAGTCTCCGCCGCCGCCCGAGTCGCCTCCGCCTCCGCCGCCGGACGCAGGGGGGGAAGCGGTCGCAGGGGGGGGAGCGACCGCACTCGCCACCGGGGCTTGCGTGCCGACGGGGACCGCGCGAGCGCTGGCGCTCACGACCTGGTCGTCCTTGGTGAAGCGCCAGTCGCCGGCGTCCGCGGAGTAGCCCTGCTGCGACACGTCGGCGTTGACCAGCACGGCGGTGATCCGGCTCATGGATCCCGCGCCCGGGAGCACGATCGTCCCCGAGCCTCCGGCGGGAAGGGGGAGCAGGCGCGTGGTCACCGCCCCGCCCTCTTCGCTCCCCGTCCGGCCGACGAGCGCGATGGCGCCCGCGGTGCCGCTCGGCACCGAGGCGGTGAGCTCGAGGTCCGACCCGGTCGGCGGCGCCACGTCCATGAGGGCGAAGGTGGTGTGGTCGAGAGTGGTGGTGGCCGGGGCGGCGCCGAGCGTCAGGGTGCCGCGCCGCTCCACGTCGGGGTAGCTCTGGCCCTCCGAGAAGCCGCTCCCCGGTGCGCGCCACTCGGCGACCGCCGCGGAGAAGCCGACGAAGTCGTCGAAGAAGCCGGTGCCGCCGTTGCCGGCGATGGAGCGGTCGTAGGCCGCGGGAGCGAAGGAGGCCGGGGTGGTCGAGGTGGAGCGCTCCCAGGCCCCGCGGATGGTGGTCGATCCGAGCCGCTCCGCCAGCCAGTGGTTCCACACCGCCGAGCCGTAGACCTTGATGTTGTCGGCATCCGAGGCGCTCCTGGAGTCGAAGCGCGTGAGCGGCACCTCCGAGCGGGTGACCCAGGACCTCACGTAGGAGACGTAGTCGTCGATCCCGTCGTAGACCTGGTCCTCCATCCACACGGCGCTCGACTCGAACATCCACACGTCCTGGAACGCGTCGTAGGCGTACTGGAGGATGTGGTGGTACTCGTGGGCCGCCGTCACTCGCAGGGGCTCGAGGAAGCTCCCGAAGCCCCGATACTCGTCGGCCGCGTAGTCGTTGTCCAGCACCAAATAGGCGGAGCGAGAGGATCCGCTCTGGTTCGGATCCGTGGCGGCGTAGCCGAAGATGTTCTTGTCGCCGAGCTGCTCGAGGTAGACGTCGGTCTTGTCCACGTCCCCGCCCCTGGTGCCGTCGCCGCGTGGGGCGCGCCAGCCGAGGTCGCCGTTCTCCTTGGCCCGCACCACGCCCATCTCGGCCGCCACGGTCTCCACGTAGTCGGGCACGAGGTCCCCGTCGGCGTCGGCCGGCGGGACCCGGTCGTTGGTCGATTCGACCCAGTGGAAGCAGAAGCCGGGGCCGATCGTGCAGTTCGAGCGGGACGGGACCGTGTAGCCCTGGTCACCGAAGGTGCCGGCTCCGGGATCGGTGGGGCGGGCCAGGAGGGCCTCTCCCTCGCGCCGATCGCCTGCCTCCAAGGCGGGGAGGCCCTGGGCCACGTTGCGCAGGGCCAGCGTGTACTCGCGCCCGGTGCGCACTCCCTCGCCGTCGGCCACCGACCGAGCCTCCTCGAGCGCGCGCTCCGCTTCCCCGCGGGCCGTGGGTCCGCTGTTCGCGGGCGGAGCCTCCGCGCTCACCGGCCCGGCGAGCGCGAGGCTCGTCAGGGCGGTCGTGGCGAGGATCAGCGAACCGCGGACGGCCATAACTCGTTCTTCTTCGGCGCGTCGGGGCCAGAACTTGAGTCCTTTCCTCTGACCGGGCGCCGATACGCCTCCTGCCTGCCGCCGCACCCTCCTATAACGCCCGAGCCGGGCGTCTGTCACGCAGTGGCGAGAGCGAAGGGAAGGCCGAGGATCTCGGCCGGTGTGCCCTCCTCGCCCACGGCGACCGCCGCGCCGGGGCCGGCCTCGCGACGCACGAGCGCGAGGGCGATCGGACCGAGGGCGGGGGAGACGCACGCCGACCCGATCTCGCCCACGCGCTTGCCGTCGAGATCGATCGGATCCCCGGGCTCCGCCGGCGCCGAGAGTCGCAGCCCCCGCAGGTGGCGGTTGGGCTTTCCCTTGTAGAAGAGGCGCGCGACCGTCTCCTGGCCCACGTAGCAGCCCTTCTCGAACGACACGGCGCGGTCGTTGATGCCCGCCTCCTGGGGGATGATGTCCTCGGTGAGCTCGCGCCCGTGGCGCGGGCGCCCGCTCTCGATGCGCAGGCACTCGGCCGTGGTCTCGGAGACCTCGGGCACGCCGAGGGCCTCCCGCACCCGCTGCGCATTGGCGGACGGGCACAGGACGTCCACCCCCAGATCGGTGGCCACGTAGAGGCCGTGCTCTCCTTCGACCCACCCGTGCTCGCGGTCCTCGGGGGCCACGTCGAGCGCCTCGCGCGCGCCCGGACCGAGCAGGGAGAGCAGCGCTCGATCCGCGGTCTCGTCCGCGAAGCGCACGTCCCGGCCGATGGAGTACATCTTCACCGTGCGGGCCAGCGTGGCGAGGCCACCGGCCTCGGTGTCCAGGCGCAGCCAGTCGGGGCCTCGGAGCACCCGGGCGTCGGCGCGGATCTTTCCCTTATGGGTGAGCAGGAGCGCGTAGCAGCCCTCGCCCGGCTCGAGCGCCTCCACGTCGTTGGTGAGCTGGCCCTGGAGGAACTCCGCGGCCTCTGCGCCCCTGAGCAGGAGCTTGCCGCGCTCGGAGCGATCGAGAAGCCCCACGCCCTCGGTGACCAGTGCGTATTCGGAGGCCGAGATCATGAGGGCCACTCTAGAGCGGCCGTAGGGCCGGTTAGGGTGGCTTCCCGTGGCGCTCGCAGAGAACTTCCAGCAGATCGTCGACTCGCTCCCGCCCGACTGGACGCACCTCGCGCTCGACCTCAGGATCTTCGACGAGGAGCGCTACGTGGAGGCGGCGACGATGCTGGTGCAGGTCAACGCCCAGCCGTGGTCGCGGAGCGACTGGCACTGGCGCCTGCTCGTGGCCCACGAGTTCGGGCACGCCGCGGCGGCGCAGACCGTGCACGGCACCCTCGCCGTGCTCGACTCCTTGGGGCTCGAGGGCCAGATGGAGGTGCGCCAGGTGCGCTCCGGGCGTGCGGAGGTCGTGCAGATGTGGGGCCGGCCCGAGTCCGTGCGGCAGGAGTTCCGCGCGCGGCGCGCTCAGTAGGGCCCCACCGTGGCGCGCGTGGCCGTCCTCTGCCCTGACCTGCTCTTCGGCTCGAAGGTCGAGGGCGGACTCACCGCCGCCGGGCACGAGGTCACCCGCTTCGACGACGAGGCGGGGCTCAGGGCCGCGGGAGCGGCATCGGAGGTGCTGGTGGTGGACCTCACCGCCGACGCCGCCGAGCGCGTCGCCATGGTCGAGGCCATGGACGCGGCAGGCGAGCTCGCCGGGCTCCGCACGCTCGGCTTCTACGCGCACGTGGACGTCGACGTCCGGCGCAGGGCCGAGGAGGCCGGCTTCGACCTCGTGGTGCCGCGCTCGCGGATGGCCCGCGAGATGGGAGCGCTGGTGGAGCGGCTGCTCTCCGACTCTTAGCGGGCCGGGGCCGAGCGCTCCCTCGCCGCGGCCACGCTGTAGTCGAAGCCGGCGCGCGGCTCGGGCCGCTCGAGGATGCCGAAGCGCCGGTCGAACTCCGCCCACTCGCGCAGCGCGCGCTCGTCGAGGCGCAGGGGGGGCGAGAGCGCCGGACGCACTTCGGCGAACTGGGACCGGATCACCGCCGTGCTGGCCTCCGAGGCCCGGGCGATCTGGCGGATGGCCGGCTCGGGATCGCGGAGCGCCGCCTCGGTGCCCGCGGTGAGCGCGGCCACGGTGTTCTCGATCAGCTCGCGGTTCTCCTCGAGCGTCTCCCTGGTCACCGCCAGCACGAGCTCGGGGTAGCGCGGGGCACCGAAGTCGTCAACACGGAACTGGCGCGTGCGCAGCCCCGCCTCTCGCACCGCCACGCCCTCTGCGTTCCAGAAGCCGGTGGCGGCGTCGAGCTTGCCGCTCACGAGGTTGGGCACGGCCGAGAAGCCGATGGTGATGCGGCGCACCCGTCGGTAGTCGCCACCATCGCCCTCCACGATGGAGCGGAGCACGGCGTCGTCGGAGGCGAGGCCGGTCACGCCCACGAGCTTTCCCTCGAGGTCCCGCGGTCGGCGGACCGACTCGCGGGCGATGACCGCCGCCAACGGCCGCTGCACGATGGCCCCCACGCCGATCACGTCCTGGCCGCGCTCGCGGGTGAGGCCGAGGTCGTGGATGTCGGCGATGGCCACGTCCGCTCGTCCCGAGGTGAGGAGCTTGAGCGAGTCCGAGGAGTTGGTGGGTGCCCGCACCCGCAGGGCCACTCCGCGCGGCCGGTCGAGGCGCCCGCGCTGCGCCGTGTAGACCCCGGCGTGCACCGCGTTCGGCGTGAAGTCGAGGGCGAGGCGCACGTCCCGCGGGGCGGTGGGGGTGAGCGGCTCGTCGGCGGTGGGCTGCTGCTGGCGGCATCCGGGCAGAGCGAGACCGAGGACGGCGAGCAGCAGGGCGCTCGCAGCGCGACCGCGGCGGCGTCCTCGCGGCGCGGGCTGGTCTCGGCGCATCGGCGGCCAGCGTAGATGAGTGCCTGGATCTTCCCGATCGGGGACTACTCTCCCGCCGATGCCAGCAGCGTCCGCGGGCCTGAACGAGGAACTGCTCACCCTCCTCGAGGCCGTGCAGAGCGGCGCCGTCCCGCCCGCGAACGCGCTCGAGCGGCTGGCCGGGCTGCCCTTCCGGGACCTTGGCTTCGCCCGTCTCGACACCCACCGCGAGCTCCGGCAGGGAGCCCCCGAGGCCGTGCTCGCCGAGGGCAAGAGCCCCGACGAGATCTCGGGAATAGTGCGCGCCCTGCTCGAAGAGGACGCGGGCAGCATCCTCGTGACCCGGGCCGACGCCGACGCTCGGGCCGCGGTGCGTCGCGCCGCCCCCGAGGCGGAGGAGGACGAACGCGGACGCCTCGCCTGGGTGCGCCGGCGCGTGCCCGTGGCGTGCGGGCGGGTGGCGATCGTCTCGGGCGGGACCTCGGACGGGCCGGCGGTCCGGGAGGCGGCCGTGCGGGCCGAGCTCCTCGGTGCGTCGCTCACCGTGCACGAGGACGCCGGCGTGGCCGGGATCCACCGGCTGGCCCCGACCCTCGAGGATCTTCGCGAGGCCGACTGCGTGGTGGTGGTGGCCGGCCAGGACGCGGCCCTTGCCTCGGTGGTGGGAGGCCTCGTCGCGGCGCCGGTGATCGCCGTGCCCACCAGCACGGGCTACGGCGCGGCCTTCGGCGGGGTGACCGCGCTGCTCGCCATGCTCAGCTCGTGCGCGGCCGGCGTGGCCGTGGTCAACATCGACGACGGCTTCGGGGCCGGCACCATCGCCGCGCGGATCGCTCGTGCGGCGGGAGGTGCGAGGTGAGCTCCGACGGCGCGCGGGGCGACGCCCCCCTCCTCTACGTCGACTGCGTGGCCGGGGTGGCCGGAGACATGCTCCTGGGCGCCCTGATAGACGCGGGAGCGAGCGCCGACGGGGTACGGGCGGGCCTCGAGGGCCTCGGCGTCGCGGGGTTGACGCTTCGTGTGGAGCGCACCGAGCGCCACGCGATCGGTGCCGTCCGGGCCGAGGCGCGAGCCGAGGACCGCCAGCCCCATCGCCGCTTCGCCGAGGTGCGGGAGCTGCTGGCCGGCGCCGCCCTTCCGGAGCGCGTGCGCGCACGAGCCCACGCCACCTTCCGGCGCCTCGCGGAGGCCGAGGGGAGGGTCCACGGGATCTCTCCCGAGCGGGTGGACTTCCACGAGGTGGGAGCCGTGGACGCGATCGCCGAGGTGTGCGGCGTGGCGCTCGCCCTCGAGGATCTCGGGGTGGAGCGGGTGGTGTGCTCGCCGCTGCCCGCACCTCGGGGCTTCGTGGGATCGGCGCACGGGCGGCTTCCGCTCCCCGCCCCGGCCACGCTCGAGATCCTGGTGGGCGCGCCGCTCCACGGGGTCGAGCTCGACGTCGAGCTCGTCACGCCCACCGGCGCGGCGCTCGTGGCCTCGCTGGCCGAGGGCTACGGCCCGATGCCGCCGCTGCGCATGGGCGCGATCGGGTACGGCGCGGGGTCCCGCGAGCTCGAGGCGCTGCCCAACGTGGTCCGCGTGATCCTCGGCGAGCCGCTCGGCTCCACCACCGAGGAGGGTCGCGTCTCGCTCGTGGAGACCAACCTCGACGACCTCCTTCCGGAGCACGTTCCCGACGCGGCGGACGCCTGCTTCGCCGCCGGGGCCCTCGACGTGTGGAGCGCTCCAGCGCAGATGAAGAAGGGGCGCCCGGGAACGGTGCTCTCCGCCCTCGTTCGCCCCGCCCGGGAGTGGGCGGTGGCCGAGGCCATGATGCGCGAGACGGGGAGCCTCGGCGTGCGGGTGGCCGAGCTCAGGCGCCACGAGCTCGAGCGTCACTGGCGCACGGTGGACGTGGGAGGCCACAGCGTCCGCGTGAAGGTCGGGCGCCTCGGGGGCGCCGAGACGAGCGTGGCACCCGAGCACGACGACTGCGTCCGCGTGGCGCAGGCCACGGGCGCCAGCGTGCGCTCGGTGTGGGCTGCGGCGCTCGCGGCGGCCCAGTCCGCCCACGTGCCCGGCTCGCCGGAGGAGGCCCTCCGTGCCTGAGCTCGACGCCCGCCGCGCGGCCATCGAGGAGCGCCTCAGCGGCCTCGGCGGTGCGGTGGTGGCCTTCTCGGGCGGCGTGGACTCCTCACTGGTGGCCGCGCTCGCCGTCCGGGCGCTCGGGTCGCGAGCGCTGGCCGTGACCGCCGTGTCTCCCGCGCTCGCCTCCGGTGAGCTCGAAGGGGCGCGGGAGGTGGCTCGGGCGGTGGGCATCGCGCACGAGTCCGTGTCCACCGAGGAGCTGGCGCGCGAGGCCTACCGCCGCAACGGGCCTGACCGCTGCTACCACTGCAAGACCGAGCTCTACGACGTGCTGGCCGCCCTCGGGGCGACGCGCGGATACCCCGCGCTGCTCTCGGGAGCCAACGCCGACGACGCGGGGGACTGGCGCCCCGGCCTGCGGGCGGCGGCGGAGCGGGGGGTGATCCACCCGCTGCTCGAGCAGGGCCTCGGCAAGACGGAGGTGCGCGAGCTGGCTCGGCGTCTGGCGCTGCCGAGCGCGGCCAAGGCCGCGAGCCCCTGCCTCGCCTCGAGGATCCCCTACGGCACGCCGGTTGACCCCGGCACCCTCGAGCGCATCGACCGCGCGGAGCGGGGCGTGCGGGCGCTCGGGTTCGGCGTGCTCAGGGTCCGCCACCACGGAGCCCTCGGGCGCGTGGAGCTCGGGGCCGAGGAGCTCGCGCGCGGACTCGAGCCTCGCGTCCGCGCGGCCATCGTCGAGGCGGTGCGCGCGGGCGGCTACGCGGAGGCGGAGGTGGCCGAGCGGCCCTTCCGCTCGGGCTCGTTGAACGACGCGCTCACCCGGTCGGGTGCGGGTCGAGCGCCCGGCGCAGCAGCGCGATGAGCGCGTCGCGGTGGCGGGCCACGGCCTCCGGCGACAGCGGATCCTCAGCCGTAAGCTCCCGGCGGAAGCGGGCGTCCGAGAAGTAGGTGAGCACCGTGCCGTAGCAGAGCTGCATGACCTCCAGCGGATCGTGCGGGCGCAGCCGGCCGGCCGCGGTCTCGCGCTCGAGGAACGCCACCGCGCGCTCGAGGAAGGGGCGCAGGAACTCGGCGATGGCGTCGGCGAGGCGCCCCCCGCCCTCGATGGCCTCGCGGCGAACGATGCGCACGAAGTCCTCGTGGTGCTCGAAGAAGGAGAACGCCATCTCGATCAGGCGCGCCACCTGGTCGAAGCCGTCGAGCTTGTTCTCGATGGCTCCGTGGATCTCACCCGCCCAATCGGCCACCGCGGTCTCGATGACCGCGGCGTAGAGCCCTTCCTTGGACGAGAAGTAGTAGAGCAGCGTGGGGTGGCGCAGTCCGGCTCGCTCGGCGATGTCCTGGAGGCGCGCGCCGTCGAAGCCGCGGTTCGCGAACTCGGCGCGGGCCTCGATCAGGAGGCGCTGCCGGGAGCTGGCCTCGGGTGCGACGCCAGGGTCCTCGGGGGTTACGGCTCCCTCCATGTCGCCGCAGCCTACGGAAGATCGCCGCTCGACTGACACGTCAGTAGAGATTGGGCTAGGGTGCTCGCGCGGCCGATGGGGGAGGAGCGGGTACAGCGGATAGCGGAGCTCCTCGAGGACAGGAGGCTGTTGCTCACGGGCGCCTCGGGCTTCGTGGGCAAGGGCGTGCTCTCCGCCTGCCTCGGGGCCGTGCCGGGGCTCCGCGAGATCCGCCTGCTGCTGCGCGCCACCGACGACGCCGACGCTCTGCGCCGCCTGCGCGAGGAGATCCTGCCGCAGACCCCCTTCTCCACCGGCGAAGCCGCCGACCTCGACGCCGCCATCGCCGGGGGCCGGCTGAGCGCCGTGGCGGCCGACCTGGCCGTGGACGGGTTCGGTCGAGCGACGCCGCTCGATCTCTCCGACGTCGACGTGGTGGTGCACTGCGCGGCCTCGGTGTCCTTCGAGGATCCGCTCGACCGCATGATCGAGCTGAACGCCCTGGGCGCCGGTCGGCTCGTGGACGCACTGCGGGCGAGCGGCTCGGAGCCCACCTTCGTCCACGTCTCGACGGCCTACGCGGCCGGCGAGCGCACGGGCCTCGTGCTCGAGCGCCCGTCCGGCAACACGCCGGCCGAGCCGGCGGTGGACCTCCGCGCCGAGCTCGAGGCGGCCCGCGCCTGGCGAAGCGATCTCGAGGCCGAGTCGCGGCTGCCCGCCCACCAGCACCGTTTCGTGCGCGACGCCCGAGAGGAGATCGGCCCGGCCGGGGCGCCCGCGGTGGGCGCTCGCGCCGAGGAGGCGCGGCGCGCGTGGGTGCAGACCGAGCTGCGCGAGCGCGGACGCGAGCGCTGCCGCGCCCTCGGATGGTCCGACGCGTACTCGTTCTCCAAGGCCCTGGGCGAGCGCGTGGTGGTCGAGCGCGGACTCGAGCGGCTCACCATCGTGCGGCCGAGCGTGATCGAGTCGGCGCTTCGCCACCCCCACGCCGGCTGGCTCGAGGGACTCAAGGTGGCCGATCCGGTGATCCTCGCCTACGGGCGCGGGCTGTTGCCGCGCTTCCCCGGCAACGGCTCGGTGCGCTTCGACATCGTGCCCGTGGACCTCGTGGCCAACGCCTGCATCGCCGCGGCGGCGCACCCGCCGAGCACGAGCCCCTGCGTCGTGAACGTGGCGAGCGGCAGCCGCCGCCCGCTCACGCTCGGGCACGCGGTGGAGATGATCGCCGACTACTTCCGCGAGCGCCCCTTCCCGGACGACGACGGTGTGGCCGTGGACATCAAGGCGCTTCCCCTCATCCCGTTCTCACGCGCCACCCGGGCCATCGACCGTGGCGAGCGCGCCGTTCGCCTCGGCCGGCGGATCGTGGGCCGCGTGCCGGTTCCGAACGCCGACGCGGTCGAGCGGCGGCTGCACCGCGAGCGCCGCTCGCTCGAGCGCCTGCGCCGGCTCTCGGAGCTCTACGCGCCCTACGGCGAGCTCGACTGCGTGTTCGACGACCGCCACGCCACCGAGCTCGAGGCACGCCTGCACCCCGAGGACCGCGCGCGCTTTTCCTTCGACGTGGCCGACATCGACTGGGAGGAGTACTTCAAGGACATCCACCTCCCGGCCCTGCGCGCGCTCGTCGGGGTGCCGCGCGTGGGCGTGCGCCCGGTCGCGCCCGAACGGGACGCTCGCCCGGCGCCCATCGAGGACGGTCCTCCGGGGCTTGCCTTCTTCGACGTGGAGGGCGTGCTGCTCGACACCACGGTGGCCCACTTCTACGCGTGGCTTCGCACCCGCGACATGCCCCGGGGCGACCGCGCCCTGTGGTCGCTCGGCCTGGCCGCCCGGGCGCCGGGATACCTCGTGGCCGACCGCCGCTCGCGCTCGGCCTTCAACCGCCGCTTCTACCGCAACTACCGTGGCCTGCCGGCCGCCGAGCTGCGCGAGCAGGCCGAGGAGGCGCTGTCGGAGTTCATCCTCCCGCGCGTGCACCAGGAGGCCGTGCGGCGCATCCGCGCGCACCGCCGCCGCGGCGATCGGGTGGTGCTGATGACCGGTGCCCTCGACTTCCTCGTCGCCCCCCTGCGCTTCCTGGCCGACGACCTCGTGGCGGCGCGCCTCACCGAGCGGCGCGGGGCCTTCACCGGGGAGCTGGCCGAGCCGCCGCTCACCGCCGACGGCCGCGCCTCGCTGGCCGCGCGGATGGCGGCCGAGCACGGCGCCGAGCTCGGCCAATGCCACGCCTCCGGCGACTCCTCATCGGACCTGCCCATGCTCGAGCTCGTCGGCCATCCCCACGCGGTGAACCCCGACTTTCGCCTGAGCCGCGAGGCCCGGCGCCGGCGCTGGCCCATCCTCGAGTGGGACACCGAGCCGGGCGCCCGTACGAGGCCGCGCGTGGGGGCGGGCGCGTAGTCGTGCTCGGCCTCGAGTACTCGCCCTCGCCGGTGCGCCACACCGCGGCGCGGGTGTCCCGGCGTGCGGGAACGAGTGCGCTGCGCCTGCGCGAGGACCTCCGCCCGCCGCGGCTCCCGGCGCCCGAGTGGCTCTCGGTGCGGCCGCGCCTCTCGGGCATCTGCGGCTCCGACCAGGCGCTCGTGACCGGCGAGGCTTCGCCCTACCTCGCCGCGCTCACCTCCGGGCCGTTCGTGCCGGGTCACGAGGTGGTGGGTGAGGTGGCCTCGGGCTCCCGCCGCGGGCAGCGCGTGGTGGTGGAGCCGGCGCTCGGGTGCGAGGCGCGCGGCATCCGCCCACCCTGTCCCGAGTGCCTCGAGGGCCTCCACGCCCTGTGCCGGAACGTGACGGCGGGATCGGTGTCGGCGGGCCTGCAGATCGGCTTCTGTCGCGACACCTGCGGGGGGTGGAGCGAGGGGCTCACCGCTCACGCCTCCCAGCTCCACGCCGTGCCCGATTCGCTCTCCGACGAGGACGCCGTGCTCGTCGAGCCGCTGGCCTGCGCGCTGCACGCCGCGCAGCGTGCGGCGCCACAGCCCGGCGAGGTGCTCGCCGTGATCGGGGCGGGCACCATGGGCCTGCTCGCGGTGGCCGCCCTGCGCGATCTCGCTCCGGAGGCCACCGTGGTGGCGCTCGCCAAGCACCCCGGCCAGGAGCTCGAGGCCCGCCGCCTGGGAGCCGACCACACCGCTCGCTCGGGGCGGCTGCACCTCGAGGGGGCACGACTCACCGGGGCGCGTCGACTGGTGGGCCACCTCGGTCGCGAGCTGCTGCTCGGCGGCTTCGACGCCGTGCTCGACTGCGTGGGCTCGGGCGCGTCGCTCGAGAGCGCGATCACCGCGGTGCGCCCGCGCGGGCGGGTCGTGCTCGTGGGCATGCCCGGCAGCGTGAGCGCCGACCTGGCGCTGGCGTGGCAGCGCGAGGTCGAGATCAAGGGCGCCTACGGCTACGCGCGGGACTTCCCCACCGCCCTCGAGCTGGCCGGGCGCATCCGCCCCGGTCGCCTGGTGGCGCGCGGCTGGCACCTGCGCGAGTACCGCGAAGCGCTCGCGGACGCTCCGCGGGCGGCGCGATCGGGGCGCGTGAAGACCGTGTTCGACCTGCGGAGCGAGACGTGAGCGTGGTCGGACGTCTGCGAGCCTCCGCGCCGCCGGCGGTCGAGCGGCCGCCCGGTGGACGCTCGCGGCGCGTCCCGCCCGCCGTCGAGCGCGAGGCCTCGGTGGTCGAGGTCACCGACGTCTCGCCGCCCACCCTCTTTCACTCCGGCGATTCCATGCGCCTCGAGCGCCTGCCGGTGGGCTCGCGCATCGTCTACCCCCCGCCGCCCCTGAAGGGCCTCGCCGACCTGGATGCGGCCATCGCCGCGGCGCTCGACGCGCCGCTCGGCATGGACCCCCTCGACGCGCTGCTCCGGCCCGGGATGCGCCTCACCATCGCCTTCGACGACATCTCGGTGCCGCTCCCGCCCATGCGTTCCCCGGACGTGCGCCAGCTCGTGATCGAGCAGGTGCTCGAGCGCGCCTACCGCGCCGGAGTGGACGACATCCACCTCATCGCGGCGCTCGCCCTGCACCGGCGGATGACCGGGGCGGAGCTGCGCGAGACCGTCGGCGCGCGGGTGTTCGACGCCTTCTACCCGGACCGCCTCTACAACCACGACGCCGAGGATCCGGGTGGGAACACCCCGATGGGCGAGACCGACGCGGGCGAGGTCGTGACGCTGAACCGCCGTGCGGCCGAGTCGGACCTCCTCGTCTACGTCCACCTCGTGACCGCCACCCTGCAGGGCGGGCCGAAGTCGGCGGCCATCGGTCTCGGCACCTACGGATCCATCTCGGCCCATCACAACGTGCACACGCTGCGCCACTCGCGCTCCTTCACCGACCCGCCCAACAGCGCCCTGCACGCATCCTCGAACCGCCAGGGCGAGGTGATCGAGTCCGCCGTGCCCGTCTTCCACGTGGAGACCACCGTGAACAACGACATGTTCGCCGGGCCGCTGCGGTTCCTGGCCAGGCCCGAGCAGCGCTGGAGCGCTCGCGAGCAGGCCACGTTCGCCGGGATGAAGCGATTCCTCGACCGGGCTCCGGTGCGGATGCGGCGCACGATGTTCCAGCGCCAGCGTGCTCCCTTCGAAGCGATCGGCGTGGCCGCAGGGGCGATCGAGCCCGTGCACGAGGCCATCCACGCCCGGGCATCGGAGCAGCAGGGGGTGCTGGTCGAGGGTCAGTCCGACATCGTGACCGCGGGGCTTCCCTACATCGGGCCCTACAACGTGAACTCGATCAACAACCCGGTGCTCGTCATGTGCCTCGGGCTCGGGTACTTCTTCAACATGTACCGGGGCAAGCCGCTGGTGCGCCCCGGCGGGGTGATGATCTTCACCCATCCGGTGGAGCGCGAGTTCCACCCCGTCCACCACCCCTCCTACATCGACTTCTACGAGGAGGTGCTGGCCGAGACCACCGACCCCGTGGAGATCGAGCGCCGCTTCGAGCGCTCCTACGCCGAGGACGAGTGGTACCGCCACCTCTACCGCACCAGCCACGCCTACCACGGCGTGCACCCCTTCTACATGTGGTACTGGGGCGCGCATGCGCTCGAGCACGTGGGGGAGACCATCTTCGTGGGCGGAGATCCGGAGGCCTGCCGGCGCATGGGCTTCCGCCGGGCCGACACCATGCGCGACGCGCTCGAGATGGCCGAGCACGTGGTGGGGCGCTCACCATCGCTCACCCACTTCCACTGCCCGCCCATCTTCTACGCCGAGGTCACGTGAGGTTCGCCCGGGGAGGGCGCATGCTCGAGCGCCTGGCCGGCACCCCCGCACCGCGCCGGCGCCGGCCGTCGGGGCGGTGGCGCACGGTGCGTTCCGGACCGGACCCCTGGTCGGCCTCGGCCCCCCAGACGCCCGACCAGGCGTGGCTGCGCGGCCGCGCTCCCTCGCTGGCCCGCGACCTGCTCCAGGAGGGGCTGCTGTTTCCCGCCACCCGCTTCGTGGCCCATCCGCGGGTCGAGGGAGCGGAGGACCTCGCCCACGCCCCGCAGCCGGCGGTGATTGCCCCCAACCACGGCTCGGACATCGACACGCCGCTCGTGCTCGGCGCCCTTCCCCGGGCCTGGCGATCGCGCACGGTCGTCGGGGCGGCGGCCGATCGCTTCTACCGCCGGCGCTCCTACGCGGTGATGAGCGGACTCTGGATCAACACCTTCCCCTTCGATCGCTCGGGCGAAGGTCGCGGGGCCGCGGCGGCGGCCGAGTTCCTGCGCGAGGGCCACAACGTCCTCCTCTACCCGCAGGGCACACGGTCCGCCGGCCAGCTCCAGGGCTTTCGCTCGGGCGTGGCCCGGCTCTGCGTGGCCACCGGCGCGCCGCTCGTGCCCGTGCACGTGGGCGGCACCTCGCTCATCATGCCCAAGGACCGCGGGCTCACGCGACGGGGCCGGGCCACGGTGCGCTTCGGAGCGCCGCTCATCCCCTTCGCGGGGGAGCGGCCGGAGGACTTCCTGGAGCGCACGCGCGAGGCCCTCGCGGCGCTGGCGCCTCGGAGCGCTCACGGGCGAGCGCGAATCGCGACCTGATGGGGCCCCTCGCCGCCTCCGCTACCGTCGGTTCCATGCCCACGCTAATCATTCGTGAGTACACCGACCCCGGCTGCCCATGGGCGTTCTCGGCCGAGCCCTCCCGCTACCGGCTGCGCTGGCTGTTCGGAGAGGAGATCGCGTGGCACCGCACCATGGTCGGCCTCTCCGAGCGCCCGGAGGACGTGGCCGCTCGGGGCTTCACACCGGACCGTGAGGCCAAGGCTCTGGCCGCCATGCAGCGCCGCTTCGGGATGCCCATCGATCCGCTCGAGCGTCCGCGCAACGCCGCGACCATGCCGGCCTGCCGGGCCGTGGTGGCAGCTCGCCTGCACGCTCCGGAGCGGGAGGTTGCCCTCCTGCGCCGCCTACGAGTCAACGCGATGGCGGGCAACCTGCTCGACGCGCCGGAGACCCTCGCCCTCTCCGCCGGCGAGGCCGGGCTCGATCCCCTCGAGCTCGAACGCTGGGCCGGGGAGGCGGAGACCGCCGAGGCTCTCAGCGCCGACATGGCCGCCGCACGCGCGCCTTCTCCGGCGGCTCTCGCCCTCGACCACAAGCTGGCCGACGCGGCCGGCGGGCGCCGCTACACGTGCCCGAGCTACGAGATCGCCCGAGCCGACGGCCCGGCCCGCCTCGATCTCCCCGGCTTTCAGCCCGCGGACGCCTACGAGGCGGCCATCGCCAACCTCGCGCCCGAGCTCGTGCGCCGGGGAAGGCCCGAGAGCGTCGAGGAGGTGCTCGCCTGGGCCGGAGAGCCGCTGGCCACCGCCGAGGTGGCGGCCGTTCGCGAGACGACCATGATCGAGACGCGCGAGGCCCTGGCCCGAGTCGCCCGGGA
This sequence comes from Thermoleophilaceae bacterium, assembly GCA_050997195.1. Taxonomy (GTDB): domain Bacteria; phylum Actinomycetota; class Thermoleophilia; order Solirubrobacterales; family Thermoleophilaceae; genus JACCZP01. The sequence continues at coordinate 31,118 of JBPCRE010000182.1, forward strand.
GCGCCCGGTAGGCGCCGACGGGTACTGGACGCTCCCGGGTGCCGCCACCGACGAGGCCCTCGGGGTGGCGGAGCCCGCCCAGCTTCGCGCTCCGCTCGCCTGACGGCGCCCCTGCCTAGACTGGCGCCCCCGTGCGGCGGATCACCTTCTCGCGCAACTACACGCTGTCGCTGTCGCGCACCTGTCGCTGCTTCTGCAAGTACTGCGCCTTCGCCACGCACCGGGCGCACCTCTACTCACCGGACGAGGTGGAGCGCATGCTCGAAGAGGCCGTGCGCCGGAACGCCAAGGAGCTCCTCGTGCTCACCGGCGAGCATCCGGAGGTCAACGCCGAGGTCCGGGCGCGCCTCGAGGAGTACGGCCACGCCGACTTCACCTCCTACGTGGCCTGGGCCTGCGAGCGCGCGCTCGAGCGCGGCATGCTCCCGCACACCAACATCGGTGTGCTCGAGCGCCGTGACCTGGCCCGCCTGCGCGAGGTCACCGCGTCCCAGGGCCTGATGCTCGAGTCGATCTCCGAGCGGCTGATGGACACCGTGCACGCCGGCTCGCCCACCAAGCACCCGGCGAGGCGGCTCGCCACCATCCGTGCCGCCGGGGAGCTGAAGATCCCCTTCACGAGCGGCATCCTCGTGGGCGTGGGGGAGACCCGCGAGGAGCGCTTCGCCTCCCTGGCGGCGCTCGCCGAGGTCCACGCCGAGCACAACCACCTCCAGGAGGTGATCCTCCAGAGCTACGTGCCCCACCGCAGCTACTACGGCGAGGAGCCGGCGGAGATCGCCGACGCGGCCCAGCGCGGCGGGGGTGCGGGCGAGGCGGCCGACGCGCCGGCCTGGGCCACCCCGGTCTCGCTCGAGGACATGGCCGAGCTCGTGCGCGAGTGCCGCCGGCTCATGCCCGACGTGGGCGTGCAGATCCCGCCCAATCTCTCGGACTGGTGGCTTCCCCTCGTCGAGGAGGGCGCCACCGACCTCGGAGGGCTCTCGGCCAACGGCGACCACATCTCGCCCGAGCACCCCTTCCCCTCGCCCCACCGCATGCGGGGGGCGCTCGCGCCGCGGGGCTACGCGCTCACCGAGCGCCTCTGCGTCTACCCCCAGTTCATGGACGCCGAGTGGCTCGAGCCGGGCGTGCTCGACGTGATCAAGGCGCGCTTCTGGTCCTTCATCCCGCGGCGGGGGTCGGGTCGCCGGGAGGACCGCGCGATCCGCCGCGAGCTCGTACCCGGGGCGGTGGCCCGTGCTCGCGAGGGCGTCGAGCTCTCCGAGGACGAGCTCACAGCGCTGTTCGCGGAGCGCCGCCCCGAGGCCATCGAGGACATGCGCCAGGCCGCCGACGAGCTGCGCGAGGAGCTCGCCGGAGACACCGTGACCTTCGTGGTCAACCGCAACATCAACGTGTCGAACGTGTGCGTGGTGGGCTGCGCGTTCTGCGGCTTCGGGCAGGGAAAGCGCTCTCCCGACGCCTACGAGCACGACCGCGAGGAGTTCGTGCGCCGCGTCGAAGAGGCGGTGGAGGTCGGGGCCACGGAGATCTGCATCCAGTCGGGCATCCACCCGGACTGGGCGCTCGAGGACTACGAGGGCTGGCTGCGCCTGGCCCTGGAGACCGCTCCGGACATCCACCTGCACGCCTACTCGGCCATGGAGGTCGACCGCATGTGCGAGGTCTCGGGGCTCTCACCCGAGCGGGTCTTCGCCCGGCTGCGCGACGCCGGGCTGGGCTCCACCCCGGGCACGGCCGCCGAGGTGCTCCACGACGGCGTGCGCCAGCGCATCTCGCCCAACAAGCTGCCCGTGCGCCGATGGGTCGAGATCATCGAGGCCTCTCACCGCGCCGGGCTCCGCTCCACGGCCACCGTGATGTTCGGCCACGTGGAGGAGCCCTGGGAGCTCGCCGAGCACATGCGCGTGGTGCGGGCGCTGCAGGAGCGCACGGGTGGCATCACCGAGTTCGTTCCGCTGTCGTTCGTGCCCTTCCACACCATGCTCGGGCGCACCCACGGCATCGAGGAGATCTCCCGCGAGGAGAACCTCAAGCACACCGCCACGTTCCGGCTCGCGCTCGGCCGGACGGTTCTCAGCCTGCAGGCGAGCTGGGTGAAGATAGGCCTCGACGCCGCCACCGAGGCGCTCCGCTGGGGCGTGAACGACCTGGGGGGGACGCTCATGGAGGAGTCGATCTCCCGCATGGCGGGCGCCTCCCACGGCACGATGCTCACCCCGGAGGACCTGATCGGCGCCGCCGAGGCCGCGGGCCGACCGGCGGCGCAACGCGACACGCTGTACCGGGTGCTCCAGACGTACTGAGGTACCGGGGCCGCACGCCTTCAGCACCTCAGCTCAGAGAAACAGGTCCTCCTCCGGTGCTCGCCGGAGCGCGTCCGCGCCCCGCCCGTCCTCGACGCTCACGTAGCGACCGAGGCCGCGCACGAGCACGGCGGGCTCGGCGGAGTCCTTGGCCCGGGCGAGGTCGGCGGCGGCCGCGGCGGCGTCGGCCACCGCGATCACCGTGGCCCCGAGCGCTCGGCCCCGAGCGTCCGCGCGCCCGCGCCAGTCGTCCAAGGGGGTGAGTCCGGCCACGCCGATGGCCACGTCGACCTGGCCGAGTCGCCAGACCCGCCCGAACGAGTCGGTGAGGAGCACCGCGGGGCGCACGCCGCGCAGGGCGGCGATGCTCCGGCGCAGGGCGCGGGCCGAGGCGTCGGGATCCTCGGGGAGGAGGATCACCTGCTCGGGCCGAGCCGCGTTCGAGGCGTCGACGCCCGCGTTGGCGCACACCATGCCGTGGTGGGTGCGCGACACGATCACCCCCCGCTCGGCGCGCAGCACCTCGGCCGACTCGTCGAGCACGACCTGCACCATGCGGGGATCCTTGCCGTGGGGCTCGGCGAGCTCCCTCGCCCGGGCCGTGGGCTTCACGGCCGCGAGCGCGCGCACGCGGCCCTCGCTCTTCGACACCACCTTGTGGGCCACGACGAGGAGGTCTCCGTCGCCGAGGTCGCGCGGCGCGGCGTGGGCGAGGAGCGCCCCGAGATCGTCGCACTCGCTCACCTCCGGCAGGCCCTCGAGCGCGAGAACCTCGATGCGCAGGGCCTCGTTCCCCCGCGCGGAGGGGAGCGGTGCGGCCTCCTCGCGCGAGCTCAGGCCCCGACGGCGTCGCCGCCCGGCGTCGACGAGCCGGAGGCGGCCGGGAACGCGCGGTCGAGCTGGAAGAGCGCGCCTCGCGTCATCGGCGCGAGGCGCCGCCTCGATTCGAGCACGCCGCGCAGCTCGGCGAGGTCGTCGGGGGTGTCCACGTCACGCAGCAGCGACTCCACGCGCTCGATCCGGTGGGGGAGGCCCGCCGCCTCCGCCGCCGAGGCGTGCCGCTCGAGGGAGTCCGGCCCGAAGCTCGGGGCGAGTGCGTCGGGTGGGGTGATCACCAGCGCGTTGGTGCCCGTGTCGTGGCGATCGGGCACGATGAGCGCTCCCCGACCGTGGGCCGCGGCCGCGTCGAGCAGCGCGTCGACCTCGGTGGGATCGAGCAACGGCGTGTCGCCCGGCACGAGCAGCACGCGGTCGAAGCCCTCCTCGAGCGCGTAGGCGATGCCGAGGCTCACCGCCGCCGACTGCCCCGCCTGGTCGTGGTCCTCGAGCAACAGCACGCGCTCGGCGCGGACCCGCGCCTGGGCGAGGGGATCGAGGGTGACCACGGCGGTGGCGTGTACGCGCTCGGCGTGGCGCAGGGAGACCAGCACGTCCGAGAACATCGCCTGCACGAGGGCTTCGCGCGTCCCGCCGGGGAGGAGGTCGGTGAGCCGCTGCTTGGCGGCCGCAAAGCGCTTGACGGGCAGGATGGCGAGGGTGCGCACGGGTTGCCGACTGTACCGACCGTCGTAGTGCCCGAGGCGGCTGCTCGGTCCGGCGCGGCTCCCGGAGCGGTCGTCTCCGTTCGCTCTACCGGCGCCCCGGCGCGGGACCCGCTCGATCGCGCAGCGACCGCGCGAAGGCCAGCGTCTCGCGCGCCACTCGAGCACGGGCCTCCGGCGAGTCCATCCGCGTGTCGGTCTCGAGCACCGGGAGTCCCTCCACGGGCTCGTCGCTCACGAGGCCATCCACGAGGCCTGCGTACGCCAGGGCGGCCCCGGCGGCGCCCGGGGGCAGGCCGGCCTGGGCGGCGAACGCCTCGGTGGGTCCCTTCACCGCGCGCCCCTCGACGAACGGCGAGACGGCCACCACCGGCCCCGGTGAGGCTTCGATGGCCTCCCGCAGGCCAGGTACGCCGAGGATCGGACCGATGGAGATCACGGGGTTCGAGGGCCCGATGACGACGGCCTCGGCTCGGGCCAGGACCTCGAGGACCTCCGGCGTGGCGCGGGCGCCCTCGACGCCCCGGAGCTCGACGCCCTCGACGGGCGCGTCCTCTCCGCCGAGGATCATGAACTCCTGGAAGGGACGCCAAGCGCCGGCGCTCAGCACGTGGGTGCGCACCGGCTCGTCGGCCATGGGAAGCACTCGCGCCCCCACCCCGAGGGCGCGCGCCACCTGCTCCTGCGCGCCGGTGAGGCGGGCTCCCGAGCGAAGATGCTCGGTGCGCACCAGGCACATCGCCAGGTCGCGGTCGCCGAGGCGAAACCACACCGGCCGTCCCCTCTCGGCCAGTGCGTCCATCACCTGCCAGGTGTCCCCGCGCCGGCCCCAGCCACGCTCGTCGATCTCGTCGGCCAGCCAGTAGGCAACGAGGTCGGGATCGGGTGAGACGTGCACGCCGTGCACCTCCACGTCGTCGGCGGTGTTGACGATCACCGCGAGCTCGTCGGCTCCCACCTCGTCGAGCATGCCCCGCGCCAGCTTGGCCCCGCCGGTGCCGCCCGCGAGGACGGCTACCACAGGGAGTCCGGCAGTCCCGTGATCCGCAGGCCGGCGGCCGTCTTGTGGCGCATGTTCACGCCGATCAGCAGCGGGGTGAGGCCCTCGACCAGGCGCGAGGCCTCGAGCCGGCCGCAGTCCACCGGCCGGAGCCCGGGAATCGTCGCGATGAGCGCCGCCACCTCGGCCTTTGCGTCGCGCTCGTCACCGCACACGAGCACGTCCTCGCTGAGCGGGGCGTCGAGGTTGGCGAGGTGCTTGGCGCTCACCGTGTGGAAGGCGGAGACCACCCGCACCCCTTCGTCCGCCATCTCCGCGGCCTGCTCCGCCGCGGAGCCCTGAGGCACGCCGAGGAGCCGGGTGGCCTTGCCCGACACCGCGGCGGCCAGGGGAACGGTGGCGTCGATCAGGATCTGCCCGGGCTCGAGCACGCCCTTCAGGTTGGTGAGGGTCTCCGACTGGGCCCGGAAGGGCACGGAGAGCAGAACGATCGGAGCCCCCGAAGCCGCCTCGGCGTTGTCGAGGCCCTCGACCTGCGCGGCCGGAACCCGCGCGCGGACCCTCTCCGCCGCCTCCTCGGCCGAGTCGCGGCTTCGCGACCCGATGCGTACGGCCGCGCCGGCCGCCGTTAGCCGCAGTGCCACCCCGAAGCCGAGCGCCCCGGTGGCGCCGAGGATGGACACGGCCGGGAACTCCACGCGCAGGCCACCCTACTCGGCACCCGGGGCGCTCGCCGGCCAAGAACAACGCCGGGTAGGCTGGCGCCTCGGTGAGGCTCGAAGGGAGAATCGCGCTCGTGACCGGCGGCGCGAGCGGCATCGGCGCGGCCACGAGCCGGCGCCTGGCCGCCGAGGGCGCCACGGTGGCCGTGACCGACTTGAACGTGGGCGCCGCGACCGAGCTGGCCGAGGAGATCGGCGCCGGGGCCTACGCGCTCGACGTGCGCGACGTCCGGTCGATCTCCGCCGCGCTCGCGCAGGTCGCGGAGGACCTCGGGCCGCTCGACGTGCTCATCAACAACGCCGGGCTCGACGAGTTCGGCTTCTTCGTCCGCACCGATCCCGCCATGTGGGAGCGCGTGCTCGGCGTGAACCTCATCGGAACGATCGCCGTGACCCACGCCGTGCTCCCCGGGATGCAGGAGCGCGGCCGCGGCCGGATCGTGAACGTGGCCTCGGAGGCCGGACGCGTGGGCTCCCAGGGCTCGGCGATCTACTCGGCGGCCAAGGCCGGCGTGATCGGGCTGACCAAGGCGGTGGCGCGCGAGTCGGCCCGCTACGGGGTCACCTGCAACGCGGTGGCCCCCGGGCCCATCGAGACGCCGCTGCTCATGGGGGCGCCGGAGCAGATCGGGGAGCTCGGGCAGCGTTTGATCGACGGCATGGTGGGCGCCACGGCCATGCGCCGGATCGGCCAGCCCGAGGAGGTGGCCGCCTCGGTGGCCTTCCTCGCCTCCGACGACGCCTCTTTCGTCACCGGTCAGACGCTCGGGGTGAGCGGCGGCCTCGCGATGATCTAATGGTGGAACCCGACTCAGAGCTGGTGCTGGTTCGCGAGGTCGGGCCGCGCGACGGCTTCCAGAACGAGCCCGAGATCGTCCCCACCGACGAGAAGGTCCGGCTCATCGAGATGCTGGCGCGCACCGGAGTTCCCCGCCTCGA
>JBPCRE010000185.1:0-8440 GCA_050997195.1 Thermoleophilaceae bacterium
ATCGGCTACCACCGCCTGCTCACCCACCGCTCGTTCGACACCTACGGCTGGGTCAAGGCCACCTTCGCCGTGCTCGGCTCCCTGGCCGTGGAGGGCGCGGTGATCACCTGGGTGGCCGACCATCGCAAGCACCACGCCTTCTCCGACGAGGATGGAGACCCCCACTCGCCACACGCCGGCCGCGCCCCGGGCTTCTTTGGCGCCGTGAGCGGGCTCTTCCACGCGCACATGGGCTGGCTCTTCTCGGCCGAGGGCCGCGCCGCGCACCAGCGCTTCGCGCGCGACCTGCTCGAGGACCGCTCCCTGCGCGCGGTGAACGTCGCTTTCTTCCCGCTCGTGCTCGCGAGCCTCGCGCTTCCCTTCGGGCTCGGGTGGGCCATCACGGGCACGCTCGCCGGCGGGCTCACCGCGTTTCTCTGGGGTGGCCTCGTGCGCATCTTCCTGCTCCACCACGTGACCTTCTCGATCAACTCGGTGTGCCACTTCTTCGGCCGTCGGACCTTTCCCTCCGAGGACGAGTCGCGCAACGTGTTCTGGCTCGCCCTGCCCTCGCTCGGTGAAGCCTGGCACAACAACCACCACGCCTTCCCCACCTCGGCGAGCCACGGCCTGCGCCGCTGGGAGGTGGACCCCTCGGCGCTCGTGATCCGCGGGCTCGAGCGGGTGGGGCTCGCGTGGAACGTGGTGCGGGTGAGCCCGGAGCGCCAGGCGCGGGCGCTGGGCTCCGCGGGCGGCTGAGAGGCGGCGCGGGGGCCGTGGAGCCCCCAGCACCGCGTAACGGCTAGACGATTGATTCCGAATCGATGTGCGCGCGGGGAGGCGCGAGACCAAGCTGGGCGGCGCCCGAGGGCGAAGCGGGTAGTGGTACTACCCGCGAGCCCACGGGTGGCGATCCAGCGCAGGTATCGCGCCTCATCCGCGTGTGCAGCGATAAGGAATCAATCGGCTAGGCCCGGCCGCGCCCCAGACGCTCGCTGTCGTCCCGGCCGCTGGCCAGCAGGCCACTCCGCTCGGCCACGGCGAGGAGGACCACTGAGGTCACGACGGCGGCGATGACGCCGATAAAGTTCAGTTCGAAGATCGAGCCTGCGGCGAGGGCGTTGGCGATGGTGCCGCCGATCACCGAGCCGATGAGTCCGAGGAGCAGAGTCCAGAGCAGGCCGATCTTCTGCTTGCCTGGGAGCAGGAAGCGGGCGAGCAGCCCGATGATGAGGCCGAAGACAATGAAGCCAATCATGGCGGTGTGGGTCCTTTCGCGAGGGGAGAGGGACGTTAGCGGTGTACCCGCGTCCGAGCGGAGAAAATGGGCGTTTAGGGGGGTGAAGACGGCGTGCCCCTTCCTTAGCGGGGCACGGTGTCCGCCTCGGGAAGAGAAAAAGGCCGCAAAGTGCACAAGTCACCGTTGTCCTCGGCACGCGCTTCCACTCATGATGGTCGCGGCAAGGGCCCTGGCAGAGGGAACGGCGTGTTCGAGGGACTCGAAATCAAGGGTGCGCGCTCGCGCGCACCCTCGCGTAATGAGGTCGACCCGGCGGCGCTCCAGCTGATCGAGCGCTACGGCCCCTCCATCCTGCGCACGGCCCGTCGCTACTCGCAAAGCGCGGAGGATGCCGAGGACGCCTATCAGCGGGGTCTCGAGATCCTGCTGACCAAGGCGCCGAGCACCGCGGAGGAGGAGCTCCTCCCGTGGCTGAAGACGGTGATCAAGCACGAGGCTTTCGGGCTCCGCCGTCAGCGCGAGCGCCACGACCTGATGGGCGACGAGGGCCTCGACGCAGCTTCCGCCGGCACGACCACCGACGAACAGGCTGAGCAGCGCGAGCGCCTCCAGATCGGCGCCGAGGCGATGGCTCGGCTCAAGCCCCAGGAGGTCCAGTGCATGCTGCTCCTGGCCGAAGGCTTCAGCTACAGCGAGATCTGTGAGGAGACGGGCTTCAGCTATACGAAGGTGAACCGCTCGCTGACCGAAGGTCGGCGAGCCTTCAGCGACCGCGTCCGAGACATCGAGGCGGGCGCGGAGTGTGAACGGCTCGCTCCCCTCCTCTCCCTGCTTGCCGACGGCGAGGCCTCGGCGGATGACGCCAAGGTCCTCCGCAGGCACCTCCGCGGATGCCCAGCCTGCAGGGTCACGCTGGGCGCCTATCGGACGGCTCCGGCTCGGGTGGCCGCGCTGGCCGCGCCGGCGTTGGTGGCTGTCGACCCGGAGGCCGCCCCGGCGATCTCGAGCGGCCTCGCCCATGCCACCGAGTGGCTCCAGGAGAGGGCGACCACGCTCGCCCTGAAGATTCAAGCGGGGGCCGAGATGGCGAGCGCCCAAAAGGTGGCCGCGGTCACGGCGTCGACGGCGGCCATCGCCGGGGGCGGGGTCGGGGCGGCGGCCACATTCGAGAGCCTCGGTGAGTCGCGAACCCCGGCGGCGAAGCGCGTCAAGAATGAGTCATCCAAGCGGCGAGTGGCGACCCGAGAGGTCACGGGGAGCGCCGTCCGAAGCCAGGCTCGGAAGGCCATCGCACTCCGGGCGACGCGCCGCGAGCGGGCCAGCGCTCGGGCCGCCCGCGAACGTCGCACCTCGGCGGCCGAGGCTGCCCCTTCGAGCGCTCCGAGCCCTGACGCTAGTCCAGCGCCCGCTCGATCCCCAAGTCCTCCGACGGGCGACTCGGGTGGGGAGTTCTCCTCCTCGCGGGTCGAGGCTCGGCAGTCGCCCTCCTCTTCAACCTCCTCGCCCTCCGGCACGGGCTCGAACGAGTTCAGCGCCCCGGTCGAGCAACCCGCTCGAGCCTCCTCCCGACCGGTCGGCTCGGGCGCTGGTGGCGGTGAGTTCGGCGACCCCTGACAACACCCAATCTCTGCCTCGCCGACTCAGCCTGGATCCACCGGGATCGGTGGATCCAGGCTCAAGTAGACCGCTCGAGCGAGCGCCGCCTCCAACGTCTCCACGTCGTACGCGCCCTCGTGGCGCAAGCCCCCTACGAAGAACGCCGGCGCGCCTCCCACCCCGCTCCGCTCCCCGCTCATTGCGTCCTCCTCGATGCGGTCGAGGTGCTCGTGCTCGGCCACGTCGGCGTCGAAGCGCTCGACGTCGAGGCCCACCTGGCCGGCGTACTCGTGGAGGTGCTCGGCGTGCAGGTGGCGCTGGTTCTCGAAGAGCAGGTCGTACATCGCCCAGTAGCGGCCCTGGGCGGCGGCCGCCTCGGCGGCCTCGGCGGCGTCGAGGGCGTGGCGGCGGATCTCGGTGAGGGGGAAGTTGCGGAACACAAAGCGCAGGCGCTCGCCGAGCCGCTCCTCGAGCTCGCGGACTTCTCGGTTCGCGGCGCCCGTGTCCGTGCACTCGAAGTCCCCGTAGAGCACGAGGGTGAGCGGCGCGGCGGGATCGCCACGGATGTGGTCCTCCTCGCTTACGGCCAAGGCCAGCTCTCCGGACATCGCTCCCTGCTCGCTCATCGTGCCCTCCGCCTCGCCGTGGTCTCCCCGGCAACTATGGCAAGGGCGTCGAGCGCCGCCGCCGCCTGAGCACGTGCGCGTCTCCGCGGCGCACCGTGAGCTTCACGGCGTCGAGGTGCTCGAGCAGCGCCTGGGCGTAGCGGCGGGAGGTGCCGAGCGCGTCGCGCACCCCGGCGATGGTGGCCTCGCCCTCACGCTCGCAGATGACGAGGATCTGAGCCTCGATCTCAGCGAGGGGCTCGGGGGAGAAGTGGAGGTTGCGAGCCACGCGCACGGCCTGACCGGCACGGACGAGACGGGAGAGGCGCTCGGCGGCCTCGGCCGGCGCGAGGCCGGCGGCCTCGGCCAGGTCGCCGTCGGCGCGGGGCTCGCGGCCGTCCGAGCGAAGGAGGACGGCGAGGAGCAGGGCCGCGTCGTCGAGGGGCGCCTCCTCCTCCTCGGGCGTGCCCTCGCTCTCTCCTCGTGCCGAGCCGTCAGCGCTCGCAGGCTCGCGAGCCGGCTCCTCGCCCCGCTGGAGCGCGCGCAGGCGCTCGGTCACCGCCGGGTCGCATCGGTGCTTGCGCGGCCGGGGGTCGAGCACCTCGCCCCCGCCCACGGTGTCGGGCGGTGCGAGCTGGCGGAGGATCACCCGGTCTCCCCTGTCGGGCATGAGCGGAGCCTCGAGGCGGAGCTGAACGAGCCCCCGCTCGCCGGGCCGAAGCTCCTCTCGGTCGAGGGGGAACACCCGCGCCGGGGCCTCGCGCGTGCCGTGGTGCACGTGCAGGCGTGTTCCGCGGCGCACGGGGTGGGCGCCCGGCTCGAGGCTCGCGGCCACGTCCACGAGGTAGGTGGGCCGGGCCTCGGAGCCCCGGGGCACCACGAGATCTCCCCGGCCGATCTCTCGCCAGCTGAGCCCTCCGAGGTTGAGCGCCACGCGCTGGCCGGAGCCCGCGCGCTGCACCGGCGCGTCGTGCACCTGCACCGAGCGCACCCGGGCCTCGAGCCCGCGCGGCAGCACGGCCACCTGCTCCCCGACCGCGATCTCCCCCGACCACAGCGTGCCCGTGACCACCGTGCCGATGCCCCGGAGGGTGAACGAGCGGTCCACGTGCAGGCGCGCGGGGCGGGCCCCGCCGGCCCGGCCCGGCAGCCCGGCGGCCACCCGCTCGAGCGCGGCGCGCAGCTCGTCGAGGCCGGTGCCCTTGAGCGCCGATACCGGGACCGCCTCCACGCCCGGCATCAGCTCGGCCACCTCCTCGGCCACCAGCTCGGGCTCCCCGGTGTCGGCCTTGGTCACGGCCACCACGCCCTCCCGCACGCCGAGCTGGCGGAGCACCGCGAGGTGCTCGCGGGTCTGGGGCATCACGCCGTCGTCGGCGGCCACACAGAGGAGGAAGAGATCGATGCCCGAGGCCCCGGCCACCATGGTGCGCACGAAGCGCTCGTGGCCGGGCACGTCGATCACCGAGAGGCGCCGGCCGCTCGGCAGGTCCAGCGGCGCGTAGCCGAGGGCGATCGAGATGCCGCGAGCGCGCTCCTCGGGCAGGCGGTCGGTGAGCTTGCCGGTGAGCGCACCGATGAGCGCGGTCTTGCCGTGGTCGATGTGGCCGGCGGTGCCGAGGGTGAGCGGCGGGGTCTCGTCACTCACGAGGAGGCCAGCACGGCCGCCACGGCGGCGCCGGCCGCCGCCCTCGCCTCGGCGTCGGTGAGCGTGCGCGGGTCCAGCAGCAGCCAGCCCTCGCGCGCTCGGGCCACCACCGCCGGCTCCCCCGCCCTCAGGCGCGCGGCAAGCTCGTCGAGCCCCGTCGCTCCCGGATCGACCGCGCACACCGGGCCCTCGAGCTCGAGCAGGGGCAGCGCGCCTCCGCCCACCTTGGCCTCGGCCGTGAGCACCTCGGCGCGGGCGCCCGCCGCACGCAGAACCTCCCACATGCTCTCTGCCCGGGTGCGCAGCTCGGGCTCGGTGGCCGTGAGCATGCGCAGCACGGGGATCTCCGCGAGCGCGGCTCTCGGGTCACGGTAGAGGCGAAGGGTGGCCTCGAGGGCGGCGAGCGAGAGCTTGTCCACGCGCACGGCCCGTGCGAGGGGATGGGCGCGGCAGCGCTCGATGGCCTCGCGGGTGCCCACCATGAGCCCGGCCTGCGGCCCGCCGAGGAGCTTGTCCCCGGAGAAGCACGTAAGCGCCGCGCCGGCGGCCACCGAGCGGCGCACTTGCGGCTCCTCGGCGATCTTGGGCACGCTCTCGGCGAGGGCGCCCGAGCCCACGTCGTCGATCACCGGCACCCCGGCGCGGGCGGCCGCCGCGCACAGCTCCTCGATCTCCACCGCCTCGGTGAAGCCCACGGTGCGGAAGTTCGAGGGATGCGCGCGCATCACCGCGCCGGTGGCCGGCCCGAGGGCGCCTTCGTAGTCGGAGAGGTGGGTGCGGGTGGTGGTGCCCACCTCGACGAGGCGGGCGCCGGACTGGGCCACCACCTCGGGCACCCGGAACGAGCCGCCGATCTCGATCAGCTCCCCCCGGGACACCAGGAGATCCCGTCCGGCGGCGAGCGCGGCGCAGGAGAGCAGCGCCGCGGCCGCGCAGTTGTTGACCACCAGCGCGGCCTCGGCGCCGGTGAGCTCGCGCAGCAGCTCCTCGACGTGGACGTGGCGCGAGCCGCGGCGGCCCTTCGGGAGGTCGTACTCGAGGTTCGAGTAGCCCTCGGCCACCGAGGCCGCGGCCTCGACGGCCGCGCGGGCCAGCGGGGCGCGGCCGAGGTTGGTGTGCACGATCACCCCCGTGGCGTTGATCACCGGGCGAAGGCTCGGCCGGGCGGCGGCGGCGGCGCGGTCGCGGGCGTCCTCCTCGAGCCCCGCGATGGCGGAGGGCGGTGCGCCGCCGCCCTCGAGGAGCGCCGAGCGCCGGGCCTCGATGGCCTCGCGCGCCGCCTTCACCGCCAGGGCCTGGGGCACCTCCGCGAGCGCGGCGGCCAGCTCCTCCACCGACGGCAGCGCCCGCAGGGCGGCGCCCGCCTCAGGGCCTCGTGCCCTCGACCCAGCGCTCCTCGCCACCCTCGACCTCCTTCTTCCAGATCGGCGCCTCGGCCTTGATGCGATCGATCAGCTCGCGCGCGCCGGCGAAGGCCTCGTCGCGGTGGGGCGCGGACACGGCCACGATCACGCTCGGCTCCGAGAGCGGCACGGCTCCCACGCGGTGCTCGGCGGCGGCGCGGCAGAGCCCGTGGCGCTCGAGCGTCTCGGCCACGATGGCCGCGATGCGCTCCTCGGCCATCTCCACGTAGGCCTCGTAGTCGAGGCGCTCCACGTCCCGGGTCACGCCCGTGAACGTGACCACCGCGCCCGCGCGCGAGTCCCTGACGAGAGCGGCCAGCGCCTCGAGGGAGAGCGGCTCCTCGCTGACCCGCGCGTGGACGGTGCCGACGGCCGCCTCGCCTCCGCTCACCGGCGGGACGAGGGCGAGCTCGTCCCCGGCGCCGAGCACGCGATCGTCGCGGGCGTACTCACGGTTCACCGCCATGACCAGGGGGATCTCCGGCGGGGCCACGGGACCGAGGGCGGCCACGGCGTCGCTCACCCTCGCGCCGTCGGGCAGCTCGAGGGTGACCTCGCTCGCCCCGGCGCGCTCGCGCAGCATCGCGAACAGGCGGATGGTGACCTCCATCGAAGCCATGCTAGGGAGGTGGGACGCGAGCTCGCGGCGCAGCGCAGCGCGACGGCGGCTGGACAAGCCACGCGACCGAAGCCGCCAGACGGGGCAGGGCTACCATTGAACACATGGGCAGATCGCTGTACGCGGCGTTGTGGCTGGGCACACTCGCCCTCGTGGCCGCGCTTACCGCCTGCGGCTCCTCGGAGAGCCGCCCCACGGCCGGCCTGCCGAGCGTCCCGGTGCGCGACTTCGACGGGCCGACCGTTGACCTCGCCTCCCTCTCCCCGCGCGAGAAGCCGCTGCTCGTATGGATCTGGGGCCCCTTCTGAGTCACCTGCCGCGCCGAGGCGCGGGGGGTCGAGCGGTTCGCTCGGGAGCACAAGCAGGAGGTCGGGGTGCTGGGCATCGCTTCGGAGGCCACCTTCGAGAACTCGCTCGCCTTCCGCGAGACCTACGGCACACGCTCGTTCCGCAACGTCTGGGACAAGGATGCGAGCTCCTGGCGGGCCATGCGCGTGTCGGGCACCCCGGCCGCCGTGCTCTTCGATGCCCGGGGGCACGAGCTCAAGAAGTGGTTCGGGCCATTCGACGAGGCCGAGGTCTTGCGCCTCGCCGCCTCGTCCTGACCCGCGCCGGTCCCGGCTGAGCCCCCGATGGTCGACTCGCCCTCCTTCGTCCTCGCCTTCGTGGCCGGCGTGATTTCCTTCGTCTCGCCGTGCTGCCTGCCGCTCGTGCCCGGCTACCTCGCCGCGGTGTCAGGTCGCAGCGGCGCACCCGCGGCGAGCCCGGCAAGCCCCCGGCGGGTCGATCCGCGGACCCTCGCCGGTGCCGGTCTGTTCGTGGCGACCTTCTCGGCCATCTTCATCGTGCTCGGGCTGAGCGCCACGGCGCTCGGCGGCCTGCTCTTCGACAACCAGCTCACCCTCCGCAAGGTGGCGGGCGTGGCCATCATCGCCCTCGGAGTCCTGTTCGTGGCCTCGCTGTTCGTGACCCGCCTGAACCGTGAATGGCGGGTGTCCGGTCTGATCGAGCGGGCCGGGCGCGGCGGGCCGGTGGTGGCCGGTGCGGCCTTTGCGCTCGCGTGGACGCCGTGCGTGGGCCCGACCCTCGGCGCCATCCTCGGGCTCGCCTCCACCCAGCAGTCCACCCTGCAGGGCGCGCTCCTGCTGCTCGTGTACTCGGCGGGCCTCGGGCTGCCCTTCCTCTTCGCCGCGGTGGCCTTCGACTCGGCGCAGCGCAGCTTCGGATGGTTCAAGCGCCACTACGCCGGCATCCAGGCCACCTCCGGCGCGCTGCTCATCGTCATGGGCGTGCTCGTGCTCACCGGCGAGCTGTTTCGCATCAACATCCAGATCCAGCAGGGCCTCGACG
>JBPCRE010000196.1:0-2751 GCA_050997195.1 Thermoleophilaceae bacterium
GGCGGGGCGAGCGTGGCGCTCACGCCGCCGCCCGCCTCGCGGAGACGCCCTCGAGGCGCCGCCCCACGCAGCCGGCCACGGTGAAGAGCACGGGCCGACCGGGCATCGCCGTCGGAGCCACGAGCACGCGCCCGCGGCCCGGCACGCGGGCGAGCGCCGCGGGCAACGCCGATCCTCCCCGGGCCGTGACCCAGAACACCGGGCCGGTGCTGCCAGCCCGCTCGAGGACGGGCGAGCGCTCCACCTCGGTGACGGCGGCCAGCCGGGCGTGGAGGGAGGGCCAGCCGAGGAGGTCGCGCGCGAGCTCGACGGGCCGTCTCTCGCCCGGGAGGAGCACGCCGCATCCGCCGCGCTCGGCCAGGTGGCGGGCGAGCGAGGCGGCTGCGCGCACCGCGGCGTCGAGCGCCTCCTCGCTCTCCGGAAGCCGCGCGTCGAGGGCCACGAGCGGACGATCGGCAGCCTCGGCCACGAACCGGCGCTCCACCATCTCCCCGGTGCGGGCCACGGTGGGCCAGTGGATGCGCGAGGCGGGCGCGCCCGCGCGGTAGGGGCGCAGCCCGTCGAGCTCGACCTCGGCGGCCGCGATCTCCAGGCCCGCCACCCCGCCGACGGCGCCCGAGGCACCGCTCTCGCCCGCCGTGAGGAGCACCGGCTCGACGCGGGGGAGCACGAGCACCTCCCCCGGTGGCCCGTGGACGGCGCGTGAGGCCAGGCCGAGAGGGTCGCCGATGAGCACGCGCGAGGGCCCCAGCCGGCGGCGCCCGCGTCGGGCGAAGCGGACGTCGAGGCGCACGCGTCGCTGTCCGCGGCGAAGCGGCGCGGAGGCGAGACCGAGCAGGGGATCGTCGATCCTCGCCCCGGGGGGCACGACGAAGCCCGGCTCGAAGGTGAGCCGGACGGGAAACGGCTCCTCCTCCTGGACCCGGGCGGCCGGGAGGGTCCGCTCCAGCGAGGCGCCGGTGGAGGCCGCGGCCACCCACCCGGCCGCGCCCAGGCCAAGCACGGCGAGGCCGGCGCCGGCCACCGAGAGCGAGGGCGCGTCGAGGCCCAGGGCGAGCAGGAGCAGCGCCAGGCCCCCGATCCCGACGCCGAGCGCGCGCCCGACGCCGGGGGCTGCTCCCGTGCCGGGCGTCGGGTCGGTCACAGGGCGGGCACGGCCCCGAGCGCGTCGGCCACCACGCGGGTCCGGTCGCCCGGGGCCGCCTCGGGACCGAGCAGCAGGCGATGGGTGAGCACCGAGGGCGCGAGGCGCTGCACGTCGTCGGGCAAGGCGTGGTCCCTGGCCTCGAGCGCGGCCAGGGCCTTGGCCGCACGCAGCAGCATGAGCCCGGCTCGGGGCGAGGCGCCGAGCTCGGTGCGCGGATCGACGCGCGTGCGCTCGAGCAGGGCGACGACGTAGCGGCGCAGGGCGTCGCTCGCGTGGACGGCCGACGCGGCCGCCTGAGCACCGAGGATCTCGGCCACGCCGGTCACCGGCGTGACCGCGAGCACGCGGTCTCCACCCGCATGATCGGCCAGCATGCGCGCCTCGTCGCCTGCGGACGGGTAGCCGAGCGACACCCGCACCATGAAGCGGTCGAGCTGCGCCTCGGGCAGCGGGTAGGTGCCCTCGTACTCCACCGGATTCTGGGTGGCCACCACGAGGAAGGGGCGGGCCAGCTCGTGGGTGAACACGTCCACGGTCACCTGGCGCTCCTGCATGCACTCGAGCAGCCCCGACTGGGTCTTCGGCGAAGCGCGGTTGACCTCATCGACCAGCACGACGTTGGCGAACACGGGCCCGGGGCGGAACTCGAAGCGCTCCTCGCGCTGGTTGTAGACGTTGGTGCCCACCACGTCGGCGGGCAGGAGGTCGGCGGTGCACTGCACCCTGGCGTAGGAGGCGTCGACCGAGCGGGCCAGCGCCCTCGCCAGCGCCGTCTTTCCCACGCCGGGGTAGTCCTCGATGAGCACGTGCCCCTCGGCGAGGAGGGCCACGAGAAGGTCGCGCACCACCTCCTCCGGAACCTGAACGGCCTCGGCGATCCGGTCGCGAAGGCGCCCGCCGAGAGCCGCCACCCCCGCCGGGTCGAGCTGGGGCACCGCCGACACGGTGTCGATGGTACGGGGGACGCCCGGGCAACGGAGAGGCAGCCCTGCTACGCCTGCGTCGGCTCCTCGCTGCGCGTCAGCTCCCTCGTGGCCGCCTCGGGATCCGGCGCGCGCATGAGGGTCTCCCCGACGAGCACGGCGTCCACGCCCACGCCCTCGAGATCCTCGATCGTCTCCCGGCTGGCGATGCCCGACTCGGAGACGACGGTCTTGCCGGCGGGCACGTCCACCAGAAGCTCGTGGGTGCGTCCCACGTCGACCGAGAAGTCGGCGAGGTCGCGGTTGTTGATGCCCACCACGTCGGCGCCGATCTCCATGGCCACCGCGAGCTCGTCCTCGTCGTGGACCTCGACGAGCGGGTCGAGGTCGAGGGCTCGGGCCTCGGCGAAGAGCTCGGCCAGGGCGCGGGGGTCGAGCGACCCCACCACCAGGAGGATCGCGTCGGCGCCGGCCGCGCGTGCCTCGTGGAGCTGGTAGGAGTCGAGGTGGAAGTCCTTGGCCAGCAGGGGGATGGTGGTGTGCTCGTGGGCCACGCGAAGGTCCTCGATCGAGCCGCCGAAGTGGCGCCCCTCGGTGAGGATCGACAGCGCGGCGGAGGCGCCACGACCCCCGGGAATGACGAGCCCCCCCAAGATCCCGCCCCCGCCGACCACACCCCAA
>JBPCRE010000035.1:0-8590 GCA_050997195.1 Thermoleophilaceae bacterium
CGGTACGCATCGATGTATGCCCGACGGTCCGGGAGCCCGACGGCCTGGCCATGAGCTCGCGCAACGCGCACCTCGAGCCGGAGGAGCGCGAGCGCGCCGCCTCGCTCTCCCGCGCGCTGCGTGCCGCCGGCGCCGCGGTGGCCGCCGGAGGCGTGAACGCGGAGACGGTGCTCGCCGCGGCTGCCACCGAGCTCGAGCGAGCCGGCGTCGAGCCCGAGTACCTCGCTCTTCGCTCGACCGAAGACCTGTCCCCGGTCGAACGCGTGAACGGCTCGACCCTCCTCGCCGTGGCCGCCCGCTTGGGCCGCGCCCGGCTGATCGACAACGTCGTCCTCCAGGGGTCCGCCGACCCCTCGACACCCGCCCAAGGAGGCGAACCCTGATGAGACGGACCATGCTGAAGTCCAAGGTGCACCGCGCCACGGTCACCGGCAGCGACCTGCACTACGTCGGGTCCATCACCCTCGACCCGGACCTCCTCGAGGCCGCGGACATCCTCGAGCACGAGCAGGTGCACGTGCTCGACGTGGACAACGGCGCGCGCTTCGAGACCTACGCCATCGCCGGCGAGCGGGGCTCGGGCGAGGTCTGCGTGAACGGCGCCGCCGCCCGTCTGGTGCACCACGGCGACACGGTGATCGTGGTCTCCTACGCGGAGTACACGACCGACGAGCTCGCGCTGTACGAGCCGCGGGTGGTGCACGTGGACGCCGACAACGCGATCGTGCGGGTGGACGAGCGCGTCGCGGAGCTTCTCTCGTGAGCCTGCGCCCGCGGGTCTCCCCCGCTCCCTCCGCGAAGCCGGCACCGGGCGCGGCCACTCCCGCGCGGCCCAAGATCACCCTCTCCACGCTCGTGGGCAAGAAGGCGCTCGGCGAGCCGGTGGTGATGGTCACCGCCTACGACTACCCGAGCGCCCAGGTGGCCGAGGCGGCCGGCGTGGACGTGGTCCTCGTGGGCGACTCCGCGGCCATGACCGTGCTCGGCTACCCGAGCACCGTCCCGGTGTCGATGGACGAGATGATCATGCTCGCGAGCGCGGCGCGGCGCGGCCTCTCCACGCCGCTGCTGGTCGGCGACCTGCCCTTCGGCTCCTATGAGGCCTCGAACGAGCTGGCGGTGGCCTCCGCGCAGCGCTTCGTCAAGGAGGCGGGATGCGACGCGGTGAAGCTCGAGCGCGGCGGCTCCTCGATCGAGCGGGCGCGGGCCATCGTGGAGGCCGGGATCCCGGTCATGGGCCACGTGGGGCTCACGCCGCAGAGCGCCACCTCCCTCGGCGGCTACCGCTCACAGGGACGCACGGCCGAGCGCGCGCTCGAGGTGATCGAGGACGCCGTGGCGCTCGAGGAGGCCGGCTGCTTCTCGATCGTGTTCGAGGCCATCCCGAGCGAGGTCACCGATCTGGCCATGCCGCGGCTCGAGGTCCCCGTGATCGGCATCGGTGCGGGTCCGGCGGCCGACGGCCAGGTGCTCGTGTTCCACGATCTGCTCGGCATCTACGACGGGCACGCCGCCCGCTTCGTGAAGCGCTACAGCCGCGTTCGCGAGGCCATGATCGAGGGCGTTTCCGCCTACGCCGACGACGTGCGCGAGCGCCGCTACCCGGCGCCGGAGCACGGATACGAGATGTCCCCGGACGAGGCGGAGCGGCTCGGCGCGCTGTTGAGCGGGAGGGAGGGCTAAGCCCTCGCTCC
This sequence comes from Thermoleophilaceae bacterium, assembly GCA_050997195.1. Lineage (GTDB taxonomy): Bacteria > Actinomycetota > Thermoleophilia > Solirubrobacterales > Thermoleophilaceae > JACCZP01. The sequence goes on from JBPCRE010000035.1 coordinate 1,695, forward strand.
GAGGCGGTTTGACAAAGGAGGTGCGATCAGACATTGCCAATATGAGGTCGTCCACCCGGGCGAGGGAGCTCGGGTTCGGACTCCTTGCGCCAGGCGCCCGAGACCACTGTTCCGTACCGCTAGCGACGATTCCCGTGATCCAGATCGCGGTCTCCACGAGCAGGCGGCGGCGAAGCGCGGCGGCGGGGAGCCCCGGGCGCCCGTCCTTGGCTCCGCGGAGCGGCCGCGTGGTGAGCCACTCACCAGGCCGGCCGGGGCGCGCCCCGTTGCGGAGCGCCCCGAAGCCGCCGAGGAGCGCGAGCACGCCGGGCGCGAAGAGCAGGGCCACCGGCCAGCCCTCCCACGAGACGAAGAGGCCGGGAAAGGCCACGAGCGCCATCTCGAGACCGAGCACGATCGAGCACCATCCCTCGAGCCGCAGGTAGTCGCGGTAGGGCACGATCGGCGTCTAGGAACGGGCCGGTCCTCTGATCAGGCACGATCCCAGTCGTGGCCTTTGTGCTCACCCTGGTCGGCGCCGCCCTCGCCGTTGCCCTCGAGCTGCTCGAGGCGCTCGCCATCGTGCTCGCGGTGGGGGCCACCCGGCGCTTTCGCGACGCCATCCTGGGTGCCGTCGCGGCGGCGTCCGCCCTGGTCGTGCTGGCGCTGCTCGTGGGGCCCGTGCTGGTCTCACGCATCCCCCTCGAGCCGCTGCGGCTCATCATCGGGGTGGCGTTGCTGTTGTTCGGACTCGAGTGGCTGCGCAAGGGCATCCTGAGGCTCGCCGGGCGGCGCTCGCCCTCCTCCTCCTTCAGGGAGTACGTCGAGGAGCGCGAGGCGCTCGAGGAGCTGGCGGCGCCCGTTCCCGGGCGTCCCGACTGGGCCGGGCGGGTCATCGCCTTCAAGGGCGTGCTCCTCGAGGGCGTCGAGGTGCTCCTCATCGTGGCAGCCCTCGGCGCGCGCCCCGGCGGCCTCACCCCCGCGCTGGTGGGGGCGGGAGTCGCCCTTGCCTTCGTGATCGGCGTGGGCGCCGCGCTTCGCGCTCCGCTTCGCCGCATCCCCGAGACGCACCTCAAGTACACCGTGGGCCTCGTGCTCTCGGCCTTCGGGACCTTCTTCGCGGCCGAGGGCCTCGGCGTGCGCTGGCCCTTCGACGACTTCGCGCTGCTCTACCTGACCGGCGCCTTCGCCCTGGTCTCACAGACCCAGATCCGGCTGCTGGCGCGTGAGCGCCGCGGCCCCCGCGCCGAACGGGTGGCCGCGTGACCGCGAGCCTGCACTATCTCCGCAAGCTCGTCCTCGGCGAGACGTGGTCCCTGCCGCTCGGCATCCTCGCGGCGGTGCTGGGGCTGGCCGCGCTTCGCGCGTGGGCTCCCCCCTGGTCCGCGTCCGCCGGAGGGTTCGTGCTCCTCGCGCTGCTGATCCTCGCCCTCAGCGCGTCGCTCAAGGGCGGCGGTCGCAGGCCGCCGCCCTGATCAGGATCGTCACCCCCGCGGTCGCGGCACCACCCCACACGCCACCCGATCGCCCGAGTCGCCGGTCTCGCGGGTCGCGAAATCGGGGCCCGCGCCCTCGGGTCCCACGTAGCGGTCGGGGATATTCGCGCTGTTGTCGCGATTGGCGTGGATGATCGCCGCGCTTCCGTCCACGTCGATGAGCTGGCGGACCGTGAAGCGGTCGGTGACGAACGCGGCGGTGGCCGTACCGGCCCGGCTCACTAGCAGCGGCGGGAAGTCTCCGCGGTGCAGGCCGTGGTCCACCCTCTCGGGGTTGAAGTGAGGCCCGGCACTCGCGAACGGTGCGGGCCGGCCGGTCGCGTCGACGGCCGCGCGGTCGCACCGTCCTATCGCGTGCACGTGAAAGCCGTGGTACCCGGGAGTGAGCCCGCGCACGTTGGCGCTCACCAGGACGCCCCGGCGCTGAGGAGCAAGGACGATCGTCCCGATCGCCGCGCCGTTGGCGCCCCGTAGCTCCACGACCGCGCTTCCCCGCGGCGGACGCTCGCGCTGCGCCCCCGCCGTGGCCGCCATGAGCCCGGTGAACGCCGTCGCGAGCACCACCGCCAAGATCATCGCCATCTTCCGGCGCATCAGTCCCCCTCGAGTTCGCTCTCTCGCCGCGCCGTGGAGACGCGGCCTCCGTGTTCGCCGCCCATCCTAAGGGCACACGGCCCGTCGAAGCGACGGTCGCGGGAGGCCGTGGCGCGCCGCCGCTCCGCGACTTCACCGCATCGCGGGAAGGTCATCCGAATAGCGCACCTCCCGAATCACCTTCGCCGGCGCGCCGGCCGCGATCGAGCGCGGCGGGAGATCGCGCGTGACCACCGAGTTCGCCCCGATCACGCAGCGCTCGCCGATGGTGACGCCGCTCGTGACCACGCAGTTGACCCCGAACCAGCAGTTGGAGCCGATGAACACCGGGCCCTTCGAGTCGAACCCCTGCCAGGTCACCGGCCGGGACGGATCGTCGTAGCGGTGGCCCGAGTCGCTCACGAAGCAGTGGTTGGCGAACATCGTGTGGTCGCCGATCTCGACCGACGGCAGGGCGGCCACCATCGTTCCCATGTTGAGGAAGCAGCCCTCGCCGATCCGCACCCGCCCCCCGTCGCCGATGGTGATCCAGCAGCCGGGCTCGAGCAGCGTGCCGGCTCCCACGTCGAGGCGGCCGTCGTCGAGGCACTCGAGCACGTTGCCCTGCACCGGGTGGCGGATGAAGGCCTGCCGCCGGAGCATGTGCAGGTGGATGCGCGCCCGGTTCCAGGGCAGCGCGCCCCGCTCGTACCAGCGCCACTTCTGGAGGTAGAGGGCGAGCCGCGGGTCGAGCCTGGGCCGCGCCATCTAGCCGGCCGTGTGCGGAGGCGGAAAGCCGAGCACCACCGCGGCGCGGGTCTCCTGACGATGAGTGGTGCGCCGGACCACCTGCCAGGCGAGGAGGGCGGCCACGAGGCTCGTGGCGTCCGAGACCACGTACAGGACGGTGCCTCGCTGTAGCTCCTCGACCTCCTCGGCCCTGAAGTAGTACCGACCCGCCGCGTTCGAGAGGAACTGGGTGATCAGCCACAACGCCCACCACCAGTCGACCAGAGCCGGGACCGCAGGACGCGATACGTCGGACACCCCCTCCGCCGGCGCCAAAGGGTTGCTGCCCCGCCAGGTGTCGCCCACGAGCTGGTAAGGCCAGAAGAGGTTGAGGATGGGTACGAACCAGGCGCCGATCGTCCACCCCGCGCCACGGCGCAGAGTCCGTTGCCCGAGCGCGGGCAGGTTCCCGTAGGCGCGCCGCAGCCAGCGGATGAAGGTGATGGCCCCGGCCACGAAGAGAACGACCTGAAGGACGCCAACCGTCGCGAAAGCGAAGTCGTTCCCGCTCACCAGGGCCTCGGAGACCCCTTCACCAGACGCGACGCGCCCGAGCACTACGAGCTGTAGGGCCTCGGTCAGGAGCGCCAGCGCGTCGAAGGCGGCGATGACCAGGAGCACGACTCCGGCCGTTCGGGCCCGAGAGCGCGGGGGACTCGTAGGGCGCGACCGGAGCGGCGGTGCCCGCCGCGCCGGATTCGGGGGGCGGAGGCCCCGCTCCCGGCGCACTCAAGCCGCCGCGGCCATCCTCGGTCGGCGTCCGGTCCGCCGGCGGGGCGCCGCCGGCTCCAAGATGTCAGCCAGGAAGCGGCCGGTGTAAGAGCCCGCCACCGCGGCCACCTGCTCGGGGGTGCCGGTGGCCATGATCCGTCCGCCCTCCTCGCCGCCCTCGGGGCCGAGGTCGATCAGGCGGTCGGCCGTCTTGATCACGTCGAGGTTGTGCTCGATCACCACCACGGTGTTGCCCGCGTCGACGAGGCGCTGGAGCATGTCGAGGAGGCGCTGCACGTCGGCGAAGTGCAGGCCCGTGGTGGGCTCGTCGAGGATGTAGAGGGTGCGACCGGTGGCCACGCGCGAGAGCTCCGTGGCCAGCTTGACCCTCTGGGCCTCTCCCCCCGAAAGCGTGGTGGCCGGCTGGCCGAGGCGGATGTAGTCGAGGCCCACGTCGTGGAGCGCCTGGAGCCGGCGCTTGCTCTTCGGGATGTGCTGGAAGAACTCGAGCGCCTCCTCGACCGGCATGCCGAGCACGTCCGCGATCGACTTCCCCTTGAAGCGCACCTCGAGGGTCTCGCGGTTGTAGCGCTTGCCGAGGCACTGCTCGCAGGGCACGTAGACGTCGGGCAGGAAGTGCATCTCGATCTTGATCTGGCCGTCGCCGCGGCACACCTCGCAGCGCCCGCCCTTGACGTTGAACGAGAAGCGACCCGGCTTGTACCCGCGGGCGCGGGCCTCCTGCGTACGCGAGAAGAGCTCGCGGATGGGGTCGAACAGGCCGGTGTAGGTGGCCGGGTTCGAGCGCGGCGTGCGCCCGATGGGCGACTGGTCGATGTTGATGATCTTGTCGACCTGATCGAGGCCCGTGACCCGCCGGTGCGCCCCGGGACGGAGCTTGGCCCGGTGCAGGCGGTTGGCCACCGCCTTGTAGAGCACCTCGTTGACCAGCGAGGACTTCCCGGAGCCCGATACCCCGGTGACTCCGCAGAACACGCCGAGCGGCACCTTGACGGTGACGTCCCTGAGGTTGTGCTGGGTGGCCCGCTCGACCTCTATGTAGCCGCTCGGGCGCCGCCTGCGCCGGGGCACCGCGACCTCACGGGTGCCGGCCAGGAACTGCCCGGTGAGCGAGGCCTCGACGGCCTGCACCTCCACCGGCGTGCCCTGGGCCACGATGTAGCCACCGTGCTCGCCGGCGCCCGGCCCGAGGTCCACGATGTGGTCGGCGGCGCGCATGGTGCCCTCGTCGTGCTCGACCACGATCACCGTGTTGCCGAGGTCGCGCAGGCGCTGGAGGGTGGCGATCAGCCGCTCGTTGTCGCGCTGGTGCAGTCCGATCGACGGCTCGTCGAGGATGTAGAGCACGCCCACCAGGCTCGAGCCGATCTGGGTGGCCAGGCGGATGCGCTGGGCCTCCCCGCCCGACAGGGTGGCCGCGGCGCGCTCGAGCGATAGGTAGCCCACGCCCACGTTCTCGAGGAAACGCAGGCGCTCGTCGATCTCGCGGAGGATCAGGCGGGCGATCTGGCGCTGGACGTCCGAGAGCTCGAGCCGCTCGAGCCACTCGATGGCCCGGCGCGCGGACATCGAGGTGAACCGGTGGATGTCGAGGCCGCCCACGAGCACTCCGAGGCTCTCCGGTCGCAGTCGCGCTCCCCGGCACTCCGGGCACGGCTTGACCGACATGTACTCCTCGATGCGCTCACGCGAGTACTCCGAGTCCGTCTCGCGGTAGCGGCGCTCGAGGTTGGGAACGATGCCCTCGAAGGTGGTCGTGTATGCGCGCCGGCGCCCGAAGCGGTTGCGGTAGGCCACGTAGAGCTTGTCGCCGCCCGTCCCGTAGAGGAACGTGTCGCGAGCCTTCTCGGGCAGCCTCTCCCAGGGCTCGCCCATGTCGATCTCGTAGCGCTCGGCGATGGCCTGGGTCATCTGCTCGTAGTAGTTCGAGGCCGACGTGGACCACGGGAGGATCGCGCCCTCGCCGAGCGACAGCGAGGGGTCGGGCACCACGAGCTCGGGATCGATCTCCATCTGGGTGCCGAGCCCGGTGCACCGCGGGCAGGCCCCGTGGGGGGAGTTGAAGGAGAACATCCGCGGCTCGAGCTCGGGCATGCTCGTGCCGCAGGCCAGGCAGGCGAAGCGCTCGGAGTAGGTCCGGATCTCGCCGCTGTCCTCCGCGCCCGGGGCGGGCACGAGCTCGATCTCGACCATGCCCTCGGCGTGGCCGAGCGCCGTCTCGGTCGAGTCGGCCAGGCGCCGGCGCAGGTCCGGCCGCATCTGGAGCCGGTCCACCACCACGGCGATGTCGTGCTTCAGCTTCTTGTCGAGCGCGAAGTCCTCCTCCAGCCGGCGCAGCTCGCCGTCCACCTTGACCCGGGTGAAGCCCTCGGCCCGGAGCTCCTCGAACAGGCGCCCGTACTCGCCCTTGCGCCCGCGGATGACCGGGGCGAGCACCATGAAGCGCGTCCCCTCGTCGAGGGCCATGACCTGGTCGACGATCTGCTCGGCCGACTGCGCGGAGATGGGCGCCCCGCAGTTGTGGCAGTGCGGGTCGCCGATCCGCGACCACAGCAGGCGCAGGTAGTCGTATATCTCGGTGACCGTGCCCACGGTGGACCGCGGGTTGCGCGACGTGGTCTTCTGGTCGATCGAGATGGCCGGCGAGAGTCCCTCGATCGAGTCCACGTCGGGCTTGTCCATCTGCCCCAGGAACTGCCGCGCGTAGGCGGACAGGGACTCGACGTAGCGCCGCTGGCCCTCGGCGTAGATGGTGTCGAAGGCGAGGCTCGACTTGCCCGACCCAGAGAGCCCGGTTATGACCACCAGGGCGTTGCGCGGCAGGGAGAGATGCAGGTCCCGGAGGTTGTGCTCGCGGGCACCGGAGATGACGAGTGAATCGGACGCCTTCACATAACCGATTCTATGTGCGCCGTCGGCGGCCTCCGGGCGGAAAGGCGCCCAACGTGCGGGGGTTGCGAGGAGCTCGGATCCTTCAGTCTTCTACGAGCCGCCGACTCGCGAGTACACGTCGTCGAGCACGGCCGACCGGTCGGAGACGTCGAAGTTCTCGGCCAGGTAGCGGTCGGTCTCCTCGCGTGGTGTGCCGTTGAGCGCCATGTTCAGCGCCACGAGACGTGCTCCCTCGTCTCCCGGCGCCGCGGGCCGCGAGGGCGCCTCCGCGGCCCCGGGCTCCGCCGCCGAGACGGCGGCGGGCTCGAGCCCCTCGCCTCCGGTGGCCTCGGGGGCGATCTCCTCTTCGGCCCCGCGAGGGTCGGGCGGCTGCCCCGCATCGACCCCGGAGCTCACGGTCTCGTCCTGGGCCTCGGCCGGCCGAGGCTCCGGCAC
>JBPCRE010000051.1:0-13529 GCA_050997195.1 Thermoleophilaceae bacterium
GCTTCGGCAAGCCCTCCGGCTACCTCGAGCGGCAGATCCGCCGCTTCTCGGGCCTCTGGGACGAGGGCAAGACGCGCGAGGTCGAGGCCGTGGACGAGGTGGCACGCTGGCTCGGCGATCATCTGCCCGAGTCTCCGCCCGCCACCATCGTGCACGGTGACTACCGCCTCGGCAACACCATGTTCGGCCCCGAGAGGCCGGCCCGCCTCGTCGCGGTCTTCGACTGGGAGCTGGCCACCATCGGCGATCCGCTCGCCGACCTCGGCTACCTCACCGCCACCTACGCGCAGGCCGGCGACCCCGACACCATGCTGTTCAGGCTCTCGAGCGTCACGAGAGCCGAGGGCTTTCCCACCCGCGACGATCTGATCGCCCGCTACGAGGAGCGCACCGGCCGCTCGATGTCCGATCTGCGCTGGTATCAGGCGCTCGCCCTGTGGAAGTCGGCGGTGTTCCTCGAGGGCTCCTACGCGCGCTTCAAGGCCGGCACGACCGACGACGAGTGGTTCGCGATGCTCGAGGAGGGGGTGCCCGACATCGCCGAAGCCGCGCTCGACATCACTCGCCAGCCGGCGGCAAGCCCGTGAGGGGCCTGATCGTGGACTTCGGAGGCGTGCTCACCACCGACGTGTTCCAGGCCTTCCGAGAGTTCGGCGAGAACGAGGGCATCGATCCCGGCACGGTCAAGCGGCTGTTCAAGGAGGACGAGAAGGCGCGGACCCTCCTCCGCGAGCTCGAACGCGGCGAGGTCGAGGAGGGCGAGTTCGAGCGCCGCTTCGCGCCCATGCTCGGCGTGTCGGATAGCGAGGGGCTGATCAAGCGCCTCTTCGCGGGCGTGCACCCCGACGAGCCGATGCTCGCGGCCGTGGAGACCGCGCGCGGTGCGGGAGTGCGCACGGGACTCATCTCCAACTCCTGGGGCAACGGCGTGACCTACCGGCGCGAGCGCTTCGATCGGCTCTTCGACGCCGTGGTCATCTCCGGCGAGGTCGGGCTCAACAAGCCGGCACCCGAGATCTTCCGTCTCGGCGCCGAGCGCGTGGGCGTCGTCCCCGAGGACTGCGTGTTCGTCGACGACCTGCGCGAGAACTGCGAGGGCGCGGAGGCCGTGGGCATGACGGCGGTCCTCCACCGCGGGGCGGAGGGGACCCTCCCGGAGCTCGAGCGACTGCTCGGGGTGCCGCTTGGGTAGGAGCGCCGCCGGCGCCGCCTCCATGGCGCGAGCTTCGGGCCCCGCCGTGTCGGAGACTCGAAGCCAAGCCGTTGCGCTCGACGCGCACCCGTCCGAAGCGGGCGAGAAGATCTCTCTCATGGATCGCCAGCTCGCCAGCCGCATCGCCCAGGCTTGGATCGATGCCGGGGCCGACGAGCAGGCCGCCCTCAACCAGTTCGACTCCCTCGAGGAGGCGCTCGTCACCCTTCTCCCCGCCGACGAGCCGGAGTGGGCCATCGCTACGGTGTCGGGGCGCCCCACGGTGCTCGCCGTGGATGGGCGCTCGCTGTTCTCCCTATCGGTGGTGGGCGGCGAGCGATCCGGCCCCACCCCGACGGCGACGGTGCGGTGCCACCACGTGGTGATCGATCCCGTCCGCACCTCCGTCTCGGTGTCCGAGCAGATCGAGGGCCGATCGCGGCGCCGCAATTGGCGCTTCGAGTTCCCGAAGGGTCCGCCGCTCAGGGTCTCCACCGTCGAGGCCCTGCGAGGGCTGTTCACCCGTAAGGGTGACGACGACGGGGTAGAGGGAGTGATGCGCGCACTGGCCGCGGCAGCCGGGTGGCAGGTGCCCGAGCGCGAGGCCGTGGGCGAGTCACCGGACCGTCCGTCCGACCGGTGACCTGGGAGCCGGAGCTGTTGCCCCCGTTGCCACCGAAGCCGGCACCGGTTAGCTTCGCCCCACCGAGGGTCAACGAGAGGACGGGCGAGACATGGAGCTGAGCGGAGTCGATCACATCGGGGTCGTGGTGGACGACCTCGACGAGGCCAAGGGCTTCCTCGGCGAGACCCTCGGCCTTGCCCTCGATCGCGAGGCCGAGATGGAGGCTCTCGGGCTGAAGGCCGCCTTCTACCGCTGCGGTCCGGTGATGATCGAGGCCGTCGAGCTCGTTAGCCCCGACTCCCCGTTTCGGCCGCTCGCCGACGGGGCCAAGGCGCGCATCGACCACATCGCCGTAGAGGTCGACGACGCTCGCGCGGTCATGGACGAGCTCCGAGGCAGCGGCGTCGAGTCCCTCGACGTGGGATCCGGCGAGGATCCGCTCGACATCGGCGGCAACCTCAGCTACTGGACCGTGCCGGACACCTCGGACGGCGTGACCTACCAGCTCATCCAGAAGGGCGGCGGGTAGCGCACGCCGAAATGCCGCTCGACGCGCAAACCGAGGCCTACCTCGCGCAGGCGGCCGCCAACCCGCAGGCCGACCCGACCGAGGAGGGGATCGAGGCCTACCGTGAGGCCGCGCACAGCCTCGCGGAGCTCGGCCCCGAGCCGGCCGCCCTCGCCGGGGTGCGCGACATCGAGGCGCCGGGGGCGGGCGGCGGCATCCCCCTTCGGGTCTACACACCGCACGGCGAGGGTCCGTTCGGGATCCTCGTCTACCTCCACGGCGGCGGCTTCGTGCGCGGCGATCTCAAGACCCACGATCGCCTGTGCCGCGCGCTCGCGACCGGCGCCGGATGCGTGGTGGTGGCCGTGCACTACCGACGGCCCCCGGAAGCCCTCTTCCCCGCGGCGCTCGAGGACTCGGACGCCGCCACGAGCTGGGTGTCCGAGCACGCGGCCGAGCTTGGCGGGGACGCCGCGCGCCTCGCGGTGGCCGGCGACTCGGCGGGAGGTGCCCTGGCCACCGTCGTGGCGCGGCGAGCGCGTGAGCGTGGGGGACCAGCCATCGTGCACCAGGGCCTGTTCTACCCCGCGCTGGACGCGACCCACTCTAGTCCCTCCATCGACGACTTCGCCGAGGGCTACCTGCTCACCCGTGCCTCGCTCGAGTGGTCGTTCGACCAGTACGTGCCCGGGGACGTCGATCGCACCCAGCCGGAGCTCTCACCGCTGTTCGCCGAGAATCTGTCCGGTCTTCCGCTCGCGCTCGTGATCACCGCCGAGTTCGATCCCGTGCGCGACGAGGGCGAGGCCTACGCCGAGAGGATGCGCGCCGCGGGCGTTGAGGTGCAGAGCACCCGCTACGACGGCACGATCCACAACTTCATGCTGCTCGCCGGCGTCATCGACCAGGGCGGGGCGGCGATCGATCAGGCCACGGAGGCGCTCCGACGCGCGTTCGCGAGGGTCGGCGGCAACGTCCGCTGAGTGGTGTCGGCCCGCCACCTGCGGACGCGACGACGAGCTACGAAGCCACGAGCGCTCGGGCCGCCGTCGGAGCCGGTACGGGCTCGCCGGTCTCGCGCAGCTCATCGAGGTAGATGGCGATTCCCTCGCGCATGAGCCGTTCCACCTCCTCGAGTGTGTCGCCGGTGGCGACCACGCCGGGCAGGTCGGGGCTGTAGCCCGAGAAGTTGGTTCCGGCGTCGCCTTCGATAACGATCGCGTAGCCCTTCATCGCCCGAGATCCTGGAGTCCAGACTGCCGTCTCATGCTGGCCAGCGTACCTCCCTCCTATCGGGGCCTCATCCTCCAGCGATCAACGCCACGCCGCCGAGCGCCCCACCCACCCCCGCCCACTGCGCCGGGGCCAACCGCTCTCGCAGCACCGTCCACGCCAGCAGGATGGTGATCACCGGGTAGAGCGATCCGAGAATGCCGACCACCGAGACGAGGCCTCGGGTCGAGGCCAGGGCGAAGAGGGTGTTGGCGACAGCGTCGGCCACGCCGATGGCCACGAGAGCCCCCGTTTCGGGCAGGCCCACGCGGAGCTGTGGGCGCGCGCGGAGCGCCACGGCCGCCACGAGCACCAGGGAGGTGATGCGCTGCACGAGGATGGCCCAGTACTCGTCTCCACGCGCGCTCGCCGCGTCGATGCCCACGAAGAAGCCGCCGAAGCCGAGCGCGGCCACGAGCGCGAGCCCCACGCCGGCCCCGGTTCGCGACCGCGAGCGGGCGCCCTCGGCCGCGGCCGCGGCCTCACGGGAGGCGAGCACCACGCCCACCAGCGCCAGCGCCACCCCGAGGCCCTGCACCGCGCTCGGCCGCTCGCCGCTGACCACGCCGACCGTGAGCGGCAGCACCGCCGCGGTCGCGGAGATGGGAGCCACCACGCTCATCGTGCCCACCGCGAGCGCGCGGTAGAAGGCGGCGATCCCCACCGTGCCCGAGGCCCCGGCCAGGAAGGCGAGAACGGCGAAGCTCGAGTCTTCGGGCGGGCCTGCACCACGCACCGCCACGACCGCCACCACGAGGGGCAGCGAGCCGACCTGCGAGATCAGCAGGACGGTGAGGACCGCGAAGCGTCGGCTCTTGAGCCCCGCCCCGAAGTCGGCGAGGCCCCACGCGAAGCTTGACGCGAGAGCGAGACCGACGGCGAGCACGAGCGAGGCCCCGCCGGCTGGGCCCTACTCGGCGAGCGTCGCGCTCAGGTTGATCTCCACGTTGCCGCGCAGCGCGTTCGAGATCGGGCAGGCCTTCTCGGCCTGCTGGGCGAAGTCCTCGAAGCTCGACTGGTCGAGGCCGGCCACCTTGCCGCGCACCGTAAGGTCGATCTTGGTCACGGCCAGGCCCTCGCCGGTCCGGTTGAGCGTCGCGAGCGCGTGCGCGTCGGGGCTCTCGGTGCGGGTGGGCAGCGAGATCCCGAAGTCGCCGAACGCGCCACTCGACTCCATGGCCATCGTGCCTCCGCCCTTCTGCACGTCGCCCTTCCAGTGGATGCTCGCCTCTCGCTCGGCTACCGCCATGCCTGCTCTCCTCGTCTCGTGATCGATGGTCGCCGGGCCCGCCGAGGCCCCGCGAAGGACGTACCTACCGGCGCCGCCGCCTGCGCCCGAACAGCAGCACGATCACCCGCTCGAGCAGCTTGCTGCCCCGGCGCGTGTAGGGGAACATGTGCAGCTCGCGCTTCGGCGCCCAGCGGGTGGTGAGGATGGCCTGGGACTGGCAGTACTTGCGGATGCCCTCACGGCTGTGGCGGGCCCCGATGCCGGACTCCTTCGCGCCGCCGAAGGCCACCTCGGTGCCGAAGTAGTTGAGCAGCGCGTCGTTCACGCACGCTCCGCCCGTCTCGAGGCGCCGCGCTATGCGCTCGCCGCGCTCGAGGTCACGCGTCCAGACGCTCGAGTCGAGGCCGTAGGGCGAGTCGTTGGCCAGGCGCACGGCCTCCTCCTCGTCGCGTACCCGCATGATGGGCAGCGTCGGGCCGAAGGTCTCCTCGGTCATGATCGCCATCGAGTGGTCCACCTCGGTGAGCACGGTGGGTGCGAAGAAGCGGCCGCGCCCGTCGGAGCGGCCGTGGCCTCCGGTCAGCACCTTCGCGCCCTTCTTCCGGGCGTCGCTCACGTGCCGCTCGAGGATCTCCATCTGCGGCTCCACGGTGATCGCTCCCACCTCGACCGAGCCCATGCCCTCCGGCTTGCCCTGCCTCAGCCCGCGCGTCTTCTCGACGACCTTGGCCACGAACTCGTCGTGGATGGCCTCGTGGGCGTAGACCCGCTCGATGGAGATGCACGTCTGTCCCGAGTTCGAGAACGAGTAGTACACGGCGGCGTTGGCCGCCCGCTCGAGGTCGGCATCCTCGAGCACGAGCATCGGGTCCTTGCCGCCGAGCTCGAGCGAGATGGGCGTCAGGCGCTTGGAGGCGCGAGCAATGAGCTCCTTGCCCACCTCGGTGGAGCCGGTGAACATGATCATGTCGGCATGGTCCACGAGCGCGTTGCCGGCCTCCCCGCCGCTGCCCGTGGCCACGAGGAACACGTCCTCGGGCAGGCCGATCTCCCTGAGGCCATCGGCCATCAGCAGCGAGGTGAGGGGCGTGGCCGACGGCGGTTTGAGAATCACGGTGTTGCCGGCCATGAGCGCCGGGATGCAGTCGCCGAAGTTGTTGGTCAGCGGGTAGTTCCAGGGACCGATCACTCCGACCACGCCGTAGGGGCGGTAGCGCTGGACGAGCTTGCGACCGAGCAAGAACGGGGAGTGGGGGCGCTCGCGCTGGTCCTTCAGGTACTTCGGGGCGTTCTTGGCCCAGAAGCCGAGCGCGTCGGCGGCGTACACGAGCTCCGCGAGCTGCGCGTCCTCGCGGGTCTTGCCGCTCTCGGAGACGATGGTGTCCACCACGCGCGCGCGGTTCTCGACGATCCAGGAGCGGAGGTCCCGCATCATGGCGGCGCGCCCGTCGAACCCGAGTGAGCTCCAGATGGGCTGCGCGGTGCGCGAGCGCTCGACGAGCTCGGCGACGGCTGCGGCGTCGAGCTTCGGCACCTCACCGACCCTCTCGCCCGTGGCGGGGTTCTCGACGATGATGGTCTCGGGCACCGAGCCGTTCGACCCGGGCCCTGTGCGCTGCTGCTCCATGGTGGCCATGCCCAGCCCTAGGGATCGAGCTCGACGCGCTCGATCACGGCGTCCTGGCTCGGGCGGTCGCCGGGGCCGATGGGCGTCCCCTCGATGGCGTCGACGGCGTCCATGCCGGTGCTCACCTGCCCGAACACCGTGTGCTTGCCGTCGAGCCACGGCGCGGCCGCGGCGGTGACCACGAAGAACTGCGAGCCGTTGGTGTTCGGGCCGGAGTTGGCCATGGCGAGCGCGCCGCGCACGACCTTGTGGTCGTTGAACTCGTCCTCGAAGGTGTAGCCGGGGCCGCCCGTGCCGGTGCCCTTGGGATCGCCGCCCTGGATCATGAACTCGGGGATGACCCGGTGGAATATGAGCCCGTCGTAGAAGCCCTCCGAGGAGAGGCGGCGGAAGTTCTCGACCGCCTTCGGCGCGTCGTCGTCGAAGAGCTCGACCCCGATCGCGCCGTGGTTGGTGTGAAGCGTTGCCTCGCTCATCTTCGTGCCACCTCCAGCCGGAGCGCCACGCCCCGGACGTCGCTGCCGGCCACCTTTCGAACAACCTCCTCGGCCCGGTCCGCCGGTACCTCGGCCAGCGAGAAGCGCTCGAGGACCCGCACCGCGGTCACGTCCTCGCCGTCGAGGCCCGAGCCCTCCACCACGGCGCCGACGAGGTCGGCGGGGTCGAGTCCCTGCACGCGGCCCGCGGCGAACACCAGCGTCGTGCGCGGCACTCCCTCGATCGCGCGCCGCGGCTTGGTGTGACGGGGTCTCCGCACCTGAGAGCGCTCGCGCCGGGGGGACACATCCGCCGCGGCGGCGGAGTCGGCGGATTCCTCGCTCACCTCGGCCACGATCTCGGCCTCCGGCTGGGGAGCGACCTCCGGCTCCGGCGGGGCGGGTGCATTCTCCGCCTCGGCCGCTCCCTCGCCTGCCGACACCCGCGACGCCTCATGCGGCGGTGCCCCGTTCTCCGCGGCGGCACGCGTACGAGGCGTCCGGCTCCCGCGCGCCGGCTTCGGCGCCTCGCCGTTGGTGCTCCACGGCCCGATGGTGATCGAGGAGTGGCGCTCGATGGCCTCGAGGTCGGGGCGCTGCTTGGCGGTGATCAGGGTGATGGCCCGACCCGAGCGCCCCACGCGCCCCGTCCGACCGATGCGGTGCACGTAGATCTCCGGTGAGTTCGGCAGGTCGTAGTTCACGACGTGGGTCACGCCCGAGATGTCGAGGCCGCGGGCGGCCACGTCGGTGGCCACGAGCACGCGCTCACGCCCGTTCTTGAACGCCAGCATGACCCCGTCGCGAGTGCCCTGGGACATGTCGCCGTGCAGGGCCTTGACGCGCACGCCCTTGTCGCCGAGCGAGCGCGCCAGACGGTCCACGCCGATCTTCGTCCGCACGAAGACGATGGCCTGGTCGGGCTGCTCGCGCTCGATCACGTCGGCGAGCACCGTGGCCTTCTCGCGGTCGGTCACCTCGACGTGGAAGTGCTCCACCGTGTCGATGGTGAGGGTGGCCGCCTGCACCTTGATGGTCACCGGGTCGTACATCCGGCTCTCGGCCAGGCGCTTGATCTCGGGCGGCATCGTGGCCGAGAAGAGGGCGGTCTGGCGCCCGGAGGGCGCGCGGGAGAGGATGGTCTCCACGTCCTCGAGGAAGCCGAGGTCCAGCATCTCGTCGGCCTCGTCGAGCACCATGTAGCGAGCCGAGGTGAGCACGAGATCGTGGCGGTTCAT
Source organism: Thermoleophilaceae bacterium (assembly GCA_050997195.1). GTDB lineage: Bacteria > Actinomycetota > Thermoleophilia > Solirubrobacterales > Thermoleophilaceae > JACCZP01. The sequence continues at coordinate 8,170 of JBPCRE010000051.1, forward strand.
GAGGTCCATCACGCGGCCCACGGTGCCCACCACCACCTGGGCACCGGCCTTCAGCTGGGCCACCTGGGAGCGAATGGGGGCACCGCCGAACACGGCCACCACGCTCACATCCCGGCGCTCGCCGTAGGCGCGGATGGCCTGGGTCACCTGGATGCAGAGCTCCCGGGTGGGGGTGAGCACGAGCGCCTGGACCTCAGGGTCCTCCGGATCCACGAACTGGAGCATGGGCAGCCCGAACGCCGCGGTCTTGCCGGTGCCGGTCTGCGCCTGGCCGATCACGTCCTTGCCGGCCAGGAGCTCGGGGATGGCCTGCTCCTGGATCGGGGTGGGGTCCTCGTATCCGAGGCGCCGGAGGGCTTCGAGGAGGGGCTCGGAGAGGCCGAGCTCGGTAAACGTCGTCACTGAGCTCCGAGACTACTCGGCCGCCGGGGGGACCGCGCGGTCGAGTGGCCCGCGGGCGCGGCTCGGGGGCTGTTCCAGAAGGGCCTGAGCGAACGCCGGAAAGGCCACCCGCAAGGTGACATGACCCCGCGTGCGGAGGTGGCGTCCTACCGGACCGGTTCTAAGCGATCTGAACGCCCCTGCGGCCGTCCTCGATCACGAACGACTCCAGCATGCTTATAGGCGACGTCGGCTCGGGGACCGTGTCCACGACCCTGTAGTCGGCACGCAGCGGTTCGCGGGTAAGGTCGACGCGCACGTAGCCCCAGCCGTGGTTGACGAATTTACGCGAGTGCGACTGCTTCTGCTTGCTTTCACGGTGCAGCTCCGGCCGGTCTACGCGGCCACCTGGCTCGTCGCGAACTCCAGGACGCGGTCGGGCTCCCGGCCGTAGCCGTCGATCTCCAGCCGCCCGGGACGGACCCGCACGATCGCGTACGCGTTGGTGTCGAGCTCCACCATGCCGTGGAGGTTGACGTAGTGGATGGCGTTGCGCTCCCCGAAGTTGCCCTGATGGTTGTGGCCGTTGAAGTAGGCGACCACGTTGCCGTGGGACTCCAGAACGTCGATCAGGGCATCGTCGTTCCACGCGTTGTGCGGGCCCTTGGGGTGGACGGGCATGTGCGAGAGGACGATGGCCTTCTCGCCCCTCCGCGCGGCGCCGGCGAGCGCGTGGCGCAGCCAGGCCAGCTGCTCGTCCCCGACGGCGCCGTTGAACGCCTTGGCGTTCACGGCCCCGCGGCGCTCGAGGTCGGCCAGGATCGCCTCGGCCAGCTCGTACTTCTCGGAGCCCGGCGGATTGGCGTGGAGGCTGACGTCGCTCGTGTCGAGCACGATGAAACGCCAGCCCTCCCGCCGGAAGTGGTAGTACCGGCCGGGCATGCCCAGGCGCGCGACGACCTCGTCGGCGGGGATCGGGAAGTCGTGGTTGCCGAGAACGTGGTGCTTGGGCCCCCTCACCTGCTCGAAGACCGGGAGGATCTCGCCGAAGCTGGCCTCATCGCGGTCGATGATGTCCCCGACCTGGGCCGTGAACGAGAGATCGCTCGCGTTGAAGGTCCGGGCCGCCTCCGCGAGCTTGTCCAGCGACGCCCGGTAGTGGCGGGTGCGCCGGTCGGGGCAGTCGCAGTACTGCGGGTCGGCGACCAAGCCGAACGCGAAGCCGGCATCGCCAGGGGCCGCGCTCGCCACCCCCCGCAGGTGAAGCGTGAGCGCTACCGCGAGCGCTCCACCCGCGCCGATGAACTGCCGGCGGCTGACGCGCCGGTCCGCATGTACGTTGTCGTGAGGGTCCATTGCGCTCGTGTCCTTCCCTTCTGTCAGTTGGCGTCGGGTCTAGAGCTCCCCGCGCTCGAATGGCCCGGTGATCGCGAAGCTGATCCCCGGCGACTGCACGTTCACGAACAGCGTGTTGCCGTCCGGGCTGAACGTGGCCCCTGCGAACTCGCTCGAGTTGGACTCGTTCCGCGCGAAGTCGAAGATCCGGCCCTCTTGTGTCACGCCGCGCAGGAAGTCGGTGCCGCCGCCGTCCTCGCACAGGAGGAGGCCGCCGCGGGGCGAGACGGTGATGTTGTCGGGGCTCTGGAGCAGCTCGGGGTCCGGCGACTCGAAGACCAGGATGAGCTGGCCGCCGGAGCGCCCGCGGGGGCGGTACTCCCACACCTGGCCGAGGCGGGAGTCCCCGCCGCTCGTCGAGTTGACGAAGATGCTTCCGTCGCCGTACCAGGCGCCCTCGAGGCGGGCGAAGGTGGCCCCGCCCTTCGCGAAGCCCTGCTCGTAGACGGCGGTTGGGTTCGCCGCCGCCGCGGGCGGGTCGGGATCGTCGATGTCGACCCAGGTGACGGGCAGGGGCTTGCCGACCCGCTGGCCGGTGCGGGTGTCGTAGTTCGGCCGGCCCTTGATGGCCAGCATCTGCAGCCGGCCGCCGGCGGCGAGGTTTCCGGGATCGTTGGGCAGGAAGCGGTAGAGGCCGGAGCTGCCGCGATCCTCGGTCTCGTAGACGATGCCGCTCGCCGGATCGACCGCGACGGCCTCGTGGACGAAGCGGCCCATGGCCTTGAGGGGCTCGGGATCGACCGGCGAGGTGGCGCCCGCATCGACCTCGAAGATGTAGCCGTGCGGCTCCTCCCCCTGGTTGGTGGTCTCCTCGCAGGAGAGCCACGAGCCCGAGGGCGTCGGGCCGCCGGCGCAGTTGCGGACGGTGCCCGTGAGGCTCGCGTAGCTCTCGACGAGCCTCCGCTCGGCGGTGTCGTAGACCAGGTTCGTCGTACCGCCCGCGGCGGTCTCGTCGTAGGCGGGAGCACCGAAGGGGGCGCCGCCCGACTGCTCGTGGTTGCGTACGAGGCGCACCGTGCTGCCCTCGCCCGGGAACGCGGCCATGCCGTCGTGGCGGCCCGGGGTGGGGGTGCCGTCGCTCATCGGCTCGCCGGTCTCGCCGAAGCGTACGTAGCTGAAGCCGGCGGGCAGCGCCAGCACCGGGTCGGGCTGGAGCGGGCCGTAGCCACCGTTGTCGGGGGCGGTGAGGTCGTCCCGGTTCTTGCCATCCCGCTTGGCCTCGGCGGCGCGCGCCGCGAGGAGCTGAAGACCGCCGAAGGCCGACAGGCTGCCGGCCCCGACGGCTCCGCGGCGGAAGAATTGGCGACGATCGAGCGTGGTCACGATTGGTGCCTCCGTTTCGGTGTTGGCGACTTGGTCGGCGGCGTTCGGTGTCTCGGCGCCAGCGCCTCGCGGCGCGTTTGCTCAGCGACCCCTCGACCCTGGCAGCCGAGCGGCAGGACGATGTGACCGAGGCGTTACCGGGCGGTGAAAGAGTCGCCTCGGTCGACAACGTTCACGCAATGCGCAGGGGCTGGGTGACGGCCGAGTGACGCGACGAGCCCGCCTCCGCCGTCTCCCCGTAGTAGCGCTTCCGTCTCGAGTGAGCAGGTCCGCAACCGTGGAGCTGCCGGATCGCGCTCACGAGCCGGCCCCGTCGCGCGCCGCGGCGGCGCGCGAGTCAGGATTGCCGACGAGTCGGCCGGGCAGCTCGAGCTCGGCGACGACCGGCAGGTGGTCGGAGGCGGTCGAGTCGAGCACCGTCGCGGACTCGACGGCGATTTCCGGCGAAACGAAGATGTAGTCGATGCGGCTGCTCGGATTCGCGGCGGAGAAGGTGAAGCCGTCGCCCTCGCCGCCCTCGACCCAGGCATCGTCGTAGCGCGTGGAGAGTGGCGCGATCTCCGGGTCGTTCGGGCGCGCGTTGAGGTCGCCGGTCAGCACGACCGGCTCCCTGGAGCCGGCCAGCAGCTCCATGATCGCCTCCACTTGGGCGGCGCGCTCGACCGCGCTGTTGTGCTGCAAGTGCGTGTTGGCGATCCGCACCCGGACTCCGCGCACGTTGACGACCGCCTCGAGCAGTCCGCGCTGCTCACCGCCCTGGGGCCGGGGCAGCAGGGTGTTGCGCGAGGACAGGATGGGATGGGCGGAGAGGATCGCGGTCCCGTACTGGCGGCGCGGCTGGCCGGGGGACAGTGGGTCACGGTCGAGGTTGGCGCCATAGACGACGTGCATGTTCAGCTCGCGGGCGAGCCACTGCGCCTGGTCGACGAAGTCGCTGCGCTGCGCCCAGTGACGGTCGACCTCCTGCAGCCCCGCCACCTCGGCGCCGCTGGAGCGGATCTGGTCGGCGGTCCGCTGGAGGTCGAGGCGGTCGTCCTCGCCGATGCCGACGTGGATGTTGTAGGTCATCACGCTCAGCTCGCGGTCGGGCGCCTGAGGCTCGGCGCGGGCGCCGGGGGGCAACAGTGCGATGGTCAGCAATGCGAGCACGGCGAGGATGGCCGCGGTCGGGCGGAGACGCAGGGAGATGGGAGTGGGCACGAGCCCTCCTTGGGTGACGCGTTGGCGCGGGATGGCTCACGCGACGATGGCAACCGAGCGGCAGGGCGATGTGACCGAGGCGTTACCGGGCGGTGAAAGTCAGGCCTTGGCCCCAACGGTCCCCGCCTGCGCCACGCCCATGACGGGTGGCGTTCGCCCGGGGTCGCTCAGATCGGTGGATCCAGGCGTTACGCTGCCGGATCCAGCAGGAGCTTCCCGCTGGTGCCGCGCCCCTGGATGTCCTCGTGGGCGCGCCCCACCTCCGACAGCGGGTAGGTCTCGCCCACGATCGTGCGCAGCTCGCCGGCGGCCACCAGCCCGAAGAGCTCGCGCAGCGGTGGCTCCATCATCTCCCGGTGGGCGAAGCAGTGCGCGAGCCAGAAGCCCACCACGGCGGTGCTCGTCCGCATGAGCCGAGCGTTCGAGACCTGCACCTGCTCCCGGCCGGCCATCCCGTAGGTCACGAGGCGACCGAAGGGCGCCAGCGCCTTCAGCGAGTGCTCGAACACCGAGCCTCCGGCCATCTCGAGCACCACGTCCACCTTCTCGCCGCCGTTGGCCTCTCGAAGCGCCGCGTTCAGGTCCTCCGCCTTGGCGTCCACGGCCACGTCGGCGCCGAGCTCCTCCGCGAGGGAGCGCTTCTCCTCGGTGCTCGCGCTCGCGATCACCCGGCCGGCGCCGAAGCGCTTGGCGAGCTGCACGGCCAGCGAGCCCACCCCGCCGCCCGCGGCGTGGATCACCACCGTCTCGCCCTTCGCGAGCTTGGCCGAGGTCCGGAGTAGATGCCACGCGGTGAGGCCCTGGAGCAGGAGGGCCAGCGCGGCGCCGTCCTCCACCCCGTCGGGGATCGGGAAGGTGGAGGCCGCCGGCGCGAGAGCGAACTCGGCGTATCCGCCGCCGGACACCAGGGAGGCCACCCGCTGGCCGCGCTCGAACCCCTCGGACGAGCGCTCCACGGTCCCGGCCACCTCGGAGCCGGGGGTGAGCGGGAGCTGCTGCTCGGCGAGGTAGGAGTTTTCGCGAGTGTGGGTGTCGGCGAAGTTGATGCCGGCACGGGCCAC
>JBPCRE010000195.1:0-9052 GCA_050997195.1 Thermoleophilaceae bacterium
CGCGTACTGCCGCACCTGGTCGACCCCGTCCTTGTAGAAGCGCAGTGCGTGGTGCATTGACTCACCATCCACGCTGTAGGTGATCGGAACGACTGCGTCGAGCAGCTATCGGTCCCGGCGCCAAGCGATAGCGAGACAGAACGTCGCGCCGATCCCTTCACCCTCGGACGACGAGGGGCAACCACCTCCGGCTATCGACGCGCCCCTGTTGCTCGAAAGAAAGCGGCCGTCAGCAAGGACAACGAAGTGCAGAACTCGGACGACTGGGTGAGAAACCGGCGATCGGCCTCGTGCGCGGAGGGCGTGGACGCCCTACTTCACCGAACAGATTGGTAGCTCATTGGTAGCTCAGCGCGGTGGTGCCAATCACCAGACCTACAGAAAAGCGCGTCTTTCCAGCTACCTCTGAGGGGTGAGCGACGGGACTTGAACCCGCGACCGCCTGGACCACATCCGGGCGGCTCCGCTTGGGGACGACCTGCTGCCCGGTCCCGAGCGTAAGGTGAGCCGATGGCCGCACGTCGTCCGCACGGGACCGGATCGCTCTTTGTCAACCACGGCGCGTGGTACGCGCAGTTCCGGGTCGACGGACGCCTCGTCAAGCGAAAGGTCGGTCCGACGCGGGCCCCGGGCTCGCGCGAGGGGCTGACGAGGGCCCAGGCCGAGCGCGAGCTCCGTCGCCTGCGGGAGAGCGTCGTCGCCGTGGTGAGCACCCACGACCGGCTAAGCGTCGGCGAGGCCGGCGAGCGCCTGGTCGCCCACCTCGAGGTCCTCGGGCGCAAGCCGGCCACCATCCGCAGCTACCGCTCGCTGCTTGCCACCCACCTCGTGCCCCACTTCGGCACCACCGCCCTGCACCGGGTCGAGCCCGCCGACGTCGAGCGGCTGATCGCGCTCAAGCGCCGCGAGGGCCAGGCACCCAAGATGACGCTGAACGTCCTCGGCTTCCTGCACTCGGTCTTCGAGTTCGGGCTGCGCCGCGGCTGGTGCTCGCGCAACCCCTGCAAGCTCGTCGACAAGCCGGGGACCGAGGACGGCGATCCCGAGATCCGCTTCCTCGATCAGGGCGAGCTCGAGGCTCTCCTGGCCGCGGTCGACCTCGAGCGTCCCCTCGGCCCGACCGACCGCGCGCTCTACCTCACCGCCGCCATGACCGGCCTGCGCCAGGCCGAGCTGATCGCCCTTCGCTGGCGCGACATCGACTGGCCCGTGGCGCGGGTGCGGGTGCGCCGCAACTACGTGCGGGGCGAGTGGGGCACGCCGAAGACCAAGCGCTCTAGCCGCGCGGTGCCGCTGGCCGATCGGGTCGCCGGCGAGCTCGACCGCCACCACCAGCGCTCGGCCTACCGCTTCGACGACGATCTCGTCTTCGCGCATCCCGAGCTCGGCTCGGTGCTCGACCACTCGGACCTCAGCCGCCGCTACAAGAAGTGGCTAAGGGCCGCCGGGGTGCGGCCGGTGCGCTTCCACGACCTGCGCCACACCTTCGGGACCCGCATGGCCGCCGCCGGGGTGCCGCTGCGCACCCTGCAGGAGTGGATGGGCCACCGGGACTTCAAGACCACCCTCGTCTACGCCGACTACCAGCCCGGCGCCCACGAGGCGGAGCTGGTCGAGCGGGCGTTCGCTCCGAGCGGGCATCAATTGGGCATCAATCTGAGCGAAACCGACCCGAACTCAGAAGACCGAAACCGCTCTAGCAAGCGGGATCCGTCCTAGGCTCACCCCCCTGCACACATTTCAGGTCCGTGTGGGAGAGACCCCGTGGAGGTTCGAGTCCTCTCATCCGCATCGCGCGCAGAGCCCTGCTCCTGGCCGCGCCGGGAGGCCGGAGATGTCGTGCGACGCCCCGCTCACCCGTCGCCGGACAGGCCGGCGATGCCGTTCCAGAGGAGGTCGTAGGCGACGGCCACGACCGTCGCCCGGTTGACCTCGGGGTGGGCCCACCACCACGCGGCGAGACCGTTCAGCGCCGACTTGCCGAGCTCCGCGAGCATGAGCGACGCCTGCTCGTCCGGAACCTCGGTGCTCAACGCCAGGTGCCCGGCCCGGGCGACCACCGTCTCGGCCAGCCGTGCGGTTGCCGCCGCCTGGATCTGGCGGTGGACGGCCCCGATCTCCGGATCGGACGGCGCGTCCCGAAACAGCATGCGCCACGCGCCGGGGTGCTCCTCGACGAACGCGAAGAAGGCCTCCACGTTGGCGTGTACCGCGTGGGCGAGGGTTGCCGCGGGCTCGACGAGGGTGGTGGCGGCCACGAGGCGCTCTGCCTGCGTGGCCAGGAGCTCGCCGTAGAGCTCCTGCTTCGACGCGAAGTGGTCGTAGACGACGGGAGGAGAGACGCCCGCGGCCTCAGCGATGACACCGATGGGCACCCGGGCGTAGTCGTTTGCTCCGAAGAGCCGGTCCGCGGCGGCGAGGATGCGCGCCCGACGCTCCGCTCCGGTCACGCGCTTTCGCGCTTCGGGCGGTGGGTCGGCGCTCACGGTGAGACAACCTAGTCGTCGTTCGGTGTAAAGTGCGGCGAGTACCTAATGCTGACTAGGTCTCGAGAACGAGCGTGAGGGTCTTCGTCGCGGGCGCCACCGGCGCCATCGGCCGTCGCCTCGTGCCCCTGCTCGTCGATCGCGGGCACGACGTGAGCGCCCTGACACACACGCCGGGACGCGACGGGCCGCTGCGAGCGGCCGGTGCCACCCCCGTCGTGGCCGACGGGCTCGACCGCGAGGCGGTGGTCGCGGCGGTGCGCCGGATCGGACCGGACGTCGTCGTCCACGAGATGACGGCGCTGGCCGGCGGCCTCGACATGCGCCACTTCGAGCAGACCTTCGCGCGCACCAACGAGCTGCGCACGCGGGGCACCGACAACCTGCTCGAGGCGGCGCAGGCCGCCGGCGCGCGGCGGTTCGTGGCCCAGAGCTTCGCGGGGTGGCCCTTCGCGCGAACCGGGGGACCGGTCAAGACCGAGGAGGACCCGCTCGACCCGCACCCGCCGCCGGCGCTTCGAACCACGCTCGAGGCCATCCGCCATCTGGAGAATGCCGTGGGCGGGGCGGACGACATCGAGGGCCTCGTTCTGCGCTACGGCGGCTTCTACGGTCCCGGGACGTCGCTCGCCCCGGACGGCGAGCACACCGCGCTCGTGCGCAAGCGGCGCTGGCCGATCGTCGGCGGGGGGACCGGGGTGTGGTCGGTCGTCCACATCGACGATGCCGCCGCCGCGACCCTCGCGGCGATCGAGCACGGGCCCGCCGGCATCTACAACGTGGTCGACGACGAGCCGGCGCCGGTGCACGAGTGGCTGCCGTACCTGGCCGAGGTCCTCGGCGCGAAGCCGCCGCTGCACGTTCCCGCGTGGGTCGGCCGGGCGGCGGCCGGCGAGCACGGGCTGGAGATGATGACCTCCATCCGGGGCGCCTCGAACGCCAAAGCCAAGCGCGAGCTCGGCTGGACGCCGCGGTACGCGAGCTGGCGCGAGGGCTTCAGGACGTTGGCCGGACCCCGCCTCAACCCCATGAGTGGCTCCCGATGGACGCCTTGAGGCCGGAGCTCCGCCTACTGCTGATCTCGGGCAGCCTGCGGGCGGGCTCGACCAACACCGCGGCGCTGCGGACGGTGCAGGCCACGGTCCACGACGGGATCACGGCGGTGCTCTACCAGGGTCTCGGCGCGCTGCCGCACTTCAACCCCGACGACGACGCGGAGGGGGCCTCCGTGCACCCCGCCGTTGCGGATCTCCGGGGGCACATCGGCGACGCCGACGCCCTCCTTCTCTCCACGCCCGAGTACGCCGGAGCGCTCCCCGGCTCGTTCAAGAATCTCCTCGACTGGACGGTGGGAGGAGGAGAGATCTACGGGAAGCCGGTGGCCTGGCTCAACGTGTCCGGCGCCGCTGCGCCGACCGGGGGCGGGGACGCCCACGACTCGCTTCGGAAGGTGCTCGGCTACACCGGGGCCGAGATCGTCGAGACCGCCTGTCTGCGCGTTCCCGTCCCGCGCGGCGCCATCGGCGCGGACGGCATCATCGAGGATCGCGCCATCGAGAAGGACCTGACGGGCGCGGTGGCGCGGTTGGGCGCGCACCTCGAGCGGGCGGCGCCGATCCGCCCCGCGGGTGGGCCGTGAGAGGATCGGGCACCCCATGAGCGACCTCCCGCCACAGCCGCTCCCCGTGGCGTGCACGCTCGGCCCGGCCGAACAGGGTCCGCGACGCGATCGCTGGCTCGCCCTCGGCCACCGGGCCCTCGTCGAGAAGCGCGCGACGGCGACGGGAGCGCAGCTTCGATTCGAGGCGAGAAGCGCCGTCGAGTCCGAGCTTCGCGCGCTCGCGCTAGCCGAGCGCGAGTGCTGCGGCTTCGCCACCTGGGAAGCGCGCCGCGAACCGGATGCGCTTGTGCTCGACGTGGACGCCCCGCCGGACGCCGTGCCGGCGGTGTGGTCCCTGTTCGAGCTCGACCCGACCGGCTGAGCCGCCCCGGAGAGGCTCGCGTCGATTCGGCGAGAAGGTAAACGGGGTCGAGGGTCCGAATGGAGACCGTACGCCCAGGATCGCGGGCGCCTCGCCATGAGCAGCCTTCCCAACGACCGTCCGCAGCCTCCTCCCGAGGTGCGCCAGCGCGCGCAGGCGTACTACTCGCTCTACATCGTTCGCGGCGACTTTCGGCGGGCCCTGCGGGGCTACGACCCGGCGGAGGTCGATCGCCACCTCGAGACGGTTGCGGGTTGGTTCTCGAGCGGCGGTCTCGAGCGCGTGGCCGAGGCTCACGTGCAGGAGTCCGAGAAGCGCCTGGCGGGGGAGCGAGAAGAGCTCGAGCGACGCTCGGCGGCGGCCCGCGCCGAGGCAGAGAGCGCTCGAGAGCAGGACGAGCGGGAGCGCGCGGCGGCGCGAAGCGAGCTCGAAGCCGGCCGCCGCGAGGCGCAGGAGCTGACCGAGGGAGCGCGCAGCACCGCGCTGGAGATCGTGGCGGCGGCCGAAGCTGAGGCGCAGCAGCTCCACGCCGCATCACGGTCCGACGCCGCGGAGGTCAGGGAGACCGCCGGCGCCGAGGCGCGGGAGACCCGGGCGGGCGCCGAGCGCGAGGCCCGCGAGCTGGTGCAGGCCGCGCACGTGGAGGCCGAGCAGGCCCGGAAGGCCGCGGAGCGCGAGCAGGGCGAGCTCTCCGCGCGCGTCCTCGAGCTCCGCGCTCAGGGCCAGGCCGAGATCGACGCCGCGGACGAGACGCGCCGGGAGGTCGAGCGGGCCGCGAGCGAGAGGGCTCGCGCGAGCCAGGAGGAGGCCGAGGCGGTCGTGGCGGCGGCGCAGGCGGAGGCGTCGGCCACCGTGGCCGCCGCGCGGGCGGAGGCCGAGGAGCTGAACAACGACGCGCGCGCGACCGCCGAGGCCGAGATGCGCACGAGCGCGGAGGACGCCGAGGCTCGCCGGGCCGCGACCGAGGAGGAGACCGGCCGCGCGCTGGAGCACGCACACGCGGAGGTCGAGCGGCTCATTCGCGCTCCCCGCGCGGAGGCCGATCGCCTCACGGCCGAGGCCCGCCAGGAGGCGGGGCACACGCGCAGCGAGGCACGGGCGGAGGCCGATCGGGTGGCCGCCGACGCGCGCGCCGAGCGCGAGGACCTCCTGCGCGAGGCCCGTAGCGAGGCGGAGCAGGAGGCCGCCGTGATCCGCGAGCGGGCCGAGCGGGAGGCCGAGGCCTACCTCGATCGGCGCCGGCGGGAGGCCGATCGACTCGCGCAGGGCGCTCGGGAGCGGTACCGGGGCACCCCGGCCCCGAGCGGCCTGGAGCCGGTCGGAGAGGGGACCGGGCTCCCGCTCGAACGGGAGCCACGCGATGGGGAGCCCGCCGAACGGGAGGCGGCCGATGGGAGCAGCGCGCGGTCCGGCGACGCACGGACGGCGAACGGCCACCCCCCGGAGGAGCGGATCGAGCCCGCACCACCGTCCGAGGCTCCCTCCACCGGCGAGCCTCCCTCAGCGGACGATGGGCCGCCCAGCGGCTGAGCATCGTCGCCTGCCAGAAGCGGACGAGCGGCCCGCTCCGCCTCGACGGGCCCGCCTACCCCCGCTCGCAGGTCGCGGCCAGGCGCAGCGTCTGCCGACGCGGGAGCCCCACACCGCGCGGGTACAGGATGCGGGCTTGGGTGTAGAAGATGGCCGGACGGCCGCGACACACGCCGCGAGTGAGCCCGGACAGGGTGATGCGAGCGCCGCGGGCCCGCCGGAAGTCACCGCGCGAGTTGAGCGAGCGGGAGAAGCGGCCACGGGCGTTGACGCGCACGTTCCCCCGGCCCACGGTCGTCGGCCGGGCCCAGCCGCGCCACCGGACGCGGACCAACAGCACGCCGGCGCGGGTGCGCATGGTCCGCGGTTCATAGAGGGGCCGGCCGAAGGTGCGTGACGCCGTCCCGGAGCCCGAGCGCCCGACGAGGTAGCCCCTCGGCCCCACGGCGGGCTCACCCGGGAGGCCGGCCACGTCGGCGGGCTGGGGCGCCGCGCAGAAGCGTCCGCTCTGGGCGTCGAACCCGCCGCTCGAAGCCGCGTCGGGATCCACGGTGTCGAGGGAGCGAATCTCGACCGACCCGCCACGGAGCACGGCGAGGAAGCACTGGCGGGTTCTCTGGATGAAGGCGCCGCCCTCACGCTCGACCATCCGATCGGTCCCCAGCGGCACCGACGTCTCGACGATCAGCCGCCGGGAGGGCGCCGAGCCGGAGGCGTCGGCCTCGGAGAACCGTGCGCGCAGACTGTTCGGCCCGGTCCGGCTTACCTCGGTCACGAACGTGCGGCTCGGGTCCCCAGTGAAGGCGGTGACAGAGGCGAACACCTGCTTGTCGAGATCTCCCGGAGAGATCTGGGCCTGGGCGACGGCGGCCAACGCCCCGGCCGTCGTAAGGCAGGCGACGAGAACGAGGATGCGCGCGGAGACTCGCTTCATCGGGCAGCGGAAGCTACCGCACAGAAGGGCACCGGCGCGTAGGATCGCCCACCGCGAGACAGAGCTCCGCCTGCCCGGAGCCCCACCCGACCGAAGGAGCAAAGAGATGACCCGGCCCGAGGCAACACAGGCGGTGCTCGACGCGAAGACGGCGCGAGGGATCACCTGGGCTGAGGTGGCGGAGCGGGTGGGCCGCCCCAGGCCGTGGGTCGTCGCCGCCCTGATGGGCCAGCATCCCATGTCGGCGGAGGAGGCCGGAGCGGCGACCGAGGCGCTCGGGCTCGACGAGGAGGTGATCGCGGCCCTGCAGGCCATCCCCGTCCGCGGCGCCCTCGACACGACCGTCCCCGTCGATCCCACGATGTACCGCTTCTACGAGGTCCTCCAGGTCTACGGCCCCACGCTCAAGGAGCTGATCAACGAGGACTTCGGCGACGGGATCATGAGCGCCATCACCTTCAATCTCGACCTCCAGCGCGTCGACGACGAGAGCGGGCCCCGCGTGGTCATCACCATGAACGGGAAGTTCCTGCCCTACCAGTGGGACTGACGCCACCGGCGGACGGGATCGGCGGATCCAGGCTCAGAACCCCCAGCTCGCGTAGAGCCGCTCGGCCTGCTCCGGAGTGGCGTACGCGTGATCGCGACGGAAGCGCCCGTCCTCCCGGACGAAGGCCACGTCCACCTGGGCCAGTGCGCCGTCGCTGGGCCGCAGGTGGCCACCGTATATGTCGTAAGGAGCGAATCCGCGCTCGCCCATCGCGGCCACGACGTCGGCCAGCTCCGGGTTCTCTCCGAGGTGGCGGAAGAGCGAGGTCTCGAGGAGCACGAGCTCGGTCTGCCCGAGGAGCCCCTCGGCACCGGCCACCACCTCGAGCTCCGCGCCCTCCACGTCGACCTTCAGCACATACGGCCCGGGGAGCCCGCGCTCTCGGACCAGCTCGTCCACCCGCACGACCGACACGGTCCGGGCCACCGTGGCGGCGGCGTCCCCCCGTCCGGCGTCGTGGATCGAGGAGAGAGTGGGCGCGCGGTGCACGTGGATCGTGGTCTCACCGGGCTCGGCGCCCGCCGCCGCATACACCACCGCCGCGCCGATTCTCTCCGCGACGGGCCTGAGCTGCGGCTCGTACTCACGCAACGGCTCGACGAGCAGGTGGCGTGCCGTCGGAAACGGCGCGTAGAGCTCCGGCGTCCCGTAGCCCACCCCGACATCGATCACCGCCCCGGGGCGAAGCCCGAGGCCGGTCACGTGGGCGAGCACCTCGCCGAGGGTACGCCGCGGCCCCTTCCCCGCCCGGCGGATCTCGAGGCCCCGTCGTGCCAGCAGGCGCTCGGCGAGTGCTCGGGCTGAGGTAAGCGCCATGGGGCGGTGAGGCTATAGCCGTGTGCCGAGGGGTCCGATCCTCCGCCTATCAATGGCGGGCATGAGCGACCCGAGCCCGCCTCCACCGCGCACCACCGCCACCCGTACCGTCTACGAGAACCGATGGATGGCCGTGCGCGAGGACGCGTTCGTGCGCCCCGACGGCTCGGAGGGCGTCTACGGCGTCGTGAGAAGAGCGACTTCGTGGTCGTCCTCGCCATCGAGAACGAGGCGATCTGGCTGGTCGAGCAGTACCGCTACCCCGTGGGCGCCCGCTTCTGGGAGCTGCCGCAGGGCTCGTGGCCGGACCGGCCCGACGCCGAGCCCGCCGAGGTGGCCCGCGGTGAGCTGCGGGAGGAGACCGGCATCGAGGCCGGCTCTCTCGAGCACCTCGGCCACCTCTACCAGGCCTACGGCTTCTCGACCCAGGGCATGGACGTGTTCCTCGCGACCCACCTCCGCCACGGGCTGCCTGCCCCGGAGGAGGAGGAGCTCGACCTCGTGTCCAGGCGCTTTCCGCTCGAGGCCTTCGAGACCATGCTGCGCAGCGGCGTGGTCAAGGACGGAGCCACGCTGGCGGCGTGGGCGCTGCTCGGCCTCCGGCGAGCCCTCCCGACAGAGTCGCGACGCGGCTAGCGCAGCGTCGCGCGCGAGACCACGAGGCGCTGGATCTCCTGCGTGCCCTCGTAGATCTGGGTGATCTTGGCGTCGCGCATCATGCGCTCCACCGGGTACTCCTTCACGTAGCCGTAGC
>JBPCRE010000231.1:0-3375 GCA_050997195.1 Thermoleophilaceae bacterium
GCTCGCGACAAGGCTCGCCGGCGAGATCCGCGCTGAGCACGAGCAGGCGCAGGAGGCGTTCGCCTCGGCGGTCGAGCACGCCGTGCGCTGCGGGGAGCTGCTGCTCGAAGCCAAGGCCCAGGTCGGCCACGGCGGATGGGGGGCCTGGCTCGACGAGCACTTCCCCGCCAGCCGGCGCAGCGCTCAGGGGTATATGCGTCTCGCCCGCCACGGGCAGGAAGCGCAAGCGCTTGCGCATCTGGGGGTTGAGGGTGCGCTGCGCCAGCTCGCCGCGCCGGCGGCTGACCGCGACTGGTTAGGCGAAGTGCAGGCCCTACTCCCGGATCTCGCCGGCGCGGAGTGGGACACGTTCAAGGCGAGCATCCATCGATACGGGGTGCTCATCCCCGTGGTGCGCGATCAGCACGGGCGGCTGTTGGATGGCCGCCAGCGTGTTCGCGCCGCCGACGAGCTCGGCTTGAACTATCGGGTGGACACGGTGCTCGTCGAGGATGACGTCCATGCGGCGCAGATCGCGTACTCCCTAAACGTCGCCCGGCAAAGCTTCACCGCCGACCAGCAGGCCATGCTCGTCTGCGAGTTCGAGCCGCATCTCGCCGCGGAGCGGGAGCGAGCGTGAGCGGCCCCGGCGACGCCCTCGACGCGCTCGCCGAAGCGTTCGCCCGGATCGAAACGCCGTGAACCGCCCCCCGACTACGGTGCCGCCAGTGGTACCATGAGGCCATGACGATCACCGCTCACACCCGCAACCCCCACGACCGCGGCTACAACCTCGCAACGGGCGCCGACACCTCCGCCGGGATCGCCGTCGGCGCCATCTACTGGTCCGCGAACCCGCAGGAAGGAGACCCCGCCTACCTACTTCGCTGGATCGAGGATGGCATCGAGACCGCCGAAGAGGTCCTCGACACCCCCTCCGCCGCGATCAAGGCGATCACCCGCGCCGGCTACGACCTCACCGCCGAGAGCCGCCTCGACGTCGAGCGCCTCGCGCATGCCTGACGCCGCTCGTTCCGGCCAACTCCGCGTCCGGCTCCCCACGGGCCTGCACGCCCACCTCGCCGTCCTCGCTGAGCGCCAGAACGTGTCGCTCAACGCGCTCATCGTCGCCCTGCTCGCCGGGGGCAGCGCGTGGCGCGGCGCGCAGGAGGACTCGTGAGCGTCCACCGACCCTCATCCCACCCCGTAGGAAGAGCCCGGCGCCAGATGCCGGCGGCGGGACGGGCTTGCAGATCGCCGGGCGCGGGCGTAGGGTGCGCCCCGTCCAATACAAGTGCCCCCCGCGACCGCGCGAAACGGCCCGGGGGGCGTGGCACCGAAGGAGCGAACCTTCGGCGCGACCGGCACGCTACCCCTCCGGTACGGCTTGCCTGCCTCGTCGGCGGCAGCACCCTCGGCGCCTCTTCGACGAGAGGGGCCGCGTGAGCATTACCTACACCTGCGACTACTGCCAGTCGCCTATCGAGCGGGACGATCCGTCCGTCGCCCTCGAAAGCAAAGCGAGCATGAACGCAGTCGCCGCGGGCTGGACGAGCGGCTGGCTCGGGCACTACCACCTGGACTGCTACAGGCCGTTTCGAGAGGCCGTTGTCGAGCTTCGCGGCGAGAGGACGGCGCCAGCCCCCACGCCTGAGCAGCAGGAGACGGAGTTCGAGACCTACATGCGTCGAAGCCGAGCGTGGAAGGCGCTGCCCTATGCCGGGAAGGTCCACCACATTCGCAATGCGATCGGTGACGATCGACTAACCCTCCGCGAGCTGACCCAGCAGGTCAACGAGGCTAACCCGGAGATCCACGTCGACGAGAGCAGTCTTGTCAACGCAGTGCGCGACCTAGTGGCTGCTGGCGAATGGGACCGGGTCAAGGAGGCGAGGCATCCCGTCGGCAAGCAGTGGCGCTGGCGCTACTCCCAGAAGTCGGTGGAGCTGTCGCCTGAGCTCGAGGCCTTGCAGCGCGCGCTCGACGAGGAGGCGTCGTGAGCGTCGAGAAGGTCGCGCGCAAGACCGGCACGAGCTACCGGGTGAGGTGGCGCGAGGGCGGGCGCAACCGCGCCCGCTCGTTCGGCACCCGCCGCGACGCGCAGCGCTGGGATCTCGAGGTGCGCCGGCGCGCGCAGCTCGGGACGCTGCATCTCCTCGACGCTGGTGCGGAGACGCTCGACGCGTACGTGACCCGGACATGGGCGCCGGCGTTCGCCGCGCAGCTCGCGCCGCGCACCCGCCGGCACTACGTCTCCCTCTACGACCACCATGTCGCGCCGACGATGGGAGCGACGCCGCTGCGATCCCTCACCCCCGAACTCGTGGCCCGCTGGCAGGCAGACCGGCTCGCCCAGGGCGCCGGGCCCGTGGCGGTGCGTCACGCGCTCGCCCTCCTCGGCTCGATCCTGCAGCGTGCCTTCGAGGCCGAGCGGATTCCGACGAACCCCGTCCGGCAGGTCCGCAAGGCCAAGATGCCGCGGCGCGAGGAGGTGCGGCCCCTCGCGCCCGTGCAGGTGGAGGCGATGCGCTCCTACCTACTCGCCGACGGGTCCGACAACCCGCGGCGAGACGCTGCGCTCGTGTCCGTGCTCGCCTACGCCGGGCTGCGGCCCGGAGAGGCCCTCGGGTTGCGCTGGGGGGACGTCGGCGACGCGACGCTGCTCGTCCAGCGCTCGATCGCCCTCGGGGAGGAGGCCGAGACGAAGACCGGCCAGCACCGCAGCGTGAGGCTCCTCGCCCCGCTCCGCGCCGACCTGGCCGAGTGGCGCCTCGCGGCCGGACGTCCCGGGGATGACGCCCTCGTCTTCCCCGGCCACGACGGGCGGCCGTGGCAGGACTACGCCTACCAGTCGTGGCGACGACGAGCGTTCCGCCGCGCCCGCGAAGCCGCCGGCCTCGAGCACGGCCGCCCCTATGACCTGCGCCACTCGTTCGCTTCGCTGCTCCTTCACGAGGGGCGCAACGTGATCTACGTCGCCCGCCAGCTCGGCCACGACGCGCAGCTCACCCTCGGGCGCTACGGGCACGTCATGGAGACCCTCGAGGACGAGCCGCGGCTCGAGGCGGAGACGGCAATCCGGCGGGCCCGCGAGCAGAGCGGTACCCGTCTGGTACCCGTAACCGCCTCGTGACGGCCGCCTCTCCGACCGGCCCTTCCCTGAAAGCTCGCTGTTAGCAGGGCTTTCAGGGAAGGTGAGCGACGGGACTCGAACCCGCGACCGCCTGGACCACAACCAGGAGCTCTACCAGCTGAGCTACGCCCACCATGACCGGCCCGATGAATCCTACCGGAGCGTCGAAGGTGCCCCCGGGAGGACTCGAACCTCCGGCCCGCGGCTTAGAAGGCCGCCGCTCTATCCAGCTGAGCTACGGGGGCAGCGGCCCGATGGAGGCT
>JBPCRE010000047.1:0-6116 GCA_050997195.1 Thermoleophilaceae bacterium
AGTTAGGGGCGAGCCCGCGATCGTCCGCGCACGAGAGGGCGATGGCGGGAAATCCGCGACGGCGGGCGGCGTGAGCGTCGGTGGCGCCCGGTGGCCTTGCCGGTCGAGCCCCGGTCCGCTCGGAGAGGGCGGGCTCCGAGGCCAGCTCGTCGCAGAGGGCGAGCAGCTCGGAGCGGTAGCCCGCGCGCCCGACGAAGCCCTCGCTTCGCGCGTAGCGTACGGTGCCGGCACCGAGTCGATCGAGTCCCACGAAGATCGTCCGGCGGGGATCCAGGGCGCGCCGGTGCTCGCTCAGCCACCGCGTCGTGCCGAGGAGAAGCCCGTCGCCGGCCCCCGGGAAGAGGACCCGGAGGTCGAAGTGCTCGAGGGCGCCGCCGTGGCGTTCGACGAGGCCCAGGGCGCAGGCCACGCCGGAGGCGTTGTCAGAGGCCCCCGGCGTGATCCCGGACAGCGCGGTGTCGGCCAGCAGCAGCACCGCCACCAACAGGACGACCGTGGCGGCGAACTGCACGCTGCTGAGCGTCACGCCCGCGAGGCCGCCGGCCCGAAGGGTGGAGCAGACGAGGGTCACCACGAGGGCCGCCACGAGCACCTCGAAGCCACCGATGGGCCGCCCCAGGAGGCGGGCGATGCTCGCCTGCAGCCGCTGCGGTACGTCTCCGAAGATCGCGCCCGTGCGGCCCGCGTCGTAGTGGGCCACGAGGAAGATGGTTCCCGGCTTGACGCCGTCCTCGGTCGAGAGAACGTTCTGGGAGGCCCGCCTCGGGGTGAGCCGACGCACGAGAAAAGCCCGTCCGGTGAGGTCGAGCAGCGTCGAGGCGAGCGTGACGGCGAGCAGCGCGGTGGCGAGCAGAGGAGAGAACACCGACGCCACGCTGGCGGCCGCCGCGAGGAGGGCGTGGAGCAGATGGGTGAGCGCGTAGCTCGGGTTGACCCAGATGGGCTCCGACTCGGCCGCACGCCCCATCGCGTGCAGGCGCCCCTCGAGGTGAAGCGAGGCCCGGCGCTCGGCGTCCGTGCCCGGCCCGCGACCCTCGAAGGCCACCAGCGAGCGGATCTCCTGGATGGCGTCCACGGGAGGGATGCGCGGTACTGGCTAGGTGCGGCGGGTGGGATTCGAACCCACACGCCCTCTCGGGCAATGCGTTTTGAGCGCATCGAGTCTGCCGTTCCTCCACCGCCGCACGAGGCACTTCACCTTACCCTCGCCATCCGTCGGCCGGCCGGTCACTTGCGACCGGCGGGGTCGTCGGTCAGCTCACGCGAAGGTCTGGTCCTCGGGGCCGGCGTTGCCACGCCGGCCCGAGCCGGCGCCCACCGGATCGTCGTCACGACCGTGATCGTCGTCCTCGTCCGCCGGGCCGCCGCCGCGCCCGTCGGGACCATCGGGGCCGTCGTCGTAGTAGTCGTCCTCGGCGTCCTGACCGCGTTCCTCCACCTCGAGGTCCCACCCCTGGCCGAAGCCGACCCCGGCGGCCACCATCAGCAGCACCTGGACGATCACGATGAGCATCGTGAGCAACCCGAGGATCGCCGCGGGCAGGAGATCGACGGCGTAGCCCTCCTTCGTGCGCTCGAACCACCCCGGCAGGCCGGGGGCGGCCATTACCGCAAACAGCAGGGCGGCCGACGCGGCCATGATGAGAACGCCGCGCTTCCACCTGAACACGTAGTAGGCCATCACCACGTAGATCCCGATGTAGACCACCACGAGCCACCGAGCCCCTTGCATGACGGTCCAGCCCCCGATCAGGGTGATGGAGATGAGGATGGCGCTCGCGAGGAGCAGGAAGGTCACGACGACCTTGGTCGCCTTCGAGGACGCCTTCTCCCGGTTGGGATGGCGAAGCCTGGTAGCAGCACCCTCCTCAGCCATCAGCGGGGCAGTGTAAGCCCTCACGAAGGTGGAAGCGGAAGTCCCCGTCCGTCTGGATCTCGGCCCCGGCCCGCGCACCGACGCCCAACGACCACGTGCGGATGGAGGGACTCGAACCCCCAAAGGACCATGCCCACCGCGTCCTAAGCGCGGCGCGTCTACCACTTCCGCCACATCCGCCGGCGCCGCCAAGTCTAGGGAGGCGGCTCGCCTACGATCGCGCCGGCGGGGGCACTGGCCAAACTGGCTAAGGCACCGGTCTCCAAAACCGGCGATTCCAGGTTCGAGTCCTGGGTGCCCCGCTCGCCTTGCTTGCCGTTCGGGCGCCGATAGTCCTGCACACGGCCTCGTTACGGGCCGCTGCTCTCGCAGCCGGCCGCAGCGTCAGCTTGGCCAGATCCGGGCAACCGCGCTGTGCGGCGGTTCCTGACGATCGCGCGCGGATCGCGCGGAGCGCGCCCGACCCCGGCCCGGTAGGCGCCGCTGGGACTTCCCATTCCCGCCAACCAGAGCTAAGTGTGTTCCGTGGCCGCCGCCTCACCCACGCGCTCGAAGCGCTCGCCCGAAGGGATTGTTCCCCGCCACTCCCGCCGCTGCCTATCTCGGGACGCCGGGCGCTGCGACTGCCGCCCCGCCTACCAGGCTCAGGTCTGGTCTCCGAGAGACCGGAAGACGATTCGCAGGACCTTCGCCACCCTGGCCGAGGCGCGCTCCTGGCGCTCCGAGACCCAGACCGCACTGCGCAAGGGACAGATGCGGGCCCCGAGCCGGCGCACGCTCGAGGAAGCCGCCGTCGAGTGGCTCGGGCTCGCCCGTTCGGGGATCGTCCGCTCACGCTCGGGGGATCGCTACAAGCCCTCCGCGC
This sequence comes from Thermoleophilaceae bacterium, assembly GCA_050997195.1. GTDB lineage: Bacteria > Actinomycetota > Thermoleophilia > Solirubrobacterales > Thermoleophilaceae > JACCZP01. The sequence goes on from JBPCRE010000047.1 coordinate 2,742, forward strand.
TCCGCAGCTACGAGGAGGCCCTGCGAACCAAGGTCCTGCCCGAGCTCGGGCGGCTACGACTCTCGGCGGTGACGCGCAACTCGGTCCAGGATCTAGCTGACCGCCTCGCCGCGGAGGGACTCGCCCCGAGCACGGTCAGGAACTCGATCTTGCCGCTCCGTGCCATCTACCGCCGCGCCGTCCAGCGCGCCGAGGTGATCCAGAACCCCACGGAGGGACTCACCCTTCCGGCGGTCCGCGGGCGCCGCGAGCGGGTAGTGCGTCCCGCAGAGGCCAAGCAGCTGATCGAGGCCCTGCCGGAGGCCGACCGGGCGCTCTGGGCGACCGCCCTCTACGCCGGCCTTCGTCGCGGCGAGCTGCAGGGCCTTCGCTGGTGTGACGTCGACTTCGAGGCCGGCGTGATCCGTGTCGAGCGAAGCTGGGACCAGCGCGAGGGGCCAATCGCTCCCAAGAGCCGCGCGGGTCGGAGGCTGGTGCCGCTGGCCGGCCCGCTGCCGGCTTTGCTCGCCACGCAGCGCCTGCGCACCGCGGCGGTCGGGGAGGGGCCCGTCTTCCCAGGGCGAGCGGGCAAGCCGTTTGCCTCCGGAGCGGCCACTCGCCGCGCCCGAGCGATCTGGGCAGGGGAGGGGCTCGCACTGATCGGCCTCCACGAGTGCCGCCACACCTATGCCGCGCTGATGATCGCCGCCGGGGTGAACGTCAAGGCGCTCTCGCAGTACATGGGCCACTCCTCGATCACAGTGACCCTCGACCGCTACGGGCACCTGATGCCCGGGGCGGAGGGGGAGGCGGCGGCGATGCGCGAGTGAAACGGAAACACGTTCGCCTCAGAACCACCCGGACGGGTCCCTCGCGCGTTAGGTTCCCTCTCGCAAACGAGGAGCGTGGCTGGAAGTTCCACCGTCGGTCTCATAACCCGAAGGTCGCAGGTTCGAATCCTGCCCCGCTATGCGCTCCGAGCGATGCTCGAGGCCCACACGCCGGTACGTTCTCGTGCCGTGTGGCGGTGGAGCGCCCGAGCCGGCGGGTGGAGCCAGTTGCGGCTTACGGGGGCGACCGCGTGCCCCAGGTCCTGCCACCGTCGGTGCTCGCCCTGATCGTGCCGTCGGGCAGGGCGGCGTAGAGGGAGCGTTCTTCGACGGCCACGAAGGCGACCGGCTGAGAGCCGATCGGACCGCGCGACTGCCAGGTCCGTCCCCCATCCGAGCTGGCCTGGACCGCCCCTGCGGCGTCAACGTGGAACAGGCCGCCCGGAACCCAACCCAGCAGGCCGGCCGGAGCCCGGCCGAGCGGCTTCCATGTCCGGCCCTCGTCCTCCGAGGACTGCAAGCCCGACTCGTTCGAGGCCACGACCCGTCGGCCGTCGCGCGGGTCGATCGCCAGATCGACCAGGTCACCCGGCGGCATTCGCTCGGCGAAGTTCCGCCCCCCGTCCGAGCTGACCAGGAACCTGCCGCTGCTCGAATCGGCGCCGTAGACCCGAGGACCGGCTGCGCGGAGGAGATGGAAGTCCGCTTCGCCCGAGAGCGACACCGGCGTCCAGCTCCGACCGCTGTCGCGAGAGTCGATGAGCCCGAGCAGCGGGGGCCCGGAACTAAGTGCCCCGGGGTGGCCGGAGCCGAGGAATCGATCGGGACCCACGACGGTGAAGCCCATGGTGTCCTGGTCGCCCTGGCCGACGCGTTCAGGCCTGGCCTGAGCTTGGGCCATGCGGAAGAGGCCGGTGTGGGTGGCGATGAAGAGCGCCTTGTCACCGGGGTTCACCCCTAGGCCGTGGATGTGCACAGGCCCTTCCCCGGCGGAGGCGCTGCTCGCCGGGGGGTCGTCTTGACCGCCGCCGACGCTACCGACGAGGACCACGGCGACGACCGCCACCAGGACCACAGCCACGGCGTAGCCCAACCGGCGCCGCCGACGCTCGTTCGCGGCGGCCTTACGCTCGCGGGCCACCCGTTCCTGCTCAAGCTTTCGCTTCTGCGCAGCGCGGTTGGCCATCAGCGGCGCGGGCCCCGCAGCGCGACCTCCACGGGGCTGCCAGGCGCGCGCACGACCGCCCGGCAGCGAGGGGCGAGCCCCATGGCCCTCATGCGATCGTCTTCGTGCCCCGACCGACGAGCCACGCCACCGCGGGGTAACCGGTCATCAACCCCAGGACGAGCCCGATCTGCATGAGGAAGAAGAAGGCGACGTCGGTGGGAGGGGGCATGAACCCCGAGAAGTGCAGGAGGATCATCCAGCCGCCCATGCCGACGTCGAAGGCGAGAACGGTCACCAGGGCTATGAGCAAGGCCGCCCCGACTCCAGCGCGCGAGGCGACGCCGCGCTCCTGCGCGGTGGAGAGGAAGTACTCGAAGATGAACAACAGCGCGGTGGCGAGGACGCCGATGACGGCGATGAGGGCCCAGAGGTCGATGCCGAAGAGCGTCAGGCCCGAGAGGACGACGAGCGGCACACCGATGAAGTGGTCCACGGTGGAGGCCGCGCCACCCGAGAGACCCCCGGTTGGCCGCGCCGCGGAGAGGCTCTTATCAGGCGCGCCGCCGTGCTCCCTCTGCCACTTCTCGCTCCGCGGGCGGCCCCAGCGGGCGTAGACCAGGAGCGCGAGGGGCCCGAGATAGAGGGCCGATATCGGCCACACCGCTTCCATGGCCCGGACACGCTGGCGGTAGCCGCGGCCGTAGACGTCGTAGAGAAGCGCGCCCGCGCTCAGCACGGCTAGGGCCACGAAGACCCATGAGATTGCGGTAAGCCAGCCGGGAACCATCAACATAAGAACACTCCTCGTTTCGAATTTGCGGTTAGCGGCCGGAAGGCCGCCGTGACGTTCGGGGAACCTGACGACCTCGGCCTCGAGTTGCGCCGAGGGAGGTCGCCGGTTCAGGTATGCGCTACACGGTAGCTGGAACATCAACGGTCGTTAGGACGATATTCGTTAGAGTGGCAATTGATGGCATACGACGATGTCCCCGCCCCGCTCTGCCTCGGTCTTACGCGTGGCGAAAGGCTCCGCCGCCAGCGACTCGACGGTGACGAGGCAAAGGCAGCTTCCCGTCGCGCCCACGCCCTCGCCGACCCCACCCGCCTGACCCTCGCGGCCGCGCTCGCGGACGCCGGAGAGTTATGCGTCTGGGATGCGGCCTGGGTCCTCGAGCGCGCGCAGAACCTGATCTCACACCACCTGCGCGCCTTGCGCGAGGCCGGGCTCGCCGGCACGCGCCGCGAGGGCCGGATCGTCTACTACGCCCTTTCCGATGAGGGGCGCGCCCTCGTCAGCCAGGTCCTCGGCGGGTCCGTGGCGGCGACGGCATGAGGGCGCTCGGTTGACCCAGGCCGTCGGAGCCTCGTTATCTCAACCCCTGTTGAGGCGTTGTTACG
>JBPCRE010000103.1:0-5110 GCA_050997195.1 Thermoleophilaceae bacterium
CGTGCGCGCCCGGAAGGCCTCCGTGTAGGCGCGGGCCCGGGCGCGGATGTCGTCCTCGGCGTACACGTAGGCGGGGGTGCCGAACTCGCGCGCGAGCTCGATCACGTCGCAGCCGCCCACCTCGAGGTGGCCGGTCTCGCCCAGGCGAGAGGCCGCCGGGTAGACCGACCGCAGGGTGCCGAGTGCTGCCATGATCGGCGCCGAGTATGAAGCACCCCACGCCCGCCGCCCCGGCGCTCGCCGTCCGCGACGGGCTGGCCTACGCCCTGTGGGTGCCCGACGCGCCGCCGCCGGCGGGCGTGGTGATCCTCCACGGGGCCGGCTCGGCGAAGGAGAATCACTTCGACTTCGCGCGGGTGGCGCTGGCCCACGGGCTGGCCGCACTGGCCTTCGACGCCCGCGGACACGGCGAGTCGGAGGGGCCGTTCGGCCCTCGCGCCCTCGACGACGTGCGCGCGATGTGCGACGTGATCCTCGACCACGCGCCCGCCGTGGCTCTCCGGGGCTCGAGCATGGGCGGCTTCCTCGCCGTGCACGCCGGTGCCCGCGATCCCCGGGTGGGCGCCGTGGCGGCCATCTGCCCCGCGCCCGAGGATCTCCTGCTGCGCAGCCTTCGCGCCGGACGGCTCGACTTCCCGGTGAACCGCGATCCGGTCGAGATGTGGCTCGAGACCCTCTCGCTCCGCGACGCCGCGACCGCGCTCGCGCCCCGCACCGCGCTGCTGCTCATGCACGCCGAGGGCGACGAGCAGGTGCCCGCGGCGGTCTCGGAGGAGCTCTACCTCCTGGCCGGCCAGCCGAAGCGCATGCTCCTCCTGCCGGGGGGCCATCACCGGTCGCTCCAGCACGACGGGGAGGTGCAGGCCGAGTCGGTGCGCTGGATCCTTCGCTCCGTCGCCGCCGCCTGAACGCGGAGAAGCTCGCCTCAGCCCGTGGGGGCGCCGGACTCCCCCTCGTCGGATGAGCCCGCTTCGGGCTGCTCGTCGGAGGTGCCTCCGCCCGTCGGCCCGTCGTCCTCCTCGGCACTCGATTCTTCCTCCGAGCCGTCGTCCTCGGTTCGGGCCCCCTCGTCGTCGGAGCGAACGTCGGTGTCGTCGTCGGGCGCTGGGTCGTCCGAGCCGTCGCCGTCCTCTTCGGGGGAGGGCTGCTGGCCCTCGGCGTCGCGAGCCGCGCCGCTCTCCTGGGGTGAGCCCTTCTGCTGCGACCCGCTGTCCCCCTGCTCGTCCGGCTTCGCGCCGCCCGAGGGCTCATCGCCGGCGCTCTCCTCATCCGGGTCGGAGCCCGCACCCGAATCCGAGCCGGTGCTCTCGTCGCCGGTGGTGCGCCCCGGCGTGGGGCGAGCCACCCCCCCAGGCCCGGCGCCCGGCTTGTCCGTCGAGGGGACCGAGCCCGAGCCCTCCTGGCGGGGAGAGGAGGCCACCTGCTCGGACGGCGCGGAGCCTTCTCCCCCGCCTCCCTGCGGGACGAGTCCGGGCACGAGGGGCTGGGCGGCGAGGCCGGGCGAACCGCCGGAGAAGGGCGCGCCGCCGGAGGGCGTGCTGCCGCCGGAGGGTGCGGCGCCGGCGCCCGGGGACCCGCCACGTCCGCCGGAAGCACCGCCGCCACCGCCGGGGCCGCGCTGTCCCGGACCGAGCGCGAGGGGCGGTACGGAGATCCCGCCCACGACGGCCAGGGCGTCGTCGAAGCCGTCAGAGCCGCCCGCGGGGCCGGAGGGACCGAGTCCAGGAGGGCGCGGCGGACCGTCCGGAGGTCCGGGCCCGCTTCCGGGAGGGAGCGCGGTCGGGCCGGCCACATCGACCCACCGATCGGCGGCCTCGGGCACGGGCGCCGAGGGCCAGGAGTCGAAGCCGATCGTGCCCTTGACGAGGAGGGGCACCATCAGGGCGGCAGTCACCAGCACGCCCGCCAGGGCGATTCCCGCTAGGTATGCCCCTATGGAGCGCATGTCACCGCTGGTCATCGGCAACGGGAGGAGAAACCTTTAGCTCAGTCAGGCTCGAGCGCCCGCCGGCGGGCGCACCCGGCGTCCGCGAACGAGCCACGCCCCTCCACCGGCCACCATCGCCAGGGCGATGAACTGGGGCAGGGACAGGCCGCCCACCAGCTCCTCGTTGCGCCGGATGAACTCGATGAGGAAACGCTCGGTACCGCCGAGCACCAGGTACAGCGAGAAGAGCTCGCCGGGGCCTAGCGCCTTTCTCATGCGCCACAGCACCGCCGTCACCGCGCCCATGACCAGGAACTCGTACACGGGGGTGGGGTGCACCTCGACCGTGGTGGGCACCGTCCCGTTCGGGTAGGCCATGGCCCACGGCAGGTCGGAGGGGATGCCGTAGTCCCCGTCGCCGGCGAGCTGGCACCCGAGGCGGCCGACCGCGTAGCCGATGGCCACGGCCGGGGCCGCCGCGTCGACGAGGTCGAAGCCGAGGAAGCCGCGCCACCGGGCCCAGAGCACGACGCCGATACCCCCGCCGAGCAGGCCCCCGAAGAACACGAGGCCGGTGCCCGAGAACACGCTGCCGAAGAGGTCGGCCGAGGCCTCGTCCCAGTTCTGTACGAGCCAGTCGAGGTGAGCGCCCACGATGCCGCCCACCGCGGCGGCCAGCAGCGCCTCGTAGGCCCAGTCGGCCGGGCGGCCGAGCTCCTCGAGCCGGCGGCGAAAGAGAAGGCCCGAGCACAGAAAGGCCACCGCCAGGGCGAGGCCGAAGGTGTTGAGCGCAACGGGCCCGAGGTCGAGCTTCGGCAGCATGGGGTCAGGCTAGTGATCCGGAGGCCCGTCCCCCGCAGGGCGCTCGGGCGCCTCCCGCGCTCGAGGGCGAGATCCCTCAAGAGGCTACAGACGGCCCATGGGATCCACCGGCGAGCCGTTCACGCGCGTCTCGAAGTGGAGGTGGTCGCCGAAGCAGTGCCCGGTGCAGCCCACGTAGCCGATCACGTCGCCCTGGCCCACGGAGGCGCCCTGAGAGGTGGCGAAGCGAGACTGGTGGGCGTAGCACGTCTGCAGCGAGCCCCCGTGCGCCACGCACGTGTAGTTGCCGTAGCCGCCCGTCGGTCCCATGAGCGCGACCCGGCCCGATGCCGCGGCGCGAATGGGGGTGCCCGACGGCGCCGCGATGTCCACGCCCGCGTGCAGGCGCCCCCACCTCATGCCGAACGGCGAGACGAGCGGCCCCGAGACCGGGTAGATGAGCCCCCCCGAGCCACGCTTGATCGGTCCGGCAGACGCGCCGTCGTCACCGCCGCCACTCGGCGCCGGGGCGGGCTCCGCCGAGGCCTGCCGGGCCAGGCGCCGCCTGATGCTCGCCTGCTGGGCGGTTAGCGCGCCGAGGTTGCCCTCGAGGCGAGACACGCTGGCCCGCACCCGCTCGAGGAGCGCCGCCTTCCCGCCCCGGGCCTGGACCAGCCCGGCGCGCGAGCGCGCGAGCCGCCCCTTGGCCGCCGTGACCTCGTCTCGTCGGGCCTCGATCTCTTTCGCGGCCGCCTGGGCCCGCCCCTCGAGTACGGCCAGCTCCGCGGCCTGGTCCTCGGCCTCGGCCTTCAGGCGCCGCACGCGGCGCACGATGCGCTGATCCTGATCGGAGACCCGCTCGAGGAAGTCGGTGCGCTCGAGCAGGTCCGCGAAGCCGTCGGCCTCGAGCACCACGGTGAGCGCGTCGGGCTCGTCGGCCTTGTAGAGCTCGACCACGCGGGCGGCGAGCGCCGCCTCGGAGACCTTCAGACGTTCCCTCAACCACGTAAGACGCCGGCGCACCACCTCCTGGCGAACGCGGATGCGCGTGAGCTCCGCGCGCTTCGCCGCGAGGCGGGCGCGGAGGGCACCGCGCCGGCGTTCGAGCCCCCGGATCTCGCCTCGGAGCGAGGAGATGCGGTTGTCGTAGGCCACGAGGTCGTCGGTGAGCACGGCCTCGCGACTCCGGCCGGCGTCGATGGCCGATCGGGTCGAGTCGATCCGCGAGGGAAGCGGCGCGGCCAGGCTTGGGCCGGCGAGAAGGAGACCGACGGCGAGCGTGGAAAGGAGGAAGAGGGGAAGGTGTGGTCGCATGGGCTCGTGCACGTGGGGCGATGAGGGCGCTGCGAGCCCGTCGGCGAGATCCCGGGTATACCCCCGTTATGCAGGGATTTTCCCCCGGCACCCAGCGGCGCGAATGTACCAGTGGGCTGCCGGCCCGCCCTTCGCCGCACGGGAAGTTGCAGCCCTGGCGTCAGCCACGGCCGGAGCCTTCGAGCCGGCACAGGGACCCATCTACAATCGAGCCATGACGCAGAACCGCACCGCGTTCGGCCGTGACGTCGGCCTGCAGACCCGGATGCTCCTCACGATGTTCCTGCTGGGACTGGTCTACGTGGTCTTCGTGGTCGTGCTCCTCCAGGCGGGCGTCGGCTTCGGGATCATGCTGGTCGTGGTTGGGGGCATGGTCCTCGCCCAGGTCTTTCTCTCCGACAAGCTCGCCCTCCGCGCCATGGGCGCCCGGGAGGTCACCCCGGAGGAGGCCCCGGGCTTCCACGCGATGATCGAGCGCCTCTGCATCCAGGCCGATCTGCCGAAGCCGAAGGTGGCCATCGCCGACACCGCCATGCCGAACGCCTTCGCCATGGGCCGCTCGCCGAAGAGCGCCACCGTGTGCGCCACCACGGGGATCATCAACACCCTGGCGCCCCACGAGCTCGAGGCCGTGATGGCCCACGAGCTGGCCCACGTCAAGAACCGGGACGTGCTGATCATGACCGTCGCGTCCTTCTTCGCCACGGTGGCCTCGATGATCACCCAGTTCGGCTTCTTCTTCGGCGGCGGCGGCGGGATGGGCGGTGGAGACGACGACGACGGCAGTCCCGCCTTCCTCGTGGTGCTCCTGGTATCGGTCGCGGTCTACGCCATCTCCTTCGTCCTCATGCTCGCCCTCTCGCGTTACCGCGAGTTCTCGGCCGACCGCGGCGCCGCGCTCGTGACCGGCCGGCCGAGCGCCCTCTCCTCCGCGCTGCTGAAGATCTCCGGGGCGATGGAGCGGGTGCCCCAACAGGATCTCCGGGCCGCCGGACAGATGAACGCCTTCTTCATCGTGCCGGCGAGCGTGAAGAGCGCGGCGAAGACCATCTTCTCCACCCACCCGCC
>JBPCRE010000118.1:0-7622 GCA_050997195.1 Thermoleophilaceae bacterium
CCGAAGATCACCTTCCGCGACGTGGCCGGCGTCGACGAGGCGGTCGAGGAGCTCCACGAGATCAAGGAGTTCCTCGAGAACCCGAAGAAGTTCCAGGCCCTCGGCGCGCGCATTCCCAAGGGCGTGCTGCTCTACGGGCCTCCCGGCACCGGCAAGACGCTGCTGGCGCGCGCGGTGGCCGGCGAGGCGGGCGTGCCGTTCTTCTCCATCTCGGGCTCCGACTTCGTCGAGATGTTCGTGGGCGTGGGTGCCTCCCGCGTGCGCGACCTCTTCGAGCAGGCCAAGCAGAACTCCCCCTGCATCATCTTCATGGACGAGATCGACGCCGTGGGCCGCCATCGCGGCGCCGGCATGGGCGGTGGTCACGACGAGCGCGAGCAGACGCTCAACCAGCTCCTCGTGGAGATGGACGGCTTCGAGATGAAGGACAACATCATCCTCATCGCGGCCACCAACCGCCCGGACATCCTCGACCCGGCGCTCCTGCGCCCCGGCCGCTTCGACCGCCAGATCGTGGTGGATCGTCCCGACCGCAAGGGCAGGGCCAAGATCCTCGAGGTCCACACCCGCGGCAAGCCGCTGATGAAGAACATCCGCCTCGACGACCTGGCCGGCCAGACCCCCGGGTTCACGGGTGCCGACCTCTCGAACCTCGTCAACGAGGCCGCGCTTCTCGCGGCCCGGCAGGGAGAGCGGGAGATCGACCACCGGCACCTCGAGGAGGGGATCATGCGAGTGATCGCCGGGCCCGAGAAGAAGACACGGGTCATGAGCGAGAAGGAGCGCCAGATCACCGCGTTCCACGAGATGGGGCACGCCATCGTGGCGCACTTCCTCGAGAACTCGGACCCGGTGCACAAGATCTCCGTGATCGCCCGCGGACAGGCCCTCGGGTACACCATCTCCCTGCCCACCGAGGACAAGTTCCTCACCACCCGCGCGGAGCTCTCGGACACGATGGCCATGACCCTCGGCGGCCGCGCCGCGGAGGAGATCGTGTTCGGAGAGGTCACCACCGGGGCCTCGAACGACCTCGAGAAGGTGACCGCCACGGCCAAGCAGATGGTCATGCGCTTCGGGATGTCCGAGAAGCTCGGTCCGCGGGTGTTCGGGCACGATCACGGCCAGCCCTTCCTCGGGCGCGAGTTCTCCTCGGAGCCGGACTACTCGGACGACGTGGCGCGTGAGATCGACGGCGAGATCCGGCGCATCGTCGAGGAGGCCCACCAGATGGCGCGCGACATCCTCCGCGCCCAGCGTCACCACCTCGATGGAACCTCGGAGATCCTCGTCCGCCGCGAGACCATCGATCGGGACGAGTTCATCGCGCTGCTCGACGGCAAGCGCGAGGAGGACGTGTTCGGGCCCGACGAGCCGGTGGTGCCGCAGCCCGTCGAGCCCGAGGCCGAGCCGCAGGCCGAGCGGCGTCGTCGCGAGGGTCCGCGGCCACTGCCCCGCCCGGGGCTCGCCGGCGGCTCCGCAGACTGACGGCCGCGCTCGCTCGACGCGCTCCGGGCTACCGGTGAAGCCGGAGGGGGGGCTCGCATCCTCCGGGACGCCCCTCGTGATGGGCGTGCTCAACGTGACGCCCGATTCATTCTCCGACGGGGGACGCTTCGAGGACCACGCGGCCGCGGTGGCGCACGGCGAGAGGCTGATCGACGAGGGGGCGGACATCCTCGACGTGGGAGGGGAGTCCACCCGCCCGGGGGCCGACCCCGTGCCCGAGGAGGAGGAGCTCAGGCGCACGGTGGACGTGGTGAAGAGCCTCGCTCGCGAGGGGGGCGCGCGAGTCTCGATCGACACCACGAAGCTCTCGGTGGCCCGGGCGGCGCTCGAGGCGGGGGCGGAGATCGTCAACGACGTCTCCGCCTTCCGCATGGAGCCGGAGATGGCCGGCCTCGTGGCCGCCGGGGGCGCTCGCTGCTGCCTCATGCACATGCTCGGAGAGCCGAGGACGATGCAGGGCGACCCACGCTACGACGACGTGGTGAGCGAGGTGCGCGCCTTCCTCGAGGAGCGGCTTACGTTCGCCGTGGGCGAGGGAGTGCCCGAGGAGCGCATCTGGCTCGACCCGGGCATCGGCTTCGGCAAGACCCTCGAGCACAACCTCGAGCTGCTCAGGCGCCTCGACGAGCTGGTGGCCATCGGACGCCCGGTGCTCGTGGGCACATCCCGCAAGTCCTTCATCGCGAGGCTCACCGGCGCCGAGCGCGTGGGCGCGCTCGGGGGCACCATCGCCTCCAACGTGCTCGCCTACGAGCGGGGAGCGTCCATCTTCCGGGTGCACGACGTGGCCGAGGTCACCGACGCCCTGCGGGTGGCGGCCGCGGTGGGCGCGAGCACCTCGCCGCGCCCCGCGGCCAGCGCTTCGTAGGATCGGCGCTCATGGACGACGAGCCAGACGAGGTCGAGCCCGACGAGCTCGACCCGGAGGACGACGCCGAGCCGATCGAGCCCTACGTGGTGGTGGAGATCTCCGGCCTGAGTGTCTACACCCACCACGGGGTGGACGAGGCAGAGCGCAGGGTCGGCCAGCGACTGGTATTCGACGTCTCCTTCGAGGTGGGGTCGAGCGACGCCATCCTCACCGACAACGTCGAGGACACGGTGGACTACGCCGACGCCGCCCAGCAGATCCTCCTCGCCGCCCAGGAGCGCTCCTACCGGACCCTCGAGCGCGTGTGCTCGGTGGTGGCCGATCGGCTGATGGACCGCTACGAGGCCGAGTCGGTGAGCGTGCGCGCCTCGAAGCCGGAGCCGCCCATGCCGCTCTCGGTGGAGGAGGTCTCGGTCGAGGTGCGCAAGGAGCGCCCCGACTGAGCCTGAGCCCGGATCCGCGGCTCTTCGAGTGAGAGCCTTCCTCGGGCTCGGCTCGAACGTCGGGGACCGGCTCGAGACGCTCCGGGCGGCTCGGGACGCCCTCGACGGCGCTCGCCACGTCCGCGTGGCGGCGGCGTCCTCGGCCTACGAGACCGCCCCCCAGGGGCCGATCCTCGACCAGCCGGACTTCCTGAACGCCTGCCTCGAGGTCGAGACCTCGCTCGACCCCGAGGAGCTCCTCGAGGCCGCCAAGGCACTCGAGCTGCGCCTCGGTCGTGAGGTGGACCCGCTTCCCCAGGGCCCGCGGCCGATCGACATCGACCTGCTGCTCTACGGCGAGGGGGAGTACCGCTCCTCCCGCCTCGCCCTGCCCCACCCGGACATCCTCTCCCGGCGCTTCGTGCTCGAGCCCCTGCTCGAGCTCGACGCCGGGCTCTCGCTGCCGGACGGCACCGTGCTCGCCGATCGGCTCGAGGCTCTGCGGGACCAGGGCGTCACGAGGCTCGAGCCGCTCTAGCGCCCGCTCTCGCCTCCCCGACCGGCGAGGAGATCCCGCTCGAGGTCATCGAGGGCCGTCCGCAGCGCCCCGACGCGGGCCGCGAGCGTCTCGCCGGTCTCGGCGTCGTCCTTCTCCCGGCCGACCTCCTCTCGCAGCGCCCGCCGCATCTCGATCTCGCGCGCCTCCTCCATGCTGTTGAGGACCACGCCGATGAGCACGTTCAGCACGATGAAGGAGGCGATGAGGGCGAACGAGACGAAGTAGACCCACGACCATGGGTGGATCTCCATCCCGCGCTCGAGGTTGGCCGGCAGGTTCTCGAGCGAGAGCATCACGAAGAGGGTGAGCATCGCTCGCCCGATGTCGCCCCACGCCGCGGGCTCGGCCTCTCCGAAGAGCAGCCACCCCACCATCCCGAACACGAAGAGGATGAGCACGGTGAGCACGCTCATGCTCGCCAGGGGCGGCAGGCTGCGCGCCACGGCGACCAGGAGCACGCGAAGGTCGGGCAGCAGTCGCACCACCCGCACCACCCGCAGCAGGCGCAGGAGGCGCAGGAGCGTCGTGTTCTCCCGCACCCCGGGCACGAAGCCCGAGGCCACGACCACGAAGTCGAAGATGTTCCAGCCGCTGCGGAAGAAGTTCTGGGGCCGGCGGCCGTACGAGCCCATCCGGAGCACGAGCTCGACCACGAAGACCCCGAGGAACACCCCGTTCAGCGTGTCGAGCAGCCGACCGTACTCGCGGACGAGCCCCTCGTAGGTCTGCGCCCCGAGGACCACCGCGTTGGCCAGGATGGCCACGAAGACCACGACGTCGAACGGTCGAGAGGCGACGATGCGCGCCAGCAGCCTCGTCTGCGCCGAGCGTTCCACGGGCTCGGCATGGTCCCACACGGCCATCGGCGCGCCGGTCGTGCCCGCCCGCCGCGTCCGCACCCGCACGAGACGGCGATACTCCGCCTCGTGCTCCTCGCCATCGACGTGGGCAACACCCAGACGCACATCGGCATGTTCCGCGGCGAGGAGCTCGTGGAGTCGTGGCGCTTCGCCACCTGGCGCGAGTCGACCGCCGACGAGCTGGCGGCGCTGTGCTCCGACCTGCTCGCCCTCCGGGAGCTTCGCCTGCGCGATGTGGACGCGGCCATCGTCTCCTCGGTCGTGCCCCAGCTCGCGCAGGAGTACGGCAGCCTCTCGGATCGCTACCTGGGCGGAGCCCTGGCCGTGGTGGGACCGGGGCTGCGCACCGGCATGCCCATTCGCACCGAGATCCCGCAGGAGCTCGGGGCCGACCGCCTGGTCAACGCCGTGGCCGCCTACGAGCGCTACGCGGCACCGTGCGTGGTCGTCGACTTCGGGACGGCCATCACCTACGACGCGGTGTCCGGCGAGGGCGAGTACCTCGGGGGCATCATCTCCCCGGGGATCGAGATCTCGCTCGAGGCGCTGGCCGTCCGCGCCGCGCGGCTACCGAAGGTCGACCTCGACGAGCCCCGGGAGCTCATCGGCCGCACGACCGAGGCGGCCATTCGGTCCGGGGTCGTCTACGGCTTCGCGGGGCAGGTGGACGGGATCCTCGGGCGGCTGCGCCGGCAGCTCGGGGAGGAGGCCGCGGCGGTGGCCACCGGCGGGATGGCCTCGGCCATCGTGCCGTTCTGCGAGGAGATCGACGAGGTGGACGAGCTGCTGACGCTGACGGGGTTGCGGCTCGTCTGGGAGCGTACGAGGGGCTGAGCGAGGGCTCGCGAGCCGACCGGCACTAGCGTCCCCGGGGCGATGCGTCCCCTCGACACCCCCTGGAGCCTCGGCGGCCACCGCCTGCCGAACCGGCTCGTGCTCGCGCCCCTCGCCGGCATCGGCAACTGGTTCGTGCGCCTGCAGGCTCGCCGCTACGGCGCCGGGCTGGCCTTCTCGGAGATGGTCTCCTCCTTCGGCCTGAAGTACGGGGACGAGCGCACTCACCGCGAGTTCCTGCGCATTCATCCCGACGAGCACCCCGTGTCGGTTCAGCTCTTCGGCCACGACGCCGACGTGATGCGCATCGCCGCCGAGAAGGTGGCCGAGGCGGGGGCGGACCTGATCGACCTCAACATGGGCTGCCCGGTGCGGAAGGTGTGCAAGACGGGGGCGGGCGCCTCGCTGCTCGAGGAGCCCGGCAAAGCGGTGGCCATCGCCCGCGCGGCGGCGGAGGGCTCCGGCCTGCCGGTCACGGTCAAGCTCCGCTCCGGCCAGCGCCCTGGCGAGCGCACGGGAGCCGATCTCGCCGTGCGCCTCGTCGAGGAGGCTGGCGTGGCCGGCATCGCCTTCCACCCCCGCCACGCCTCGCAGCAGCACGCGGGCCGCCCCGACTACGCCCTGACCGCCGAGGTGGTGGAGCGTCTGGCCGTGCCGGTCATCGTCTCGGGAGGGGTGGCCGACGACGCGGCTGCCCTTCGTGCCTTCGAGGAGACGGGGGCCGAGGCCGTGATGATCGCCCGGGGAGGGCTTGGGAACCCGTGGATGTTCGAGCGCCTGCTCGGTCGCCGCGAGGGGGAGCCCTCTCCCGCGGAGGTGGCGGCCGAGCTCTCCTGGGTCATCGACCGCGCCGAGGAGCACGTGGGCGTCGAGCGGGCCGGGCGCTACCTGCGCAAGTTCTACCCCTGGTACGCCGAGCGCCTGACCCCGGAGAAGGCCCGCCGCCACGCCCTCGTGAACGCGCCCACGACCGCCGACGCGCGGGCGGCGCTGACCGTCCTCGACCGCCCCACGGCCACGCCGCTCACGGCCTGATCTGCCCTTCTCCAGGCCCTTCCGGAGACCCGTCGAGAACCCTCGGACCGTTGCTAGACTGGCGCGCCGTTTGAGTTCGGCATCTCCCGCGAGGGACGCGGATCGGGACCGGACGGAGGCTCTCCCCAATGGCCAGAGACGTCATCCTCACCCCCCAGGGCCTCGAGGACCTCAAGACTCGGATCGAGCACCTCTCCACCGAGCGTCGCCTGGAGGTGGCCGAGCGCATCAAGGACGCCCGCGAGTTCGGCGACATCTCGGAGAACTCGGAGTACGACGACGCCAAGAACGAGCAGGCGATGCTCGAGCGCCAGATCGCCGAGCTCGAGGACAAGCCGCGCTCGGCCTCGGTGATCGACGAGGGCGCGGTCTCCACCGACAGCGTGCAGGTGGGCACCACGGTGCACGTGCGAGACCAGGCAACCGACAAGTCTCAGAAGTTCAAGATCGTGGGCGCGCCCGAGGCGAACCCCGCGGAGGCGAAGCTCTCCAACGAGTCCCCGGTGGGCAAGGCCCTGATCGGCCGCAAGCGCAACGACGTCGTCTCCGTGCCGGTTCCTCGCGGCCCCGCTCGCGAGCTCAAGATCACCAAGATCGAGGCCGCGTAGGCGGTCTCCGCGCACCCCGGCGCCACACCGACCTCCCGACGTCACCGCGCCGGTCGCGGCCATGAGCGAGGAGGACAGCCCCGCGGACGACCGACGAGCGAAGCTCGAGCGTCTGCGTGGGGAGGGCGTCGAGCCGTTCCCCCATGCCTTCCCCGGCGTGGAGCCCATCGCGTCGGTGCGAGACCGCCACGCGGGGCTCGAGGCCGGGGCGGAGACCGACGCGACCCATCGAGTGGCCGGCAGGCTGGCCGCGCGCCGCGGCCACGGCAAGGCCGCGTTCCTAGACCTCGTGGACCGCTCGGCGCGCATCCAGCTCCACGCGCGCGAGGATGTGCTCGGCCCCGAGGCCTTCGCACGGCTCGTGTCCCTCGACCTCGGGGACCTGCTCGGCGTGGACGGCACCGCCTTCTCCTCCCGGCGCGGGGAGCTCTCGCTGCGAGTCGAGGACTTCGCGCTGCTGGCCAAGTCGCTGGCCAACCCCCCGGAGAAGTTCCACGGCCTCGAGGACACCGAGACCCGCTACCGCCGTCGAGAGCTCGACCTCATGGCCAACGAGGAGGCGCGGGAGCTGTTCGTCCTTCGCTCGCGCGCGGTGTCCGCCGTGCGCAGATGGCTCGACGCCCGCGGCTTCCTCGAGGTCGAGACCCCCGTCCTGCAGCCTCTCTACGGCGGCGCGCTCGCGCGCCCCTTCACCACCCACCACCACGCCCTCGACCGCGATCTCTACCTCCGAATCGCCACCGAGCTCTACCTCAAGCGGCTGATCGTGGGAGGCCTCGAGCGCGTGTACGAGCTCGGCAAGGACTTCCGCAACGAGGGCATCTCCCCCAAGCACAACCCGGAGTTCACCATGCTCGAGTTCTACGAGGCCTACGCCGATTACACGGCCATCGCCGACGCCCTGGAGGAGATGGTGAGCTTCGT
>JBPCRE010000172.1:0-4837 GCA_050997195.1 Thermoleophilaceae bacterium
GGTGGCGAGCACCTACGGCCACGCCGAGGCCCTCGCCGAGGCGCAGCGCTTCCTCGCCGACCGCCCCTACCTCCCGAGTGCCGAGGCCCTCGAGGTTCTGGCCGAGCACGCACGCCTGCCGCGGTGATCGGCGTGCGCGTCTGCGTCGTGGCCGAGTACTACCCGCGCCGGCGCGACCCCGTGCTCGGCGTCTGGGCCCACCGCCAGGCGCTCGCGGCCCAGGCCGCCGGGGCCGAGGTACGCGTGCTCGTGCTCGAGCGGCCCGTGCCCTCGGCGAGCGCGTTCTCCGCGGCCCGCCGCGGCGACCTCCGACCGGTGACCCGCGCCGCCCGGCAGTTCGCGGCTCAGCCGCGGCACGAGCGCCTCGACGGCATCGAGGTGGAGTACGTGCGCTTCGTCTCCCCGCCGCGCGAGCGCTCCTACGCCGCGTGGGAGCGCTGGGCCGGCCCCGCCCTCGGCCGCGCCCTCGATCGCATCGAGAGCCGATGGAGCCCCGATCTGATTCATGCCCACTACGCGCTCCCGGCCGGCGGCGCCGCCCTCCGCTGGGCCGCCCCGCGCGGGCTGCCCGTGGCCGTCTCCGTGCACGGCGGCGATGTGCTCGAGGGCCCGCTCGCGACCCCGGGTGCGAGAGCTCGGGTGGGAGGGGTGCTCCGCAGCGCCGCGGTGGTGCTCTGCAACTCGAGCGGCACTCGAGCCCGCGCCGCGGAGCTGGCCGGAACCGGCGGAGGGGAGCAGGCGCGCATGCGCGTGGTGCACCTGGGCGCCGAGGCGCCGGCAAGCCCGGCTCTCCGCCGGGAGGCGCCCACCGTGGTCACCCTCGCCCACGTGATCGCCCGCAAGCGCCACGCCGACGTGCTCGAGGCGCTCTCCCTCCTCTCCGAGCGGCTCCCGACCCTGCGGTGGCTGGTGATCGGAGACGGCCCCGCCCTTCCGGCATTGCGGGCGCGGGCCGCGCGGCTGGGCGTGGCCGATCGCGTCGAGTGGGCGGGCGAGCTGCCCCCCGAGCGGGCGCTCGAGGAGCTCGCCGGCTGCCACGTGATGGCGCTGCCGAGCGTGCGCGAGGCCTTCGGCCTGGCCTACGTGGAGGCGCTGGCCTGCGGCGTCCCGGCCGTGGGCTGCCGCGGGGAGTGGGGCCCGGAGGAGATCGCCGCGCTCGGGGGCGGCATGCGCCTCGTGGCGCCCGAGGAGCCGGAGGCCCTGGCCGCCGAGCTCGAGGTCCTGCTCTCGGACCCCGCCCTCCTGGAGCGCGAGGCCGTGGCCGCGCGGCGCACGGCGACGGAGCACTTCTCGTGGGCCGAGTGCGGGCGGGCCACGGTGGCCGCCTACGAGCAGGCGCTCGTGTCTCCCTCGTGAGCGGGTCGCCCCTCATTCCCGACCGGCCCGCGCCCACCCGCGACCCCCGGCCCGCCTGCCTCGTGACCAACGTCGTCTCGCCCTACCGGATAGGGCCGTTTCGCATCCTCGCCCAGGAGGAGGAGGTCGAGGTGATCGCATACGCGGACGGGGGCCCGGAGGTCGAGGGGCTCCCCGTGCACCGCACCACCCAGGCGGGTGCGGTGCGCCGTGCCGGCTCGGGCCGCTACCGCGCGGTCGTCTGCGGGCTCGGAGGCCGCCTCGCGCTCCCCGGGAGCTACGCCGCCGCGCGGCTCCGGCGTGTGCCCTTCGTGCTCTGGGCCACCATCTGGGCGCACCCCCGGAGCGCCGCCCACGCCCTGTCCTACCTCCCCACCCGCCATCTCTACCGCCACGCCGACGCGGTGGCCACCTACGGCCCCCACGTGAGCCGCTACGTGGCCGCGCGCCGGGGAGGCCGAGGCGCCATCTTCGAGGCGCCCCAGGCCGTGTCCACCGAGCACTTCGGCGCCGACGTCGCGCCGGAGCGCCTGGCCGCGGCGCGGGAGCGCGCGGGGGCCCGCGGCGAGGACTTCCTCGCGCTCTTCGTCGGCCGCCTCGTGCCCGACAAGGGCCTCGACGTGCTCCTCGAGGCCTGGAGGGCGGCCGATCTCGGCGAGGACGCGGCCCTTGCCGTGGCCGGAGAGGGACCGCTGGAAGCGCTCGTGCACAGGGCCGGGCCGCGAGTGCGCGCCCTCGGCCAGGTCTCCCGAGAGGAGCTCCCCGCGCTCTACGCGGCCGCCGACGCGCTCGTCCTGCCCTCGGTGCGAACCGCAACTTTCCTCGAGCCCTGGGGCTTGGTGATCAACGAGGCCATGCTCCAGTCGACGCCCATCATCGCCTCCGCCTCGGTGGGGGCCGCCGCCGGCGGCCTGGTCCGCCAGGGACATAACGGTCTCGTGACCCCGGAGAGGAATTCCCGACGGTTGGCCGAAGCCTTGTCTACTCTCTACGCAGACCCGGCAGGGCGACGCAGGCTCGGCGTCGCGGCCCGCACGGATGCGCTCGCCTACAGTGAGCGGGCCTGGGCCGAAGGCATGAGCCGAGCGCTGGCCTCCGTTGGGTCCTCACGATCATGACTCCCATCCGACTGATCCCCCTCCTCGCCGCCCTGCTGGTGGCGCTCGTCCTCCCGAGCGGCGCCCTCGCCTCCGGCAAGGACGTGCGCGACGACTGCACCCAGGACGGCAAGCTCGACCGCGTCTACAGCCCGGCGGAGTACCGCGAGGCCCTCGCGGAGACGCCGAGCAACGAGGACGAGTACGGCGGCGATTGCCGCAACCTGATCCAGGCCGCGCTCAACCGCGGGGTGGGCGGAGGCGGCGGAGGCGCGGGCGGCCTCGGCGGTGGTCCCGGTGGCTTCGGCGGCGGTGGCTTCGGCGGCGGTGGCTTCGGCGGCTCGGCCTTCGACTCCCTACCCGACACACCCCAGGAGGCCGCGGCCCTCGATCGAGCCTCCGGAGGGATGCGGGGCAACGCCGACATGCCTCCGCCCGAGCTCAAGGTGGGAGGCGAGAGCGTCCTTCCGGGCATCGGCATCCCCGCCGTGGCCAGTGCGCTGAACGACCTCCCCCTCCCCGAGAAGCTCGCGCTCATCTCTCTCGCGTCGTTGCTCACCGCCGCGGGATGGCTGGCCGTCCGGCGCCGCTTCCCCGGCGTGCGACGTGTCGCGCTCCGCCTCGTCAGCCGCTAGCGCGCTCGTCGGGCTCGCCTTCGCGGCGGCGGCCTTCGCCGGCGCCGGCGGGCTCCAGCTGGTCCAGGCCACGCGCGTCGAGCTCCCGTTCATCCTCGTAGGCGGGCTCGTGGTGTGCCTCAGCATCCTCTACGGGCGTCGGGGCTCCGGGGCCGGAGCCGTGGCGCTCGTCGCCTTCACGCTCCTCGCCGGGCTCACCGGCCTGTCCATCGCCTGGTCGATCGTGCCGGGGGACTCGTGGATCGAGGCCAACCGGACGCTCGCCTACCTCATGGCCTTCGCCGGAGCCCTGTTCGCGGCCCGGCTGGTGCCGGAGGGCTGGGCGGCCCTGCTGAACGGTCTGCTCCTGGCGCTCGGCGCCGTCGTGGTCTACGCCCTCGCGACGCGGGTGTGGCCGAGCGCGCTGGCCGAGAACGACGTGTTCGCCCGCATCTCCGAGCCCTTCGGCTACTGGAACGCCGTGGGCGCCGCGGCGGCCATGGGGGTGCCGCCGGCCCTCTGGCTCGGCGCGCGCCGCTCGGGCCACGCGGCCACGAGCGCCCTCGCGTATCCCCTGCTCGGCCTCTTCCTCATCACGATCTTCCTCACCTACTCGCGCGGAGCGCTGCTCGCGGCCCTCATCGGCATCGCCCTGTGGCTCGTAGCCGTGCCGCTGCGGCTGCGGAGCCTCACGGTGCTCGGGGTCTCGACGCTCGGCGCCGCGCCGGTGGTGGTCTGGGCGCTGACCAAGAGCGCCTTCACCCAGGACCGCGTGCCGATCGTGGTGCGCGAGAGCGTGGCCGACGAGTTCGGGATCCTCCTCGTGCTCACCTGCGTCGCTCTGCTCGCGGCGGGGCTCGCCATCGGCTTCCGGGTGAGCCTGGCCGCGCCGTCGCTCAAGCTCCGGCGGCGGGTGGGGATCGCGGTGGCCCTCGTGGCCCTCGCGCTCCCGTTGGTGGCCGTCTCCGCCGTGGCGGCGAGCGAGCGCGGCCTGCGTGGCACCGTGACCGAGCGGGTTCGCCAGATCACCAGCGAGGAGGGCGGCACCGCGGTGGGGCCGGAGCGCCTCGGTGAGGTCTCCTCGGCGCGCGGGCGCTACTGGCGCCAGGCGGGGGGGGTCTTCAAGGACCGCCCGCGGCTCGGCACCGGCGCGGGCACCTACGCCGCCGCGCGGCTTCGCTACCGGCGAGACGAGGTGGCCGCCCGCCACGCCCACGGCTACGTGCCCCAGACCATGGCCGACCTCGGGGTGGCCGGCCTCGCCGTGAGCGCGGCGCTGGTGATCGCCTGGCTGGTGGCCGCGGCCCGCACCCTCGGGACCCGGCCGGGCCGGGGGCGGCGGCGGCCCTGGAGCGCGGAGCGCGTGGGCCTCTCGGCCCTGGCCGTCTCGGCGGTGGTGCTCGCCGTGCACGGCTCGATCGACTGGACCTGGTTCGTCCCCGGACCGACGCTGATGAGCCTGGTGGCCGCGGGCTGGGTGGCGGGCCGAGGGTCGCTGTGGGCGCTCGACGCTCCCACCGACCCGGCGGAGCGCGCCCCGGCTGCCGCCGCGCTCGACGTCGGGGCGCCGCCGCCCGATGCGGTGGGCACCCTCAGCCCCCCGGGCGAGGCGCCGGTCGCCGTGGTGCCCTCCACCCGGAGCGAGCGCATGACGCTTCTGGTGCGCCGCGACGGATGGAGGCTCGGCCTCGCCCTCGCGGTGCTCGTGGCCACGATGATCTCCGCGTGGGCGGCGTGGCAGCCCCAGCGCTCGGACGCGGCCAGCGAGCG
>JBPCRE010000268.1:0-8107 GCA_050997195.1 Thermoleophilaceae bacterium
TGCTCCCGATCTCGGCGAAGGCCCGCTGAAGCTGACGGCGCGAGGCGGCGATCCGGCGGGCGAGCGTTTCGAGATGGAGATCGTCCGCGTACTCGACCTCGATGATGGCCGCGGCCTCGTTGAAGAGATCCTCACGGCGATCGATGGTGGCCTGTCGTCGCGCCATGTATTGGTGTACGGGCGGCGGGCGACGACGGATGCACGGCATTGGGCGCGTCGCGCGCCCGGTTCGGCGAAGGTGAGGAGAGCCTGTTCTTCGCGGCGATCGCCACGGACGACGAGGTCGCATGCCCACGGCAGGGGGAAAGCGTGTCGGGGGGCACCCGGCCCACCCGCAGAGACCTACTCGTTCCGCGAGAGCGGGAGCCCCGCCATCTCCTCCCGTGCCTCGCGGACCCACAGGAAGGTGGACACGGCGAGGACGATCACCCCGATGGTGACGAGGATGAGCGAGATGACCACGCCGATGATGGCGAGGCTGAGGCCTACGGCCACGAGCACCGGGAGGTAGGACGGCCCAGGCAGGTGGATCTGCTCCCCTACCGGGGGAACGGTCTCTCCGTGCCCGTCGTGGCCGTGGCCCACTAGTACGCGTAGGCCGCGAGGTAGGACAGGCCGAACGCGGTGACCGATACCGCGGCGCAGATGAGCCCGGTTCTCACGTTCTTCTGGGCGAGCCGGCGGTCCATGGCGACATCGTAGGGCACACCCGCAAGCCGGGCGGCGTGAATCAGAGTCCCGGCATCGCGGCGGGTGGCGGAGGTGGTGGCGGTGCGGGTGCCACGGCCGGTGCGGGTGGGGGGGCCGGGGCGGCGAAGGCATTCGTCCTCGCGCTCGCCGGCGGTGCCGCGCCCTGTGCGGTCCAGAACCCACTGCTCGTGACCGGCGCCGACGGTGACCACGCCGGACTCATGGATGCCCGGGTGTCGCCTTCGCCGCCGTTCGCGCCCTCGCGTGTGTCCTCCTTCTCGCCCGCCCGCTGTTCTTCCTGCTCACGGTCGCCGTCGTCGCTCTCCTCACGATCGCGTCCCTGCCCGTCTCTCTCTGGTTCGTGCCCGGCCCCGTTGCGTTGCCGCTCGTCCTCGCGGCGTCGGCGCCCGTCGCGATCCCTCTGGTCATCACGCCGGCCCCGCCCTCGCTTTCGTTTGCCGCCGGGCTCGTCGCCCCGGCAGCGATCTCTGGCCCGAGAACGGCTGCCGTCGCGCTCTCGGCCCTCGCGCTTCGAGCGCGTGCGGCAGTCGGAGCGGCATCCCCTGCCCGTCTGCGCCGCTCGCCGCGTGCGGCCCTCGTCACAGGTCCGCCGCTTGCCCCGCCGCTTGCGGCCATCGGCCACCGGCTTCGGGCGGCTCACCGGAGACGGCGCCACGGGGGCGAGACCCCGCGGGGGGGCCGTGAAGGCGGCGACGACGGGTGCCTTCGACTCCACGGCTACGTCCGCGGTGGGAGCGACCGTGACCGTCTCGGGCTGCGCTGGCTTCGAGCCCTCGCCTCGGCCGCCGGCTTGCTTCGAGCCGGAGCGCGCCGCCCGGTCGCCGGAGCGGCGCTCGGCGCGAGATCCCGATCCGGCGCCCAAGGAGCGAGGGGACGGGCGCTCGGCGACCGGAGCCTGCGATTGGAGCGTCTGGCGGCCGGTCTCGCGCTGCTTCCCCCCGGAGTCGATCACCGTGCCGATGCCCGCCGCGGCGCCTGCCACCACAGCTGTGGTGGCCACGGCCGCAGCCACCTTGGCCCCCACGGCGGTTCCCCCCAAGCCCTTGGCGGCGGCCGCGCCGCTCACGCCCACGCCCCCACCACCGCCGGCACCGCCGGCACCGCCGAAGAAGCTCTTCACGAGGCCTAGGGCCAGGGCCGCGGGCAGCGGGGGAGCGATGGCCTTCAGGTCGCTCGAGCGTGTGGCGATGGTCGCGCGGAACTCGCGGCAGCCCTCGCACTCGCGCAGGTGGGCTCGAAGCTTGCGGTTGCCGAAACGGCGCCCGTCGCCGTCGGAGACTGCCTTCCTCACGTCCTCGCAGTCCATGTCACGCCCCTCGGCGTAGTCCTGGAGCGAGCGTCGACCCTGGAAGAGCGTCTGGCGCGCGGCCCCCTCCGAGCTCCCGAGCCACGCGGCGACCTCGCTCACCTCGAGCCCGCCCATCTCGCGGAGCACGATGGCGCCGCGCTGGCGCTCCGGCAGCTCTCGCAGGTCCTCCATGAGCTGCTTGAGGCGCTCCCGGGTGGCCGCATCGGCTTCCGCAGGGGGTGCCCATCCCAAGTTCTCCTCGTCGCCCTCGACCTCGGGCCGCCGGCGGCGAAGCAGGGAGATCGACTCGTTGTGGGCGATCCGGTAGAGCCACGGCTTGAGCGCGATGTTGCGGTTGGACGCGCGCAGGGCGGCGAAGGCCTTGAGCATCGCGCTCTGCAGGCAGTCGCTCGCATCCTCGGGGTTGCCCACGATGGTCTGGCAGTAGCGGTGAAGCGGCTGGAGATAGCGCTCGTAGATGGCCGCGAAGGCGGCGGAGTCCCCGCGGGCGGCGAGGCTGGCCAGCCGATCGTCTCCCAGCACGCTCAGGACCCGCGTGCGGGCACCGCTTGGGGAGAGAGGGAGGGTGGCGTCGGTCACGGGCGTACAGCATCTCGGCCAAACCCGCGAGACTGAAGCTCCATGGTGTCATAGGGCTGGGCTTCCGTGCCGCCGCCGAATGGAAGAGCCACAGCATACTCGACGCGACCATGGTGTGCGTCAGGCCCGTAGTGGGCGTAGGAGAGGGCCCCAGCGGGGCGGCTCGATCTCGATGAGCGGGGCTCGGCGCGCAGGCGCGGCCGCGGGCGCTCGCCTGAGCCGCGCAAAGCCCGCCACCGCCTCGGGGTCGAACTGGGCGCCCGCCAGATCCTCGATCTCGGAGAGGGCCTGGGAGGTGGTGCGGGCGCGCTGATAGACGCGCTCCGAGGTCATGGCCTGGTAGGCGTCGCACACGGCGATCACCCCACTGGCCAGCGGATACTCCCCGGCGCGCCGACCGAACGGATAGCCGCAGCCATCCGGGCGCTCGTGGTGGTGGAGCACAACCTGCGCCACCTCGTCGAGCTCGGAGACCCCGGCCAGGAGGTTGGCTCCGGTCACCGGGTGGCGCTTGAGGACCCTCCACTCGGCCGGGGTCAGCACGTTCCGCTTGAACAGCGTCCGGTGGGGCACGAAGAGCTTGCCGATGTCGTGCACCAGGGCGGCGATCTCGAGCTTCACGAGATCGGCGGCCCCGAAGCCGAGGGCCTCGCCCACCTCCCGGCAGAGAGCGGCCGTCTCGGCGGAGTGGCGGAAGGTGGCGGGATCGTGGGCGTACAGGGCAGCGAGCAGCGCCGAGACTCGAGCCTCGGGAGTCTCGCCGAAGACCTCGGCGGCCCCCTCGGCGGCCGAGGCTCCGCGGTGGGCCAGGCCCCGCAGCGTCGATCCGTCCACGGGGGCGGGCTCGAGACCCTCGAGGCATGCCGCGCGGCGCGTGCCGGCCGACGAGTCACCCGTGATCGCTGCGAGCATCGGCACGTCGTCTTCCTCCCGTTTCGAGGGGCGACACGCGTTCGGTCCGCGTGCCCTCTGCTCACTGGAAACGTGCCGGGCTCCGCCGTGTTATGGCCGACCCTCGAGATCTCCTCGAACCGGCGACTCGCTGGATGATCGAGCTAGAGCTGGAGCGCGGTGTCGATGACCATCGCCGCGAACAGCAGGGCGAGGTAGGCGAGGGAGGAGAGGTAGACCCGGAGCGCCATGCGCCGCTCTCGTCCGCGCCGGAGCGCGACGGCAAGCGCGAGGAAGCCGCCGCCGAGCGCCAGGGCGGCCACGCCGTAGACCCACCCGAGCAGCCCGCCGGCCACGGGCAGGAGGCTCACCCCCAAGAGCACCACGGTGTAGAGCACGATCTGGCGGCGCGTCTCGTCCTCGCCGCGCACCCCCGGGAGCATCGGCACGCCCACCCTCGCGTACCCGTCCTTCATGCGCAGCGACAGCGCCCAGAAGTGCGGCGGCGTCCAGAAGAACACGATGGCGAAGAGCTCGACGGCGGTTAGGTCGAGCGTGCCGGTGGTGGCGGCCCAGGCCACCAGCGGGGGCACCGCGCCCGCCGCTCCTCCGATCACGATGTTCTGTGGGGTGGTGCGCTTGAGCCACAGGGTGTAGACGCCCGCGTAGCCGAGCAGGCCCGCGAGCGCCAGGCAGGCGGCCAGCAGGTTGACCGTGGCGGCCAGGAGCACGAACGAGAGGGAGCCGAGGAGCAGGCCGTAGACGAGGGCTGCCGTGGGCGAGACCCGCCCCGAGGGCACCGGCCGGTCCGCGGTGCGGGCCATCAGGGCGTCGAGGTCGCGGTCGGCCCAGTGGTTGATGGCTCCGGCGCCTCCCGCGGACATGGCGCCGCCGAGGCAGGTGAGGGCCACCGTGGAGAGCTCCGGCTCTCCGGCCACGTACATGGTGGTCACCGTGGTGTAGAGAAGGAGGCTCTGCACTCGCGGCTTGGCCATCGAGAAGTAGTCGGCCGCCACCTGGCGCACGCCCCCGCGTGCGATCTCTGCCCCGACGACGGAGGGGGCCTCCCGGGGCAGCGGGTCGCGCACGACCGCACCCGAACCCGCGGCCATCAGGCGGTGACCGCCTCGGCGCCGCGGCGCGGGGCCCGGGCACTCGCCGGTGCCGGGACCGGGGAGAGGCGCAGGCGAAGGCCCACGAGCGACCCCCACAGTGCTGTGGCCAGCGCGAGATGAGCCATGATGAGCACGCCCTCCTGCGGGGCGATCCAGACGTTGAGCGCGCCTACGAGGATCTGGAGGGCGAGGACGGCCACCGAGCCCGCCGCCAGGCGGGCGATCGCGCGGCTCGGCCGCCGCCGCAGCGCCACCACGGCGAGCGCAAGCACGAGCGCGGAGGCGAGGTACATGAACGCCCGGTGGGCGAGGTGCACGTCCACGAGCGGAGCCTGGCCGAGCGGCATGAGCTCGCCGTTGCAGGTGGGAAACTCCGTGCCGCACGCGTAGTGAGCGCCCACCGTCTGCTCTCGGTCGGTGCGCCCGTGGTTCTCGGTGCCGGCCATGTAGCCACCGGCCACGATGGTGGCGAGCACGGCCAGCGGGGCGAGGGAGGCGAGCACGCGAAACGATCCCCCGCCCTCGGCTGCCGGCGCCCCGATGTTCTCGGCGCGCGACGCACGCAAGATGTAGACCATGAGCGCCAGGAGGATCATCGCGAGGAGCAGGTGGGCGGCCACGAGGGCGGCGTCGAGGTTGAGCTCGACGGTGGCTGCCCCCAGCAGGCCCTGCACCACGACGAGGCCCGCCGCCGCGGCCGCGGCCCGCACGATGCCGCGATGAGGCCGAAGGCGCCACCACGCGAGCACCGCGAGCGCGATCATGATGACCCCGACGATCGAGGCCAGCGCGCGATGGGAGTACTCGATGACCGCGGTGAGCTCGAGTCCCGGCACCACGTCTCCCCGGCAGAGGGGCCAGCCCTCGAGCCCACTGCCGGCGGGCCCGCACCCGAGCCCCGAGCCCGACACGCGCACGAGCCCCCCGAGGAGGATGAGGGCCACCGTGGAGGCCACGCCGGCCACGGCGAGACGCCGGAAGCCCGTCGAGGGCGTCATCGCCTCAAGCCACCGGCTGCGCGACCGAGCCGACGGGCTGCGCCGACGCGGTGGCCACCTCACGACGGATGTCCTTCATCGGCTCGGCACTGCGCACGCGGGGGACGGCGTCGAAGTTGTTCTCCGGCGGCGGGGATTGCGTGAACCACTCGAGGGTGCTGGCCTTCCAGGGGTCGTTGCCCGCACGCTTGCCCGATCGGTAGGACACCAGGCAGTTCACCACGGTCACGACGACGCCGATGCCGAGGATGTAGGACCCGATGGTGGAGGTCAGGTTGAACCCCTCCCAGCCGGCGCTCTCGGGATAGTCGTAGATACGTCGCGGCATGCCCGACATCCCCGCCGAGTGCTGGATGAGGAAGGTGAGCTGCATCCCGACGAACATGAGCCAGAATGACGCCTTTCCGAGGCTCTCGGAGAGCATCCTGCCCGTCATCTTCGGGTACCAGTAGTAGAGGCCGGCGAAGATGCCGAAGACGCTTCCGCCGAAGAGGACGTAGTGGATGTGGGCCACCACGAAGTAGGAGTCCTGGAGCTGCCAGTCCACCGGGAAGGCGGCCAGGATGACTCCGGAGATCCCGCCGACCACGAACGTGGCCAGGAAGCCGACCGCGAAGTAGAGCGGCGTCTTGAAGACCAGCGTGCCGTTCCACAGGGTGGCGAGCCAGTTGAACATCTTGATCCCCGTCGGCACGGCGATGATGAACGACGAGACCATGAAGAAGGCGAGCACCACGTTGGAGCTCGGCGTGGTGAACATGTGGTGAGCCCACACGAGCATCGAGAGGAAGCCGATGGCGGCGGTGGACCCCGCGATCGCCTTGTAGCCGAAGATGGGCTTACGGGAGAAGACCGGCAGAACCTCCGAGATCATCCCGAAGGCGGGCAGGACCATGATGTAGACCTCGGGGTGGCCGAAGAACCAGAACAGGTGCTGCCAGAGCATCGGGTCCCCGCCCCCGGTCACGTCGAAGAAGGCGGTGCCGAAGTGGCGGTCGGTGAGCAGCATGGTCACCGCCGCGGCGATGGCGGGGAGCGCCAGGATCAGCAGGTAGGCGTAGATGAGGATGGACCAGACGAAGAGAGGCATCCGCCCCCAGCCCATGCCCTTCGCCCGCATGTTGTGGATGGTGGCCACGAAGTTGAAGGCGCCGATGAGCGAGGACAGGCCCGTGAGGTGGATGAGGAAGATCCAGGCGTCGATGCCGCCGTCGGGGAGATAGGCGTCGTCGGAGAGGGGCGCGTAGGAGGTCCACCCGGCCGCGGGGGGCTCGTAGAAGACCGATCCGTAGAAGGCGACGCCTCCGAACAGCAGCAGCCAGAACGAGAGCGCGTTCAGCTTCGGGAAGGCCATGTCCCGCGCGCCGATCATGAGCGGCACGAAGTAGTTGCCGAAGCCGGCGAGCACCGGGACGATCCACAGGAAGACCATGGTGGTGCCGTGCATGGCCACCAGGCCGTTGTAGGTCTGCCCGTCGAGCAGCGTGTTCTCGGCCTGTCCGAGCTGCGTGCGGATGAGCAGGGCCTCGACCCCGCCGATCAGGAAGAACACGAAGGTCGAGACCAGGTACATGATCCCGATCTTCTTGTGGTCGGTGGTGGTCAGCCAGGACAGCCACCCGCTCGGGCGCTCCTCCGGGCCGTGCATGGTCACCTCCGCGCGGGGCGGGGTCAACGGGGCGGCGCGGGTGTCGACGGCCATGAGCTTCTCTTCCTACTCGTTCGTTCCGCGCTCGCGCCGGGAGAGGGCGAGCTGCTGCTGGGAGGCACGGATGCCCGCGGTCTGCTCCGTCACCCAGCGGCGGAACTCCTCGGGGGGCACCGCGCGCACGCGATTGCGCATGTCCGCGTGGTTCTCGCCGCAGAGCTCTGCGCACTGGCCCTCGTAGATCCCGGGTTTCGTGGCCTTGAACCAGGTCCGGTTGACGTGGCCCGGCACCGCGTCCATCTTCCCGCCGAGCTTCGGCACCCAGTAGGAGTGAGCCACGTCCTGCGAGACGATGGCGAGGGTGATCGTGGTGTTGGTGGGCACCACCATCTCGTGGTAGGAGAAGAGCCTGCCGCGCGGGCCCGGGTAGTCGAAGCGCCAGAGGTACTGCTGGCCGTTCACCTGGATCTCGAGCGGCCGCTCACCGCCCTCCAGCGGCGGCTGGTCGGTCGAGGCGTACAGGGTGCCGGCGGCCGCGCGGTAGCCGTTCATGTCGGAGGCGGGCGGCGTGCGGATGCCGGGGAGGAAGACGAACGTCACCACCATGAGCACGAGCACGAGCACCGATGCCCCCGCCGTCCACCCGAGCTCGAGCTTCTGGTGGCCCCGGGTCTGGATGGGCTCGGGGCCGCCGCGCTTCATGGGAAAGACCACGAGCGCGTAGATGAGCACGCCCTCCACCAGCAGGAACACGCCGATGCCGAGGATGAAGGTGATCCAGTAGAGGGTGTCGATGCTGTCGGCGTTGGGCGAGCCGCCCGACTCCGGTGAGAAAGCGTCGGCGAAGGCGGCCGGC
>JBPCRE010000270.1:0-5210 GCA_050997195.1 Thermoleophilaceae bacterium
TCGAGCCGGGCGAGCTGCTCCACGTCGACGGTGACCTGAACGTGAGCTCGGAGCGGGTCATGACCGGGCCGGCGGCGCACCAGCTCACCCTCGCGGACCTGGGCGCCGGCGCGGCGTCGCAGGCGCACGCGGGGTCGGCAAGCCCGCCGCCGTAGAGGGGCGCTCGCCCGGCGAGCGGGCACGTTACGAGCCGGTGACGGTTCGCTTACCGTCCGGGAAACACCCCTTGACCCTCGATGCGGCGTGCTCGAGTTTGTGGAACCCGCAGGTGTCACGGTGGCCGCACGGCGCTACGCCGTGTACCGGGGGGCCCTCGACGCATGGGACCACCCGCACTTACCACGAACGACCAAAGGGAGAAGCGTGAGCACAGTCAAGCCGAAGCAACCTGCTCCCGAGCTTGCCGTCGAGACCCTCGGCGGCGAGGGCTTTCGCCTCTCGGACCAGCACCCCGAGCGCTTCACCATGATCGTCTTCTACCGCGGTGTCCACTGCCCGGTGTGCACCGAGTACGTGGGTGAGCTCGGACAGAGAACCGACGAGTTTCGCGACCGCGGCGTGAACGTGATCGCCGTGAGCGGCGATTCGCGAGAGCGGGCCGAGCAGGCGCGAGGTGAGTGGAACCTCGGTGACCTCGAGGTCGGACACGGCCTGAGCACCGACGCGATGCGCGAATGGGGGCTGTTCATCTCGCGCGGAATCGCCGACCACGAGCCAAAGCAGTTCTCCGAGCCGGGGCTGTTCCTGATCGATCCGGAGGGAGCGGTCTTCTACGAGGGCATCAACTCGATGGCCTTCGGGCGTCCGCCGCTCGAGGAGATGCGTGACGCCGTCGACTTCGTGCGCGAGAACGACTACCCGGCGCGTGGAGAGGCGTAGGCTCTCGCTATGGCCGAGCCCGCCTACATCTCGCGCGTCCGCATCGATCGCCTCGGAGGACCGCAGCGGCTGGCTCACCTTCCCGGCGAGGAGGAGCCGGTGGCTTTCGGCGTCCACTCTGACGTCGCCGACCACTACGGGGTGAGTGCTGAGGACTTTCCGCCCCACGCCACCACTCTCGACTACGTGGTCGCCGCCGCGGGCGGGTGACTGGCCGGCACCTTCGGAGGCGCGCTGGAGGCGCGTCAGATTCAGGCGGATGGGGAGAGCTTGCAGACGGAGGCGGTCGGCGAGATCGTCAACGACGATGGCGTGCTGGTGATCGAGCGCATCACGGTGACCTACCGGCTCAAGGCCCCCGAGGACCAGCACGAAGAGGCCGGGCGAGTCCACGGATTCCACGCGCGCTTCTGCCCGGTCGCGCGCTCGCTCGAGGGCAGCATCGAGATCCACACCGAGCTCGAGCTCGTCTAGCGATACTCAGCCCGCCCAGGCCTGGCCGGCTCTGCCGCGCGAGCGTGAACGCCCGAGCTTTGCCGACGGACCCATCGGCAGACGCGTCAGGAGGCGATCGGGCCCACGAAGCCGCCGTGGTGGTCGCCTCATCACGTTCCTTACGGCCCGCTTAAGCACCTGCCCCGCTTAACCGCACCCTCAGCCTCCGCGGAGAGGCTCGAATCGTGCGTAGACGAGACCCAGCCGGGCGCAACACGCCCACCGTTCTACAGGGGGGTGCGCGCCGGCCACCGGTCCGCACCCGCTCGAGGCTCACGGGGGGTCTCCTGGCGATGGCCCTGATCTCGGCCGCGGTCCTCGCCGCCTGGCTCCGCGGCCCGGAGCCGAGCGGCCCGCCCTCCGCCGGCCCCGCTGAGCCGGCGGCCCAGACGCCCCGGGCGGTCGACCCTCCTCCCTCGACCGCCGATGGCCCCCGCGGACGTGCGCGAGCCCGCGCGGCGCCCCGGCGGCCGCGAGCGCGTGCGCTCACCGCCACGCCGATCGAGTGGCGATCCTCCGTGGCGGTCGGGCGGCCGGAGGCGGGGCGGCTCATCCGCGGAGTCAAGCTGCCCCGCGAAGGGCGGCACTTCTTCACCTGGGACCCGGTCCGCAAGCGCAGCCCCAACCGCTTCTGGCGCCGCTACGGCACCGACCGACTGGTACGCGTCCTACTGCGGGTCGCGAGGCGCCACGGAGCGGCCCACCCGGCGGCGCCGCGCGTCTCGATCGGTGACCTGAGCCGACCCCGGGGCGGCGACTTCGGCGTGCGCTACGGGATCGTGGGCCACGCCTCGCACCAGAACGGGCTCGACGCCGACGTGTACTACCCCCGCCGCGACGAGCGCGAGCGCGCGCCCAGCGGTGTCGGCCAGGTCGATCTGCGCCTCGCGCAGGATCTCGTCGACCGGTTCGTGGCGGCCGGTGCCGAGCGCGTCTTCGTGGGCCCCGCGACCGGGCTGCGGGGGCCGCCCGGCGTGGTGCACACGATCGCGAACCATGACGATCATCTGCACGTCCGGCTGCGGGCGGGGCGGGGATGAGCGGCTAGTACGGGTATGAGGGAAGCCCGTCGACCACCTCGCCGAGGATCTCCAGCATCGCTCGGGCGGCGGGAGTGGTGTAGGAGTCCCTGAGGATGGCTCCCGAGACCCGCCTGACCGGGGCGCCGCGCAGGGGCCGGGCGACCACGTCCGTGCGCAGCCACCCGAGAGCCAGCCGGGGCATCAGGGTGAGACCTCGCCCCGCCGCGACAAAGGCCTGAAAGGCCTCGAACCCGGTGGCGCGGAACGAGGCGTCGAAGTGCACGTCCACTCCGGCGGCCTGGCACGCCGTCGCAAGGTCGGGTCGCCACGGGGGGCCGCCCAGGACCGTCTCGCCGGCGAGGGCCTCGAGCTCGAGCCGCGGCATCGACGCCAGCGGGTGGTCTCGAGCGAGGATCAGCAGGTAGGGATCTTCGAGCAGCGGGACCATCTCGAGCTCCGCCTCCGGACAGACGGTGACCCCCTCGTAGTCCCGGCCCACCGGCCAGCTCGATAGGGAGAAGACGACGGCCAGGTCCAGCGCCCGCCCTTTGAGGAGCCGCGCGCTCTCGTACGGCTCCCCATCCGCGAACGACACCTCGATGCCCGGGTACCTGCGCTCGAGGAGCTCGACGGCACCGGCCGCGAAGTGCGCGGTGGCGCTCGTGAAGGAGCCGAAGCGCAGGCTGCCCGAGCGCCGGTCGGAGATGGCCTCGAGCTCCGCCTCGGCATCCGCGACCGCGGCGAGTATCGCCTCGGCGCGGGCGGCCAGCGCCCGGCCCGCCTCCGAGAGCCGGTTGCCGCGCTGACTCCTCTCGAAGAGAACCGCGCCCACCTCCTGCTCGAGGTTGGCCATCTGCTGCGAGACGGCCGACGGGGCCAGGGAGATGGCCTCGGCGGCGGCGGCAAAGCTTCCGCGCCGAGCGACCTCGCGGAGCGTCTCCAGATGCTTCAGGTCGAGCATTCGGATTTCACCGTCGTCGGTGACCTCGACCTCGACCAAGTCGCCGCGAGCCTCTGCCCCCACGGTGATCGTGCCTTCCCTCGGTGTGTGGCGAATCGCGTTGGTGATGAGGTTGAAGAGCACGCGTTGAAGCTGCTCGGGGTTTGCCCTGGCGGGCTCCTCGGGATCGGACTCGTCCACGAGCGCCTGGATCATCGAGTTGGCCACGGATGCGACCGAAGCCACCGGGCCCTCGCCTCGTGTCGATGGTGAGCTCGCGTTCACCGCGGCCGACCGCCCGGAGGCCCTCCTCCAGCGCCTCGACCTCGCGGGTCGTTTCGTGAGACAGCGCGTCCATTAGCCGGATCGGGTCTTCTGAGGCGGCCGCGGCAGCCGTCGACCCCTTCGAGGGGGCAGCCTAACGGCTTCTCGATACGCCAGCCGCGAGTCCTCGGCGCCCTGTCCTCGAGGCCCCGTACGTAAGAGAAGGTTCAGGTCTCGAGCTCCAGGGCGGGGTAGGCTCGTAACTGCTCGTCGGGTTCTCGCCTCCCCTCCGCCTTACGCGCAATACCTACCGAGCGGGGGGGTCAGAGGAGCTCCATGAACGCCCACCTTCCCTCACTTGGAGACGAGAAGCTGCGAATGGACATCTCGGCGGCAATGGTCGATTTGTACTCTCAGTATTTCCCGAGCCGCGCCACCATGGCAGACACGTTCATCAACAGGAACACGGTCCTATGCGTCCTCGAGGAGATCTTCGACGAGACAGAGCTCGCGAGCATCAAGAACGGATGCGAAAGAGAGGTCCTCAAACGGCGTGCGGAGATCCAGGAGAGCGTCAAGGGGAAGTTGACCGGAGCGGTCGAGAGACTGACCGACCGTCGAGTCACGGCGTTCATGAGCATGAACCATGCCGATCCCGCCATCGCGGCCGAGCTGTTCTTCCTCGAGCGAGACAGTGCTCGAGGAGGCCACCGATCGATGCCCGAGTCACCCTCGGTCTACGGAAAGATGAGAGATGTCTCTTAGAGCACTCGTACTCAACTGCACGCTCAAGCACTCGCCGCAGACGTCGAACACCGAGGCCCTGGCCCGCGTTCTGGTCGAGAGCCTCGAGCAGCACGGTGTCGAGGCCGAGGTGCTGCGCGTCCTCGACTTCGACGTGCACCCCGGCGTCACCTCCGACGAGGGTCACGGCGACGAGTGGCCGGCCGTCCGGGCCAAGATCGTGGCCTCAGAGATCCTCATCATGGCCAGCCCCACCTGGCTCGGCCGGCCCTCCAGCGTGGCGCAACGGGTACTCGAGCGCATGGACGCCATGCTCGGCGAGCAGGACGACGACGGGCGCCCGGTCGCCTACAACCGCGTGGCCGGCTTCGTGGTGACTGGCAACGAGGACGGGGCGCATCACGTCATCTCCGAGATGGCCGGCGCCCTGATCGACGTGGGCTACACCGTTCCAGGCCAGGCGTGGACCTACTGGAATCGGGGCCCTGGACCCGGCTCGAGCTATCTCGAGGAGGAGGGACTGCGCGAGTGGTCGCACGCCACCGCGAGAGCGGCGGCCTCCAACCTCGCAGCGGTCGCTCGGGCGCTCAGCGAGCGGAAGACCCCCCCGCCGCCCGATTAGCCCAGTACGTGGTCCTGGCTCAGGCGCTGGCGCCCTCCTTCGTCACGTAGTACGTCGAGGACTCCACCACGCCGCGCCCCGTGCGCACCTCGAGCACCCGCGCGCCGCTCTCCTCAAGCGCGCGGCAGACGTCGGGCACCGGCACGGCGCTCATCCGGATGGGTTGGAGGCGCAGCCGGCGATAGAGAACTTTCGAGGGCACGCCGAGGCGGCGGAGGCCCGCGTAGAGCCGGCGCTGGGGCTG
>JBPCRE010000281.1:0-8530 GCA_050997195.1 Thermoleophilaceae bacterium
TCGAGCCGGAGGAGACCGTCACCGACGCGCTCGAGATCGGGGCTCGGGTGCTCGATCGGGAGGCCACGTCGGCCGAGGTCGACCATGTGCGACTGCAGCTCGAGCGGGTCTCCGGAGAGGTGGAGCGCTCCTTCGCGGAGCGGGCTCGCGTGGTCGGCGAGCGCCTCGAGGGCCAGTTCGAGCGTTTCCTAGGCGAG
This sequence comes from Thermoleophilaceae bacterium, assembly GCA_050997195.1. Classification (GTDB taxonomy): domain Bacteria; phylum Actinomycetota; class Thermoleophilia; order Solirubrobacterales; family Thermoleophilaceae; genus JACCZP01. The sequence goes on from JBPCRE010000281.1 coordinate 198, forward strand.
GACACGGGGACCATGGGTCGCGTGCTCGACGCGCACACCGAGGAGCTGAACGAGCTCGTCTCGGTGCACTTCGGGGGGGATCGCAACACCGCGGTGCAGCATCAGCTCCGTGAGGTCATGGTCAAGCTGCTCCAGGAGTCGCGGCAGGATCTGCTGCGCCAGTTCTCGGCCGAGGACGGACACAACCCGCTCGCCGGCTTCAAGGCCGCGGTGGTGCGGGAGATGCGCCAGAGCCGCGAGGGTCACGAGGCGCTGCTCGAGCGCGTCACCGGCCTGCAGGGCGAGATCCGTCTGCTCTCCGGCGCGCAGGAGGCGGAGGCCGTGCTCGCAGCCGAGCGCGATCGCGGCACGGGCAAGGGCCGCACCTTCGAGCAGCACGCCTTCGAGGTCGTCGAGGCGCTCGCCGAGGCGCGCGGGGACGTGGCCCACCACGTGGGCGACGAGCGCTCCGCGAGCGGAGGCAAGAAGGGTGACGTGGTCATCGAGATCGATGCGGCCTCCGGGAGCGCCCGCGGGCGCATAGCCCTCGACGCCAAGGACGAGAAGCTCTCGAAGAACAAGGCCTGGGAGGTGCTGAACGCCTCTCTCGAGGAACGCGACGCGGTCTTCGCCATCCTCGTCCTGGCCTCGGAGGAGAAGGTGCCGGCCGGACGCCAGTCGCTGCAGGAGTACGAGGGCAACAAGATGATCGTGACCCTCGACAGGGACACCCTCGACTCCACGCCGATCGAGCTCGCGTACCGCTACGCGCGCTGCCGTTCCTTGATGGCCCTCGAGGCGGAGCTCACGCTCGACGCCGCGGGAGTCAAGGCCGCCGCCGACGAAGCCCTCGAGGCCCTTCGCGACGCCCAACGCATCCGCGCGTCGCTCACCGGCGCCACCAACAGCGTGGAGGGCGCCCGGAAGGCGCTCGACGCGATGGTGGGCCGGGTCCAGGCCTCGCTCTCGCGGGTGGAGGCGATGACGGGGGCGGCTTAGCCTGCATCCAGCGTCCCGGCGGCGCTTCGCCGCCTTGATGCCGTCGCCATGCGCCACCGGCCTCGATCCAGGTGGTTGACCACCTGGATGCTCGCCCGTCACCGCCTGGCTCGGCCTCCGACGCCGACGCATCCACCGGTCCCGGTGGACCCAGGTTTAGCGGACTGGGTGCGGTGGCGGCGAGCCGTGCGGTTCGAGGTTCGAGGTGGGCCACTCCCTACACTGGCGCGCCGTGCGCATCTTCTCGGGCATCCAGCCCACGGGCCGCAAGCATCTCGGCAACTACATCGGCGCCATCCGCCAGTACGTCGAGGGCCAGGAGCGCGGAGACGCGGTGTACTGCGTGGTCGACCTTCACGCGATCTCGGTCCAGTACTCGCGGGTGGACCTGCGCCGCTACGTGCTCGACACGGTGGCCCTCCTGCTCGCCGCCGGGCTCGACCCGGACCGGTGCATCCTCTTCCGCCAGAGCGACGTTCGCGAGCACGCGGAGCTCTGCTGGCTGCTCGGCGCCGTCACCGCCCACGGGGACCTCACGCGCATGCACCAGTTCCGGGAGAAGTCGGCGCGCCAGCGCGAGCTGGTGTCCGCCGCGCTCTTCGTGTACCCGGTGCTGCAGGCCGCCGACATCCTCGCCTACCGCACCGACGAGGTGCCGGTGGGCGACGACCAGCGCCAGCACATCGAGCTCACGCGCGACATCGCCGAGCGCTTCAACGAGCGCTTCGGCGAGACCTTCGTGGTCCCTCGCCACCGCATACCCGAGGTCGGGGCACGCATCATGGACCTCCAGGCCCCGGAGCAGAAGATGTCCACCACGGCGCCCAGCCAGCAGGGCACGCTGCTCGTGCTCGACGACGAACCCACGATCCTCAAGAAGGTCAGGAGCGCGGTCACCGATTCGGGCAGCCAGGTGATTCGCGCTTCCGACAAGGCGGGGATCTCCAACCTGATCGAGCTCCTCGCCGCCGTGCGCGGGACCGACCCGGCGGCGGTCGAGCGCGACTTCGCCGAGGCCCGCTACGGGGACTTCAAGCAGGCGGTGGCCGAGGAGGTGGTGAGCTTCCTCGGCCCCGTCGGGGAGCGCTACCGCGATCTGCGCCCCGACGAGCCCCGCCTGGAGGCCATCCTGGCCTCCGGGGCCGAGCGTGCGCGCGCCATCGCCGCGGGCACGCTCGTCGAGGTTCGGGAGCGCATGGGCGTCGGCTCCCCAGGCTAGGGTCCAGCCGTGCGCGCGGCCTCCCTCGACCTCGACCTCGAGGTCTTCCAGGGCCCCTTCGACCTCCTGCTGACCCTGGTCCTCAAGGAGGAGGTCGACCTGCTCGAGATCGACCTCGCGGAGGTGGTGCTCGCCTACGTGGCGCACCTGGAGGCGGCGGGCGAGCTCGACCTCGAGGCCGCCACCGAGTTCCTCGTGCTCATCGCCTCGCTGCTCGAGCTGAAGTCGCGGCTGATGCTGCCTCAGGAGGAGGTCGCCGTCGAGGAGCCCGCCCCCGCGGAGGCCATCGAGGAGCTGTTGGCCCGCATGCTCGAGTACCGCCGCCATCGAACGGCCGCCGGGTTCCTGCGGGAGCGCCTCGATGCCGAGGAAGGCTTTCGCTACCGCGAGGCCGCGCCGCCGGCCCACCTGCGCCGGGTGGCTGCCGACACCGCCCGCGCCACCTACGCGCCCTCGCTGCTTGCCCGGGCCATCGAGGGGCTGCTGCGCACGCCCGAGCCCATCGACCTCGGGCACGTGGCCGCGCCGCTCGTGTCCGTCGACGCGCGCCTCGCGCACCTGCGCGGCCTGCTCGGGGCCCGGCGGCGCTTCGCTTGGGAGGACGCGGTGAGCGGAGCTGACCGCGTGACCGAGGCGGTGACCCTCTTCGCCCTGCTCGAGCTCTACAAGGCGGGCGAGGCCGACTGGCACCAGGAGCAGCCGTTCGGCCCCATCACCGTGGAGGCGGCGACCGGCGGCAGCTCGGTCCGCGAGCTCGCCGCGCCGGGCCACGGCGGGGCGCCGGGAGGCCGATGAGCGAGCTCGTCCGGGTCGTCGAGGCGCTGCTCTTTCTCTCCTCGGAGCCGCTCTCGGTTCCCGAGCTCGCCGAGGCCTGCGAGGTCGGGGAGGGCGAGGTGGTGGAGGCCCTCGCGCGCCTGCGCGAGCACTACGCCGAGGGCTTTCGCGGGGTGGTGCTCCGTGAGGTGGCCGGCGGCTTCGCCCTGGCCACCGACCCGGCGGCCGAGCCCGCCGCCCGCCGCCTGCTCGCGAAGCCTCGTACGCCGCCGCTGACCCAGGCCCAGGCCGAGTGCCTCGCGATCGCGGCGTACCTGCAGCCCGTCTCGCGTCCGGAGATCGCCCGTATCCGCGGCGTGGCCTCCGAGTCGGCGGTGGCCACGCTGCTCGAGCGCGGGCTCATCGAGGAGTCGGGGCGCTCGCGCTTCGGCGCCGTGCTCTACCGCACCACCGCGCTCTTCACCAAGCTCTTCGGCCTTACGGGTCTGGCCGATCTCCCCGAGCCGGCGGGCTTCGACGCCGGTCCCGAGGAGCGGGCCGAGCTGCGCGAGCGGCTGCTCAAGGCCGGCGAGCAGCGCGCGTAGGTGACGTTGCCTCGGTGACCCTTCGGCAGTGGCTTCTCCTGCTCTTCCTCGCGGCCCTCTGGGGCGCGTCGTATCTGTTCATCAAGCTCGCGCTGGCCGACGTCTCGCCGTCGGGCATCGTGTTCGTCCGCACCCTGCTCGCCGCACTGCTGCTCCTGCCCGTGGCCGCCGCTAAGGGCGCGCTCCGCGGGCTGCGCTCGGCACTCGGCCCGCTGCTGGCCCTGGCCGTCATCCAGGTCGCGGGGCCGTTCCTGCTCATCTCGCAGGGCGAGCGCGAGATCTCCTCGTCGCTGGCCGGCATCCTCGTGGCCACCGCGCCCATCTTCACGGCCATGCTCGCGCTCCGGCTCGACCCCACGGAGCGCTCCAGCGGGTGGGGCCTCGTGGGCGTGGGCATCGGGCTCGGGGGCGTGGCGCTTCTCCTCGGCATCGATGCCTCGGGCGACGCGGGCGCCTTCGTGGGAGCGCTCCTCGTCGTGCTCGCCGGCGCGGGCTACGCGGTGGGCGGGTTCATCGTCAAGCGCGGCTTCTCCGGCGCCCAGCCCGTGGGGGTGGCTGCCGCGGCCATGGCGGTGAGCGCCCTGCTCATGCTCCCGCTGGCCGCGCTCACCGCTCCGCATACGGTGCCGGGATCCACCGCGATCGTCGCCCTGCTGGTCCTCGGCCTCGCCGGCACCGGGCTCGCCTTTCTGATCTTCTACACGCTGATCGGCCAGGCCGGCCCGGCGCGAGCCTCGCTCGTGGCCTACCTCGCGCCCGGCTTCGCGGTGGTCTACGGCGTGGCGTTCCTCGACGAGCGGGTGAGCGCCGGAACCCTCGCCGGCCTGGGGCTCATCCTCGCCGGCTCCTGGCTCGCGGCCGGCGGACGCCTGCTCTCGGGGGGCGTGGAGCCTCCGTCGGGGGCCGTGGCCGCCCCCCGTGCTCGGGAGGCCTCGTGAACCGGCCGGGTAGACGCTCACCGGCGTCCCCGGCCTCGAGCGCTCGCTCGTGCTGCAGTCTGCGCCGCTCTGCCCGTGCCTGATCTCCTCCTGGCCGCGGACGCCGGCTTTCACTTCGGCGACAAGTTCGCCCTCGGCCTCGTCGGTTTCGGCGTGGCGCTGTTCGTCGCCATCGGCGCGCTTTCCCATGAGCACGAGAGGGCCTTTTCGGCCAGCGTCATCTACCTGATCCTCGGCGTGATCGCCGCCGGAGCGCTCGCCGTGCTCGGTGTCAGCCCAATCGACCCGGTCGGCGACGCTTCGTTGATCGAGCACCTCACCGAGCTTGCGCTCATCGTCGCGGTCTTCACCACCGGGATCGGCATCGAGCGGCGAGTGACCTGGCGCGGATGGCGCTCGGTCGTCGGGCTGCTCGCCGTCGTCATGCCGCTTTCGATCGCCGCCGTAGCGCTGTTCGGAGTGTTCGTGATGGAGCTCTCGCTTGGCGCGGCGATCATCCTCGGCGCCGTGCTCGCCCCGACGGATCCGGTGCTGGCCGGAGACGTCGGCGTAAGCCCTCCGGGTGAGGAGCCCGAGAGCGAGCCGCGCTTCACCCTCGGTACGGAGGCCGGCCTGAATGACGGGCTCGCCTCGCCGTTCGTCCTGCTGGGCATCTTCGTCGCCGGCCAGGGCGGCACCGAGTGGCTCGGCGAGTGGCTGCTCGCCGACGTCCTCTACGCCTGCCTCGTCGGCGCCGCGATGGGCCTTGTCGGTGGCTACGCGACGGGAAAGCTCGCCGTACGCTTGAGCGAGGCCGATCTGCTCGACGAGCGGCTCGACTTCTACTTCGCGATCCCCACCGTCCTCGTGATCTACGGCCTGGCCGAGGTGGCCGGCGCCTACGGGCTCGTGGCGATCTTCTCGGCAGGCGTGGCCTTCCGCCGGTACGAGACCGAGCACGAGCAGAACCGCCATGTCCACGACGGCGCCGAGCTGGTGGAGAAGTTCGGAGAGCTGTTGGTGATCCTGCTGCTCGGGACCATGGTGACGCTCGCCGGCCTCGAGGCGCCGGGCGCATCCGGCTGGCTCCTCGTCCCCGTGCTCCTGCTGTTCATCCGGCCCGCGCTCGTGATGGCGCTCCTCGCTCGCTCACGGATGGGCGCTCGAGAGCGCGTCTTCGTCGCCTGGTTCGGCGTACGTGGGGTCGCCGCCCTGTACTACGCCGCCGTGGTGATCGGCACAGGGGTGCTCTCGTCGGCGGAGGAGGAGAGGGTGTTCTGGACCGCCGCCGCCTGCGTGATGGTCTCCATAGTGGTGCATGGTCTGAGCGCGACGCCGCTCACTCGGCGGCTGACCCAGTAGCACGGCGCGCTCACTCCCGGTCGATGAAGCGCTCGACGAGCGCGTTGAAGAAGTCCGACCGGGTGACCACGCCCAGAACTCGCTGGTCTTCGACGATGGGGATCACGAGCACGCGATGGTGGAGGAAGGTTTCCGCCAGCTCGGTGTCCGAGTGATGCGGGCCCGCCGCGACGTGCTCCCGGTTGGTGTACCGCGCCACCGGCTCGAGACGGCACTCGATGCGCTTGTCGATCACGTCCTCGATCGACTCGGACACGAAGGCGGCCGAGCGAAGCTCGCCGAGGTAGCCCGGGAACAGCGCGGCGACGAACTCGCGCTCACCGAAGATCCCGAGGAGGATGCCGTCTGCCTCGACCACGGGCAGCGCGGGCAGCTCCGTCTGGAGGAGGGCGCGTACGGCCTCGCCGACCGATTGGTCCGAGCGCAGTAGCGGGGTCTCCCGAAACGTCGTTCCAGCCAGGGAGCGCGGGCTCATCGCGTCGCGTCCCGCTCGCTCACAGGTAGCGGAGGGCGATGTAGCCGGTGGCCATCGTCATCGAGAGAAGGGTGACAGGCACGCCGATCCGCAGGAAGCGCATGAAGCCGATCGGCTCACCCGCGCGCTGGGCCATCCCCGACGCCGCCACGTTCGCGGCCGCGGCGATGATCGTGGCGTTGCCACCGAAGCAGGCGCCCAGCGCCAGCGACCACCAGTAGGCATCGTCGCCGCCGCTGCCGGCCTGGAGCTCATCGACCACCGGAATCATCGTGGCGGTGAAGGGGATGTTGTCGACTATCGCCGAGCCGATCGCGGAGGCCCACATGATCCCCATGAGCTCCGCCGTCCGGTTGCCCGCGGTGAGGCTCGCGATTCCCTCGGCCACCTCGTCTATCGCCCCGGTGGCCTCGAGCGCCCCGACGAGCACGAACAGCCCGAGGAAGAAGAAGAGCGTCGACCACTCGATCCCGGAGAGCGCATCCTCGACCGACTGCCGTGAGGCGAGCAGCGTGATCGAGGCGCCGGTCAAGGCGACGGTGGCGGGCTCGAGGCCGAGGGCCTGGTGGAAGAAGAAGGCGACGATCGTCAGGAGCAGGACGGGAACCGTGCGCCACAGCTCGCCCACGTCCTCGATCGACTTTCTCGCGTCGATCAGCATCACCTTCTCCCGGTTCGCCGGCGCCACCTGCAGATCGCGCCGATAGAAGAGGTAGAGCGCCCCGACCACCACCGCCAGCGTGACGACGGCGATCGGCGCGAGGTTCAGGAGGAAGCTGTTGAAGCTGAGACCCGTCGCCCCGGCAATCAGGATGTTGGGCGGGTCCCCGATCAGAGTGGCGGTTCCCCCGATGTTGGAGGCGACGATCTCCATGATCACGAGCGGGATCGGCTTGATGTCGAGCGTGTCCGCGAGCAGGAAGGTGATGGGCACCATCAGCAGGATCGTGGTCAGGTTGTCGAGGAAGGCGGAGAGGAGCGCCGTCGTGCCCGCCAGGGAGACGAAGATGGCGAGTGGACGTCCCCGCGCCAGCTGGCCGGCTCGGATGGCGAGGTAGTTGTAGACGCCGGTGGGCTCGGTCAGCCGTACGATCAGCATCATTCCCACCAGGAGCCCGATGGTGTTGAAGTCGATCGCCTCGACGGCGCGCTCCTGGTCCACCGTCTGCGACACGACGACGAGCGCCGCGCCGACCAGCGCCACCTGCGTGCGGTGAAGCCGCTCGCTGGCGATCAGAGCGAGCGCGACGACGAATACCCCTACCGCGAAGGCCATCACTCGCCCAGCACGTCAGCGGCTGCGCGCGACTTCTCCACGGCCGCGAGCTGCCCGCACGCGGCCGCGATGTCGCGCCCGCGGGTGAGGCGCACGGTGGTGGCCACGCCGCGCTCGGCCAGCGCGGCCCGGAAGGCGTCGATGGCCGCCCGGCCCGAGCCCTCGTAGCGGGAGCCCGTGGGGTTGTAGGGGATGAGGTTGACCTTGAAGCCGTCCCGGGGCACGAGCGCGCGGGCGAGGGACACCGCCTGCTCGTAGCGGTCGTTCACGCCGGCGAGCATGAGGTACTCGACGAACACCGGCTTGCTCCGCGCCGCCGACCACGCGCGGCAGGCTTCGAGTACCTCGGCCAACGGGTAGCGCTCGTTCACCGGCATGATCTCCGAGCGCAGGGCCTCATCGGCGGCGTGGAGGGAGAGCGCGAGCCGCACCGCCGGACCCTCCCGGACGAGGCGCTCGATGCCGGGCAGCCAGCCCACGGTGGAGATCGCGGTGCGGCTCGTGGCCACCCCGAGCGCGGGCAGGCGCTCGCACGCGGCGAGGACGGCGTCGAGGTTCATGAGCGGCTCGCCCATCCCCATGAACACGGCGTTGCCCACGGGCTCCTTGCGACGGAAGTGAAGCGCCTGGTCGACGATCTCGGACTCGGTGAGGTTGCGGCCGAAGCGCATCGCGCCGGTGGCGCAGAACGTGCAGGTCAGCGGGCAGCCCGACTGGCTCGAGAGGCAGAGCGAGCGCCGGCCGTCGC
>JBPCRE010000089.1:0-3632 GCA_050997195.1 Thermoleophilaceae bacterium
GGAGCAGCGGCGAGCGCCCGACCAGAGCGGTGGCCGGCGCAGAGGTGTTCTGGAGGGCGGAGGCTTCCATCTGGCGAGTCGATGAGGCCGCCCGAGCCGGACGTCCAGAGGTCGGAGAACCGTAGCATCGGGAAAGTTGCGCATCCGGGCCTCCGACGCCGCTCCCGGTGCGCGTTCCGCCCACCGTCGGGCCCGCGTCGTCCGTAGACTCACCCGGCCAGGCCCGGGTGATGGAACTGGTCAGACATGGGGGACTTAAAATCCCCTGCCCCTTGCGGGCGTGTGGGTTCGATCCCCACCCCGGGCACACTGCGGCGAACCGCCCCTCCGCCTCGATGACCTCGACTCCCGAGCGGCGCAGGCGCTCCGGCTGGGTGAGGAATGCTCAGAACGGCCAGCGTGCGAACCGCGGGCCAGCGCGCGTGATGAGCGCGTCGAGCCCCCACGCGCGGCCCGCCGGGACGACGGCGAGGATGAAGAGCGGAACATACTCGTGGGGCTGCTCGAACATCCACCGGTTGCTCGAGAAGTAGACGGCCGCCAGGAAGAGCTGCTGGCCGAGCCCGAGCAGGGCCGCCCCGCGCGTGGCGAGCCCGAGGATGAGCAGCGCGCCCACGCCGAGCTCGAAGGCGGTGATGACCCACTGGAAGAGGCCCCAGTTGGGGAGGATCACGTCGTTCACCAGACCCCTGATCAGCGGCACCTCGGTGCGCCGGCCGCCGTCGCCCGCGAGGATCGCCCGCGCGATGGGCAGGTTCACGAGGTTCGCGCTGTTGGGGCCGATCGTGAACGAGGAGAACGACAGGAGCTTCGCGAGGCCGTTCGCGAAGAGGATCACGCCGAAGAAGATCCGCAGCACCGCGAGGCCCTTGGCCATGAGCGCGGGGCTCACGTCCACGTCTCCCATCCCGGCCGGCCTTCGTGCTCGGGTGCTCATCGGCCGGTCGTGGTCTCCATCGACGCGTCGCCCGACCGGGCCACAGGCATCACGCTCACCTGATTCCGAGCGAGGCGTCGGCGCCCTCGGGGCGACCCTCGACGATCCGCGCCAGCGTCTCCGCCGGGTCGCGAACCGGCTTGGTGGTTCGCGACACGAGCAGGTCGGTGTCCAGCTCGCCGCCCCTGACGGTGGGGCCGAAGGGGGTGTAGAAGGCCCCGTCGGCGGTGAGCGTCAGCTCAGGGTCGAGCTGCTCGAAGCCGGCCAGCACGCCCATGGCGTTGCTCCTGGCGCGCCCGCGGTTGACTATCGGTCGCACGACGTGGTCCTCGTCCGGCACGCCCATCGAGCGGTGCAGCTCGCAGAGGCGCTCCATGTCCTCTGGGTCGGCCGTCTCGGGATCCTCGAGCGTCGTGGCGATGCGCACGCCGATACCGCGCTCGACGAGCTTCGGCACCGCGTCTACGACCTTGCGGAAGTTGTCCGGGCCGCGCATCTCGTCGTTGTCCTCGGGGTCGGGATGGTCCAGGGAGATCTGGACGTGGACCGGGAGATCGGCGAGCGGCTCGATCTCCCTCAGGCGCCGCGCGTTGAACACCGTCGCGTTCGAGAGGACGATCGTGGGCAGCTCGGAGGCGAGCGTCGCGATCAGCTCCGGCATGTAGTCGAGTACGAACGGCTCGCCGCCGGTCACCCCGAGGGCGGTGAAGCCGAGCTCCCTGCCCTCTCGGGCACGCTCGACGATCTGCTCATGGCCGAACTCGCGACGGTCGACCTCCGGCGCCGACTCCGTCAGGCAGTACGTGCAGCGAAGGTTGCGGTGGTAGTTCGCGTAGAACCACAGCCGCCCACCGATCTGCCCTTCGGCGATCCTCGCGGCGAGCGCCATCACGCGAGGCCCTCCTCGACGAGGCGCGAGAGCGTGGCCGCGCTCGTCGGCAGCCCGAGCGCGGAGCAGTAGCGGTTGAGCATCAGCGTGGCCGCGGCCACGAGCGTGAGCTCTACGAGCTCGGGATCGCCCATGGCCTCCCTCGCCCGGGCGGTGACCTCCTCGGGCACCGAGCCGCGTCCGAGCGCGACCGCGTCCACCCAGGCGACGAGCGCGAGCTCACCCGGATCGGTGAAGGCCGCCTCGACGTCCCGCTCCCCCCGGAGGGCGCGCACCTCGTCCGGCGACAGGCCGCAGTCGAGGGCGATCACGGTGTGGGTCTCGACGCATAGCGGCATTCCATGAGGGCGGAGGTCCGGACTACCACGAGCTCCTTGGTCCGCGCGTCGACGGCGGAGGGGCCGAGGATGCGACCGACGAACGGGAGCGTGACCTCCAGGATCTCGGGCACGTGTGCGAGCGACGCGGTCAGCGGGCTAGGGGGCCCCTCGTCGGAGTAATAGGGGCGCGCGAGGATCGGGGCCTGCTCGGCGTCGATCAACGGCACCGCGCCAAAGGCGGGGGGCATCGTCGCTTCAACCCGGGTTCGAGGCGAACGATTCACGCGGCGCCCGCTTCTCCCGCTCGCGGCTCTGATGCCGCCGGCAGCTTTGGGCTCAGGGCTCCCCGCCCGGGCCTCCCTCTGCCACGCCCGGCCGCGGGTCTGCCAGCTCGGCCAGCGGCCCCTTTTGAGGGGGTGGAGCATCCGCTGACACTGTGGACAGACTGACAGATGGCGGATGGCGTCCGATCCGCTCACGCCCTTTGAACGGCAGTACTCAGCGGTTGCCGGCGCGGTTCTGGCAACAGTCTCTGCAGCCGATATCCGTCCCGCTCGGGGATCGCTCCGCGGCACGAGTGACGCGCCTTGGCCGCAGGCATAGAGAACCGCTATCCAGAAACCCGCGAGATGGGCCCTGATCAGCGAAAGTTGTGCCCGAGCGGCAACACCCAGCGGAACAGGCCGAGGCCCGGCCTCTTGCACCAGCAGGACCCCTGGCAGTCGCACGTGATCACACCGCGCCGCTCCTGCGCATGTCCGATCAGCCCGGCTCCGACGTAGAGCGTTCCGAGAAGCAGAAGGACACGCTTGAGCATACGAGGAGGTTATATCGCCGCGCTGATCGAGGCGACGCGAGCGGCCACGACTCCCCGACCTCAGAGGCCTCGTGCGGCTACCCGCCATCGGGCGGGTTCGCGTGAATCGAGCTCCCGAGCGCCCCCCGTCCCTGCTCGCCCTCGAAGTAGTCGAGATTCTCTTCGGGTCGGGCGATCACGAAGGCCTCCTCCGTGCCCGGTGCCGCTCCCGGCGCGTAGCTCCGCGCCCAGACCTTGCCGCTGTCGGGATACTCGTTCACCTCGGGGGCGAGCATGGTGCTCACGAAAAGCACGCGCACCGTAGGCCGAGTCAGCGGGACTTTCCATAACCGCCATTATCGAGCGCAGGCGAGAGCGTCGTGAGGCGCGCTCATCAGGTGCTCCTCCGCGTCGTGCTCGACAACTCCTCGACCCACACCACACCGGGGTTCCGACCACAAGTCTGCGAAATCCAACGCTAAGCGTTAGTCGCCGTTCGGTCCGTGGGCGGACCCGCCCTCTGATTGCGGCCCCGTTGGGTTCGCTGTTGCCGTGACCGGCTGGGTGTTTGGGGCAGCGGGACGTGCGTTCGTTCGGTCAGCGGCGCGGGGTTTGGCGATGCTGGTCTTCGGCTGTGGGCGTGTCGGGGAGTCGCAGGACGGAGCCGTCGTTGGGTGCACAGACCCAGGC
>JBPCRE010000091.1:0-7592 GCA_050997195.1 Thermoleophilaceae bacterium
GGAGGTTGGAGGGCGGGATGGGGGGCAGGACGGCGGCATAAGGGGTAAGCGAGGGCATACACTCCGGGCATGGGCAGGCCATCGAGCAGCTCGAGGGGGGCGCCGCCTCCAGTCGAGAGGTGCCCAACGCGCTCGGCCAGGCCGAACGCGGCGAGCGCCGAGGCCGAGTCGCCGCCGCCCACCACCGTCTTGGCGCGGGCGGCGGCCACCGACTCGGCCACCGCGCGCGTGCCCGCCGCGAAGGGCTCGAGCTCGAAGGCGCCCATGGGTCCGTTCCAGAACACGGTCGCCGCTCCCTCGATCTCGCGACCGTAGGCCTCCGCGGTGGCGGCCCCGATGTCGAGACCCATCCATCCCTCCGGCACCTCGGTCCCGTCGAGCTCGCGGCGCTCGGCGTCGGCGTCGAAGCGCTCGGCGAGCACGAGATCGGTGGGCAGTAGAAGACGAAAGCCGCTCGACGCCGCGCTTTCGAGGGCGCGGCGGGCCGTCTCGACTCCCTCTCCCTCCTCGACCAGCGAGTCGCCGGTGGAGAGCCCCTGGGCCCGGAAGAAGGTGAAGGCCATGGCGCCCCCGATGAGCAGCGCGTCGGCGATGTCCATGAAGCGCTCGATCAGCGCGATCTTGTCGGTCACCTTCGCCCCGCCGAGCACCACTACGAGCGGCCGGTCGGGATCCTCGATCACCTCGGTGAGGGTGCTGACCTCGTGTTCGAGCAACGGCCCGGCCACCGACGGGATGTGGTCGGCCACCCCCACGTTCGAGGCGTGGGCGCGGTGGGCGGTGCCGAAGGCGTCGTTGACGTGCAGCTCGGCCAGGGAGGCCAGCTCGCGGGCCAGGTCGGGGTCGTTCTCGGTCTCTCCGGCCTCCCAACGGGTGTTCTCGAGGAGGAGCACCTCGCCCTCGCCGAGGGCGTCGGCCTGGCGCCTCGTCTCCTCCCCCACCACCTCGGAGGACTGGCGCACCCCGGAGCCGATCAGCTCACCGAGCCTCTGGGAGACGGGCGCGAGCGAGGTCTCCGGCTCGCGTTCCTTGGGTCGGCCGAGGTGCGAGCACACGAGGATGCGCGCCCCGCGCTCGCGGAGCTCCTCGATGGCCGGCAGCGCCCCGCGGATGCGCGCGTCGTCGGTCACCCGCCCGCCGTCGAGCGGCACGTTCAGGTCGGCTCGGAGGAGGACGCGAGCACCGCGCTCGACGTCGGCGTCGCGGAGGGTCCTCTTGGCGAAGGCGGGCAGGTCCGCTCCGCTAACCGGCGGCCGGAGCGCGCTCGAGCAGCCCCTGGACCAGGTCCACCAGGCGGCTCGAGTAGCCCCACTCGTTGTCGTACCAGGCCACGACCTTCACGAAATTGCCGTCCATGACCATGGTCAGGCCCGAGTCGAAGATCGACGAGTAGGGCGAGTGCACGATGTCGCTCGACACCAGCGGCTCCTCGGAGTACTGGAGGATGCCCTCGAGCGGGCCCACGTCGGCGCGCTCGCGCACGGCGGCGTTCACCTCGTCGCCGCTCGTCGAGCGGGCCACCGTGACGCTGAGGTCGACCATCGATCCGGTGGGTATGGGCGCCCGCACGGCGATGCCGTTCAGCTTGCCCTCGAGCTCCGGGATCACGAGTCCGATGGCCTTGGCCGCGCCGGTGGAGGTCGGCACGAGGTTGACCGCCGCGGCACGGGCCCGGCGGGGGTCCTTGTGCGGACCGTCCTGGATGTTCTGGTCCGCGGTGTAGCCGTGCAGGGTGGTCATCAGCCCGCGCTCGATGCCGAACGCGTCGTGGAGGACCTTGGCGACCGGCGCCAGGCAGTTGGTGGTACACGACGCGCAGGAGATCACCTCGTGGGCGCTCGGGTCGTAGGCGTCGTCGTTGACCCCGGGCACGAGCGTTACGTCCGCGCCCTTGGCCGGGGCGGAGATCACGACCTTGCGCGCGCCCGCCGCGAGATGCTGGGCGGCCGCGTCGCGATCGGTGAAGAGGCCCGTCGACTCGATCACCACCTCGGCACCCACGTCTCCCCAGGGGAGATCGGCGGGATCGCGCTCGGCGCTGATGGGAATCTCGTGGCCGTCGATGATGAGCGCCGAGTCGGTCGAGTCGACCTCACCGGGGAAGCGACCGAGCAGTGAGTCGCGACGCAGAAGGGCGGCCAGGACCCCAGGGTCGGTGATGTCGTTGATCCCGACCCACTCGATGTCGGCCCCGTTCTCGTAGGCCGCGCGAAAGGCGTTCCTGCCGATCCGACCAAATCCGTTGATGCCGGCCTTCAAAGCCATGTCCCATCCTCTCTCTCGACCGGGAGCGCGATGCCCACGCAACCTATCAACGTGGGCCGCAGGCCGACGTTGACGCTTCCACGACGGCCCGATTGGCGCTGCGCCCGATCCATGGAAAGGAGCCGGAGGGCGCCGCCCGGCGCCCGTGAGCGGGCGAGGGGAGGATGCAGGGAGCGCCGTGGGCGCAAGCCCACAAGCGACCGAAGACGATGCCTCGAACCGCTCACGGGCGCCGGGGCGTCTTGTCGATGTCGCGGTGGAGGACCTCGGCGACGAACTCACCGCCTCCCTCCCCATAGAGGGCGGCCAACCGCTCGCCGATCACCACCGAGCGGTGGCGTCCGCCCGTGCAGCCGATGCCGACCGTGAGGTGAGCCTTCCCCTCGCGCACGTAGGCGGGGAGCAGGTAGTCGAGCAGCGGGAGCAGGCGCTCGAAGAACTCCTCCAGCCCCTCGCTGCGCTCGACGAAGCTCACCACCTCGGGGTCGCGGCCCGTGAGCTCGCGCAGCTCCGCCTCGTAGTGGGGGTTGGGGAGGAAGCGCACGTCGAAGAGGAGGTCGGCGTCCCGGGGGGCGCCGTGCTTGAAGCCGTAGGTGAGGAAGGTCACCGCCAGCTTGCCCCGGGTGGTGCGCAGCAGCATCTTGTCGGCCACGATCTTGCGCAGGCGGGCGGCGGAGAGGTCGCTCGTGTCGATGGACACGTCGGCGCGCTCGCGGAGCGGCCGCAGGAGCTCGCGTTCGGCCTCGATCCCCTTGGTGACCTGGCCGGTGAGGGCGAGGGGATGGCGCCGGCGGGTCTCCTTGTAGCGGTCCACCAGCACCTGGTCGGACGCCTCGAGGAAGAGCAGGCGCGGGGCGGTGCCGCGCCGCTCGAGCTCTCCGAGCACGCCGACCATGCCTCCGAAGTAGTCGCCTCCGCGAACGTCGCACACGATGGCGGCGCGGCGCACGTCCGAGCCCTCGTGCTCGAAGAGGTCGGCCAGCGAGACGATCATCTCCGGCGGCAGGTTGTCCACGCAGAAGTAGCCGGCGTCCTCGAAGCAGGCCATGGCCTGGGACTTCCCGGCCCCCGAGAACCCGGTGATGATCACGAAGTCCTCGATGCGGGGCGGCCGCGGCCCGCCCGGGGACGAGGTGTCAGTCGGTCTTGTGGACATGCCGGTGGATGTCACGGGCCACCTTGCCCGGAAGGCCGGGCACGGCCTCGAGATTCTCGCGCGAGGCGCCGAGGAAGCGCTCGGGCGACCCGAAGTGGTTGAGCAGCAGGCGCTTGCGCGCAGCTCCCACCCCCGGCAGGTCGTCGAGGACCGAGCGCGTCATCGCCCGGTCCCGGCGCCCGCGATGGAAGTCGAGGGCGAAGCGGTGGGCCTCGTCGCGGGCTCGCTGGAGCAGATGGAGCTCGGGAGAGTCGGGCGGGAGCCTCAGAGGGACGCTCTGGCCCGGCAGGAAGACCTCCTCGATCCGCTTGGCCAGCGAGATGGTGTGGACGCCCAGGTCGCGAAACTCCCGCAGGGCCTCGAGGCCCGAGGAGAGCTGCCCCTTGCCGCCGTCGATCACGATGAGCCCGGGCGCCGTCGCGAAGGACGCGTCGTAGGCCTGCTCGTGCGGCGAGCGCTCGCGGTGGGCCACGTACTGGACCATCCGGCGCGACAGCACCTCGTTCATGGCGGCGAAGTCGTCCTGGGCCGCCTCCCGTATCGCGAAGCGCCGGTAGTCGGACTTCTTCGGCGATCCTCCCTCGAGCACCACCATGGAGGCCACGGTGTGGGTCTCTCCGAGGTTCGAGATGTCGAAGCACTCGACGCGCATGGGGACGGTGTCCATGGCGAGCGCCGCCTGAAGGCCCTCGAGCGCCTCGATCCGAGCCGTGCGCCGGTGCTCGGAGCGCAGGCGGTCCTGGTCGAGGGCGAGGCGCGCGTTGCGCAGCGCCAGCTCGAAGATCCGCCGCTTGTCGCCGCGCTCGGCGTGGCGGACCTCGACCGGGCCGCCGCGCCGCTGCGCCAGGGCCTCCGCCAGCACGTCCGGAGCCGGGAGCTCCCGCGGCACGATCACCTGAGGCGGGATGGCCGGGGAGCTCGCGTAGTACTGGAGGATGAACTCCTCGGCCACCTCCGCGTCGTCGCGCAGCGCGGCGTTCTCCAGGTAGAAGGACTGCCGGTCGGCCAGCACGCCGTCGCGCACCTGGAAGACCTGGGCGTTGGCGTCCGCCTCCTCGGTGGCCACGGCGATGGCGTCGAGGGTCCCGACCGCCTCGTTGGAGATGCGCTGGCGCTCGAGCAGCGAACGCACGGCCTTCAGCCGGTTGCGGAACAGGGCGGCGGACTCGAACTCCTGGTCGGCCGCGGCGTCGTGCATGGCGGTCTCGAGGTCCTCTTCGATCTGGCGGTAGCGCCCGGAGAGGAAGGCGACGATGGAGTCGATGTTGCGGCGGTACTCCTCCGCCGAGACGTAGCCCACGCAGGGGGCCTGACAGCGCTTGATGAAGTAGTCGAGGCAGGGCGACCCCGACGCACGTCCGGGCTCCACGCCGTCGCAGGTGCGGTACTGGAAGACCTTGCCCAGGAGGTCCAGGGTCTCGCGCACGCGCTTGGCGTTCGAGAACGGACCGAAGTAGGCCCGCTTGCTCCGGTGGCGCTCGCGGGTGAAGTACACCCGCGGGTACTCCTCGTCGAGCGAGATGGCCACGTAGGGGTAGGACTTGTCGTCGCGCAGCTTGACGTTGAAGCGCGGGCGGTACTGCTTGATGAAGTTCTGCTCGGCGAGGAAGGCCTCCGCCTCGGTCTGGGTGACGACGAACTCGATCTGCTCGATCTCGGCCACCATGTCGCCCGCACCCCGGACGTGGGAGCGCGAGAAGTGCGAGCCCACGCGCTTGCGGATGGACTTAGCCTTGCCGACGTAGAGCACGCGGCGCTTGGCGTCTCGAAACAGGTAGACGCCCGGGGAGTCCGGAAGGGATCGGCGCTGGGCGGTAAGGCGCGTCGAGCGGTCGGCGCGCTCCGCGGTGGGTGTGGCGGCCACGGGCCTTCGAGGATACGAGGCGCTCCTGCCGGACCGACAGGCGCGGCGAGCGTCTCCCGGAAGCGGTTATACATAGGCCGGTGCGAGGCTTCCTCGGCGCCGGCGTCCTCATCGCCGCCCTGATCGGGTTGGTGCTGGTGCTCGCCTTCGTCGCCCTCTCCTCGCTCTACCGCGCCCGGTGCGAGGGAAACCGACCGCAGTACATCTTCGTCGTGCCGACCCGGGACCCGCCCCGCGAGTGCCGGGGCGCCATCAGCGGCTTCCGCGTGCTCCGGAACTTCGTCCAGAGCGGCGAGGCCGGTGGCTGACGCCTTCGGCGGTCACTCCACCAGCCGGACCTCGAAGCCCGGCATCGCGATGTCCCCGCCGCCTCCGAGAAGGCCGAGGATCTTGGCCACGTAGGCCCTCGTCTCGGGAAAGGGAGGAATGCACATGCACTGCGCCACCCGGGCCGGGCCCGCGTTGTAGGCGGCAAGGGCGAGCGACACCGTCCCGAAGCGCCCCAGCAGCTCGCGCATCATCCGGGCCTGGGCGTTGATCGCCTGCTCCGCGTCGAAGGGGTTCGAGAGGCCGTAGGCGCGGGCGGTGCCCGGCATGAACTGGGCTATGCCCTGCGCCCCGGCGGGCGAGCGCGCGTACGGATTGAAGTTCGACTCGGCGTAGATCTGGGCCGCCAGCAGGGAGGCGGAGACGTTGAAGCGCTGGGCGGCGCTCGCCAGCATCGGTTGGTAGCGCGCGGGGACGAAGGAGGGAAGGGCGCGCGTTCCGCCTTGCTCGTCGCCGCCGCGGCCCATCGCGGGACGGCTGGCGATGTTGTGCGTGTAGCCGTAGTGCCAGGGCTCCCACGAGTACCGCTTCACGAAGCCGAACCTCTGGCCGTTGCTCGCGAGCCACCCGTACGCGGAGGGTGGTCCGAGGTCGAGCTCGGTGCCGTTGCGATGCAGGCTCTTCCCGGGCGGAGCGACCATCCGCGGATTGGGGTTCGCGGCGAAGAGCCGCGCCTGCTCGGCATCGGAGCGAAAGCCGCTGGTGATGGTGAGCGTCACGCCGTCTCGGCGCGCGGCCGCGGCCAGGCGGTCGAACGCCTGAGCCACGTCGGGGCGCATGGGCTTGCCCATGCGATACGCGAGCGGGCCGTCGTATCCGCCGCCCGAGGCGATGGTGGGCTCTCCCCCCGCGCTCGCGGGCGGCGCGAGCTCGGCCACCGCGCGGGCGCGAACCGGCACGGTCCTTCTCGCCGCGCCCGAGCCGCGCTCGTCTCCGAGGCGCACGGCCGCCTCCCCGCGGACCGTCACGGCCACCTGGGTGGGCGCGAAGGAGTCGCCGGGAAAGGACACGTCGGCGGCCCTGGTGGGCACGCCGTTGCGCCCTCCTCCGCGTACGGCCGCCGAACGGGCCCGCGCCAGGTACTCGGCCCGCGAGAGATGTCGGGGGTTGGACGCCCCCGACGAGAGGTAGGCGGCCTCGAACAGACGCGGGTAGGCCTCGCGCATGGCGCTCGCCGCCGAGACCGCGGCGAGATCGGCGGCCCGCTGATGACGCCCCTTCACCCCGAGCGCCTGATCGAAGGCACCGAGGATCAGGGAGCCGAGGATGACCGCAGCGGCCACCCCGAGCAGGAGGACGGTGGACTGACCCCGCTCGCCCCTCGCGAGCTCACCCAGGCTCTCGCGCCCACCGCGAGCCGGCGGCGCCGTCACGCCCACGACGATCCCTCGCAGGCGTCGGCGATCTGGGCCACGGCGACGCCCAGGGCGCCGCCCGCCGGGCGCCCGGCCGCGGCCCGCCGCGCGCCGAGGCGCGAGCTCGGCAGCAGCAGTCCGGGACGATCCTCCCACGGCCCGGGCTCGTCCACCCGGTTGACCACGACGAACGGCTCGGGCCCGCTGCGAGCCAGCGAAGCGGCCATCACCGCGGCCAGCGACGGCTCCACCGACGGCGCGGCGACCAGCACCACGTGATCGGCGACGGACGTGAGCGAGGCGGCGGAGGCTCCGTAGGCACGGTCGATCACGAGCGGAGCGAGGCAGGTGGCCGCCACGGTGAGGGCGGACTGCTCCGAGGCGTCGAGCAGGCAGAGCAGCCCCGCCGCCCGCGCGGGGCCGATGTCGCGAGCCAAGAGGCTTCGACCGAGGCGCGCGGCGGATCCGCCGCGGAGAGAGCCGGCGCCCCGCGGCTGGGGAGCGAGCACGATGACCGCTCCCTCGGGGTCGCGGCTCGCGAGCTCGGCCGCGAGCCACCGCGCGAGCGTGCTCGCGCCGCAGCGAGGGGCGAGTGCGACCACCGCCACGACCGGATGTGCGGATT
>JBPCRE010000122.1:0-5247 GCA_050997195.1 Thermoleophilaceae bacterium
CGGGCTCCGCCGCGCGCCGGATGTGTGCTCGGGGGTGCTCACGTCGACCGGCGCGCACTCCCTCGAGCCGCCGCTCGAGGCCCTCGAGCACCGCCTCGCTCTCGGAGAGCTCGCGGCGAAGCGCCTTCACGCGGGAGGCCAGCTCGGCGACGCGCGTCTCAAGGCGATGGTGCTGCGCCGCGAGGTGCGGGGTGCCCTCCATGCTCTCGAGGCGCACGCCAACCTGCTGCAGGGTCGTCGCCTCCCGCGGAACGACGACGTCGAGCTCCTCCTGCCGGGCCCGGAGCGCCTCGATCTCCGCCTCCAGCAGCTCGCCCTCGAGCGGCGGCGGGGGCACCCTGTCGAGCTCGGCGAAGCCGAGCGGATCGAACCAGGACGGTCGCGGCGAGCCGTCACGGTTGTACATCGGGCCGCCCGGCGCGTTCTCCCCGGAGATCGGGTCCTGGGCGTAGAGACCCCACAGGCCACGGTACGCCGAGGCCCACGGCGTGGCCTCGGAGATCTGGCGCGGCGTCCACTCCCTCTCCTGACCGGGACCCACGCTCAGGCCGTCGCCGCGGGCGAAGTCGATGAAGGGCGCGCGAAAGGGGGCGTCCTTGGCGCTCCCCTGCCCAAGCGTCCGTCGCCAGAACCTCGAGAGCACGTCGAGTCCACGCCGGACGGCCTCCGGTACGGGCAGCGGCACCTCGGCCTGGTACTCGCCGGCCGCGAAGTAGGACGCGTGTGAGCCGGCGCCGGCGTAGACCACGGGATGGTGTCCCTCGAGGGTCAGGTCGGCGCGGTCGTCGAGGCGGCGCCGGAGGTCGGCGCCCTGGAAGTCGTGGGAGGCGTAGGCCACCCACTCCGGCGTGAGCCGACCGTCCTCCCCCTCGTACAGGTACACGCTCACGAGCTCCCAGTCGGACTCGTGGTCGTTGACGCCGTGAAAGCCGGAGCGCCAGCTGTTGTAGGCGAAGAAGAACCAGTACTGGCAGATAGTCCACCCGCTCTGGCGCACCACCCGCCCGTGGTAGACGTAGCTCTCGCCGCGCTCCTGCATGGCCGCGTACTCGAGCACGGCGGCCGCGGCGGTCGCCTTGGGCACCCGCCCGCGCAGGAGGAGCGTGGCCGAGAAGAGCGCGTCGATCAGCCGCGGCACGAGCCCGCCCCTCGCGAGGCGTCCGACTCCGGCCCGAAAGGTGTGCGCCTGCCCGCGCTTCAGGCGCTGAAGGCCGGCCAGGGCGCGGGCGCTCTCCTCGAGATGGACGAAGCGCAGGTAGAAGACCGAGCCGAAGCGCGCCGCCCTCGCCTCGACCAGCTTCTCGAGCGTCATCTCGCCCTCGGGCACCACCTGCTCGTCGTCCTCGTCCGGGTGGTGGCGCCAGAGGCTGCACGCGCGCACGTAGCGCTCCACGTCCATCGGGAAGAACTGCTCGCCGGCGGTGAAGCGGACGACCTGCTCGAACTCCCGGAGGAGCTCGAGCTCACTCGCCGTCGAGGGGATTCCGGCTGGGTCGGCCAAGCTGGACATTCTCGGTGTGCCTCAATCCGAAGGCCACCTGCACGTCGAGGGGGCTGAGCGCGAGCACGACGAAGGTGTTGATCGCCATGTCCGCGTAGTTGGGGTCCCCGAAGAACATGTAGCGGAGGATCTGGTGGGTCAGGCCGATGACGGCCCAGGTCATGAACACCGCCCACCCCCATGGGCGCATGCGGAAGGCGCCGAGGCCCGCCGCCAGGGCCCCGACTCCGAGCGCGAGATGAAAGACGCCGTCGGCCAGCCGTTCGCTGCTGGGATCGCCGCGCACGGCGAGCACGCCGTAGGCCGCGCTGTAGACGGCGACCGCCACGGCCAGCACGGCCACGAGGGTGACCGACACCGGCCGCTTTCGGCGTGCGGCTTGAGTGCTCATGGGCTCGTGATCTTCTCACCCGCGCCCTCTTGGCGAGGCCAGCCCCGGGCGATTGAACGCACCGAGCCCCCGGGGCGGGGGGCTCCGGGGGCTCGGTGAGACTTGGGTCGTGGGTTGTCTGTGGCTAGCTGGGGGTGCCGCCCGGGCCACACCCGGGGCGGCGGCCGGGCCCGCCGAAGGGCCGTGCGGCGGGCAGGGCCTCCTCGACCTTCTCGGCGGGGATGCCGAGCTCGCCGGCGAGCCTTGTCACGAGGGCGTCTCGACGAGCATCGCGCTGCTTCTTGAGGATGGCCTGCACCGCGGGGGTCTCGACGTCGAGCTCCCGGGCCAGGTCCGCGGCGAAGGCGCCTCGACGAGGCTTTCCGCCCTCGCCTCGCCGTCCCTCTCGAGGTCGGTCGGGGCGAACCCGATCGAGAGCGGCCTGCACGCGCTCCTCGGGCACCTTGAGCCCCGTGGCCAGCGCCGCGGTCAGCTCGCCCTTTCGGTCGCCGCTCCGCCGCTCCGGGCGAACCTCTTCAAGGGCCGTCCGGAGCTTCTCGACGTCGACTCCGAGCCGGCCGGCCAGCGTCTGCAGTCGGGCCCCGCCCTGGCCGCCGCCGGGACCGCGGTCCGCGCCTCCGGCGACGGCCACGCCGTCGCCTGCCTGGGTGCCCACGGCAAAGGCGCCGGAGGCCAGAACCACCGCCCCCGTGAGGGCTAGTGCGTACTTCTTGGTGTGGGAGAGTGTGTGTTTGAACATGGGCCCAGCTTCGATCCGCCGCCTCAGAGCAACGTGAGCGCCGTGTAAGAAGAACGTCGGAGCTTCGCCTCGGGCATGTCGAGCGGATCCCCGAAGCGCACGCGGAGTACCGCGCCGCCGTCCGTGGCGTTCTGCGCCTCGGCCGTCCCGCCGTGGGCCTCGGCGGTCTGGCGCACGATGGCCAGCCCGAGACCGGATCCCGACATGCCCCGCGCCTCCCGCGCGCGGTAGAAACGCTCGAACACGCGTGGGAGATCCTCCGCGGCGAACCCGGGACCACGGTCGCGCACGGTGAGCGTTCCTCCGCGAAGGTCGACGTCCACCTGTCCGTCGGGCGGACTCCACTTCCGGGCGTTGTCGAGGAGGTTGGACACGGCGCGGGCGATGCGGGCCGGCTCTCCCCGGACGAGCGCGGGCTCGGTGCGCACCTCGTAGCGCGCCGACGTGCCGCCCCTCCGGCGGGCGCGCTCCACCAGGGTCTCGACCAGCTCGTCGAGCCGGACCTCGTCGAGGGCGTCCTCGGACCTCGCCCCCCGGGCCAGTTCGACCACGTCGCCCACGAGCGCGGTCAGCTCGTCGAGCTCCTCGACGATGTCGCGCCGGAGCCCGGCGCGCTCCTCCGGGGGAAGCCGGTGGGCCTCCTCCAGGGTCTGGATGTTGGCCCGGAGGCTCGCGATCGGGGTGCGCAGCTCGTGGCTCGCGTCGGCCACGAGCTGGCGCTGGGACTGGACGGCCTGCTCGAGGGCGTCGAGGGTGGTATTGAAGCTGCGGGCAAGGCGCGCCAGCTCGTCGCCGCCGGTCACCTCCATCCGCTCCGAGATGTCCGGCCGGCCGGCAAGCGCCTCGGTGCGGCGTGTGAAGCGGCCGATCGGAGCGAGCGCCGTCTTCGCCACGAGCGCACCGAGCAGCACGGCAAGCCCGGCCCCCACGGCGCCCACGACGGTGAGGACCACCACCACGCGCCTCAGCACGTTGTCGACCTCGGTGAGGGGGCGTGCCACCTGCACGGCTCCGCGGGGGCCGCGGCCCACGGTGAGCACCCGCAGGTGGGTGCCGGCCACGTCGGCGTCCTCGAAGGAGCGCCCGGCACCCGTCCGGGCGATCTCGCCGGCCCGGGAGGTCACCGGAAGGGGCACGGTCTGGGAGGGGGGTCGGTTCACGGCGCCGGAGGGGCGCACGAACTGCACGTAGCCCCGTGCGCCGCCGAAGGCCTCGGTGCCCGGTAGGGGGCCGCGCCGCCGCCGGCCCGGCTCGAACTCGTCCCGGAAGCGCCTCCGACCGTCGGGCCGGGGGCCGAAGCGTCCTCGTCGGTCGCCACGAACGTCCGGGCTGCGGTCAGGCTCTCCCTGTTCGGTGAGCGGACCCAGGCGGGCCTCGTTGAGGAAGGGCCGAGCGCGGGCGCTCAGAGCGCTCCTCACCTCGCCGTTGAACGTCGAGCGCACGGCCACGTAGACGATCGCCGCGGCGCCGAGCACCGTGACCACCACGGCCAGACCGGCCACCGCCGCGATCCGCGTCTGGAGGCTCACGGCTCGCGAAGCGCGTAGCCCACGCCGCGCACGGTGTGGATGAGCGGTCGCGCTCCCGCCTCCTCGAGCTTGCGCCGGAGGTAGCCCACGTACACGCGCAGCGCGTTCGACTCCGGACCGAAGTCGTAGCCCCACACGCGGTCGTAGATCACGCTGTGCGGAAGCACCCGCCGAGGGTTGCGCATCATGAGCTCGAGGAGCTGGAACTCGGTGCGCGTGAGCTCGACGAAGTGCTCTCCCACCGAGACCCCGTGGCGCGCGGTGTCGAGGCGCAGCTCCTCGAACCCGAGGGCATCGGGATCGTCGCTTGCTCCGCTGCGGCGCAGGAGGGCGCGCACGCGCGCCGTCAGCTCGCCGATGTCGAAGGGCTTGACGAGATAGTCGTCGGCGCCGGCGTCCAGGCCGTCGATGCGGTCCTCCACCGTCTCGCGCGCGGTGAGCATGAGGATGGGCACGCGGTTGCCCGCACCGCGGAGGCGGCGGCACACCTCGAGCCCGTCGATGTCGGGCATCCCGAGGTCGAGCACCACGCCGT
Source organism: Thermoleophilaceae bacterium (assembly GCA_050997195.1). Classification (GTDB taxonomy): domain Bacteria; phylum Actinomycetota; class Thermoleophilia; order Solirubrobacterales; family Thermoleophilaceae; genus JACCZP01. The sequence goes on from JBPCRE010000122.1 coordinate 4,696, forward strand.
CGGGCACCATGGTCGCCACCTGCGTGAGCCCGCGCTGGCCGCTCTCGGCGAGCTCCACCTCGTAGCCGGCGAGCACGAGCGCGCGCCGCAGCGCGTCGCGGAGCGCGCGGTCGTCGTCCACCACCAGGATCCTCATGGGCTCATTGTGGGCGCTTGGCGGCCGCGGCTTCGGTGCCACGTCCGCGAGGAGCGAGCGTCCGGCCTCCGCCCCGGGTAGCGTCTGAGCCATGAAGGGCTCCGACGCCAGCCGGCTCCCCTCTCCCATGGAGCAGGTCGACGAGTTCCAGGTCGTCGAGCGGACCTACTCCTCCGATGTCCGGCATCTCTCCGTGGGCCTGGCCAACATCAGCGCCGTCGTGCCGGGGGTCGAGGAGAACAAGGACAAGATCCTCCGCGCGGCCACGATCTTCCGCGATCGCGGCGTGAACGTCGCGATCTTTCCGGAGTTCTGCCTGTCGGGCTACTTCTGGGACGCCGAGGACGACTGCCGCGAGTACATGGCCACCGCGCTGACCGAGCGCCACGTCGACTGGATCGAGAACAGCCTGAAGC
>JBPCRE010000043.1:0-5999 GCA_050997195.1 Thermoleophilaceae bacterium
GACCAGGACCATGCCGATCACCACTCGGATCAGGTCCGACTTCAACATGAGGTAGGCCCCCGCGCCGAACATCACGGCGATCAGGACGGAGATCACGAGGATCAAGCGGCCCGCCCCTCGTTGGCCCCGGCCAGCGTGCGGATGATCCCGACCAACGCGCCGAACACAAGGAGGGCAACGCCCACGTCGAACAGCACGGGGGTGATCAGCTCGAGCGTCCCCAGTTTGTTGACCGGTGCTCCCGGTCCCGGCGAGTGGGTGAGCAGCGGTCGCCCTGCCGCCGCGGGCACGAATGCCACGGCCAGCGCCAGGCCGAGGCCGGCGAAGGCCCACGCCGGAGCGAGGCGCATCGGCAGCAGCCGCTCGGCGTCGCGGTACCCGAGGCCCAGGTACTGCAGGAGCACGCCGAGGGCAGCCACGACGCCGGCGCTGAAGCCGTCGCCCACGTCCGAGTAGCCCTTGACGAGCACCGCGCCGGCCACCACGAAGGTCGGCACCATGAGCAGCCGCGCCACCATCCGGGTGAGGACCGTCGTCATCGCAGCCGTCCGGCGCCGAGGAGGGTCAGCGTGCCGAGCAGGGCGATGGCCAACACGGTGATCTCGCCGAGCGTGTCGAGGCCGCGGAAGTCGGTGAGGATCACCGTGACCACGTCCTTGCCGTGGGCGGCGGGGGCCAGGCGGAGCTGGTCTGCCGCCACGCTCTGCCCGACGGCCGGGCGCGACAGCGCCGCCCATACCACCGCGAGCGCGAAGGCACCCGAGACCACGGCGATCGAGGCGTCGCGCCAGGCGCGGGCACGGCTCGCCTTGAGCTGTGATTCGCGGCGGAGCACCTCGGGCGGAAGCAGCGAGAAGAGGCCGAGGAAGAGGAGCGCGAAGAGGATCTCGATGAGCACGGCCACGAGCGCCACGTCGGGACCGCCGAAGAAGGCGTAGGCCACGGCCAGGCTGAACCCGGAGGCGGACAGGACGAGCACCATGGTCAAGTGGTCGCGCGGGATCGTGGCGGCGACGGCCGCCACCGCCGCTACTCCGAGGGCGAGGGCGAGCGGGATGTCGACCACGGAGAGGTCGCCCACGGCGAACGCCCCCTCCGTGGGCGTGGCCGCGAAGCCGAGGAGCACGAGCACGCCGCAGGGGACGAGCACGGCGGCCACCCTGGTGCGCAGATCCCTCACCTCGATGTCATGCGCCCTGTCGGAGAGCGCGTTCAGGCCGCGCAAGAGCCCGTTGTAGGCCCGCTCGGGGCCCACCCGCTCCCCCAGGGAAGCCACAGCGCCCGCCGTGCGGATCCACAGCCCACGGCGGACGAGCAGGAGGCCCCCGAGTGCGTAGGCGGCCAGGGCCATGAGGTTCTCGGCTCGCAGGTCCAGGTGGTAGGCCGCCTCCGCGGGGGTCGGCGCGTTGAGGGTGGCGGCACCGGCCGCCTCCGCGAGGCCCTCGAACGGCCCCACGAGGACGCCTCCGACGGCCAGCAGGGCGGCGAGGCCCACCACGGGCACCGAAAAGGCCGGGGAGAGCCGCTCGGCATCCGTGCGCCGAGGCCCGAGGAACACCCCGAGCCACAGGCGCCCGATGTAGGCCACCGTGAGCGCCGCCCCGAGGACGGCGAGAAGCGCGAAGCCCGACCCTCGGGCGAGGGCGGCCTTGAAGAAGAGCTCGTCCTTGAAGAAACCGAGGGTGAGCGGTAGGGCGGCCAGGGCGGCGGCGGCTACGCCGCTGCCTACCGCGAGCGCCGGCATCGAACGGGCCAGGCCGCCGAGGTGCGAGAGCCGCGTCTCCCCTCCGGTCGCCTCGGTCACCGCCCCGGCGGTCAGGAACAGCGCGCTCTTGGCCAGCGCGTGGGCGAGCACGTAGAAGGCCGCGGCCACCACGCCCTTCTCGCCTCCGAGCCCGTACATGAACACCACGTAGCCGTACTGGGAGATGGTCGAGTACGCGAGCAACTGCTTCAGCCGCTGGCGCGTGAGCGCGAGTATCCCTCCGACGACCATCGACGCCGCCCCCACCAGGAGCAGCCCATCGAGGACCGGCTGGCTGAGCGCCAGCAGTGGGTAGAGGCGGCCAAGCAGGAACACCCCGGCCGCCACCATCGCCGCGGAGTGCAGGTACGCCGATACGGGAGTGGGGGCGGCCATGGCCCGAGGCAGCCAGAAGTGCAGCGGGACCTGCGCGCTCTTGGCCAGACCGGCCACGGCCATGAGGGTCACGGCCACGGTGAGATAGGACCCCGGGCGTGCCCGCTCGATCAGCTCGGGCAGCGAGAAGGTGCCGTACTCGGCGTAGAGCATGAGCGTTCCGATGAGCAGCAGGACGGCGCTCACCCCGGTCACCAGCAGTGCCATGAGGGCGGCGCGCCTCGCCTCCTCCTCACGGCTGTCGTAGGCGATCAGGTAGTAGGAGGCGATCGCGGTCAGGTCCCAGAACACGAACAGCAGGATGAGGTCCTGGGCAGTGACCAGCCCCACCATCGAGACCATGAACAGGAGGAGGAACCCGTAGAACGCTCGCTCGTCCCGACGGGGTCGTTCCTGGTGGTCGAGATGTCGAGGGAGGTAGCGGGACGAGTAGGTGAAGACCGCCAGGGCGATCCCGGTGGCAAGGAGCGCATAGAGGGCCCCGAGGCCGTCGAGGGCGAAGGACAGACGGAGATCGAGCGTCGGAGCCCACGGAACCTCGGCGCGGACGCCCCCGGCGCTCCACAGCACCAGCGTGGCGACAAAGCCCGAGGCGGCGATCGCGATCGCCAGCAGCGCGGCGGGCGAGGTCGCGGTCAGGCAGCCGAGCGCTGCTCGTGAGAGTCCGCCGACGCGCCGACGCGAGCGACCTGCGGGATCGGTGCTCGCCACAGGGGGTCAGTATGGATGAGACCCGGTACGGGTTTCGGCCACGGCTCGGGTGACTGAGCTAAGCGTGCGCCGGTGAAACGCTCCCCTGCGTCGTGGACGAGCCGTTCTGAAGCGCTGCCGAGCTGGTCGACAAGCCGATGGGCGAGTAGCACCGCGACGTCGTGCGAGTCGGTGACGTGGCTCTGCCGGGAGCTGATCGAGGCCGAGGCCTCAGCCTGGGTCGCACCTAGTCTGGCGGGGTGCCCGAGCTCCCCGAGGTAGAGACCATCCGCCGCCAGCTCGCCCCCTCGGTTGAGGGCCTGCGGATCGAGCGTCTCGAGATCCTCGACCCCCGCTGGTGCGCCCCCGCGGCGACCGAGGACGTGGAGCAGGCGGTCGCGGGGCGCCGGGTCGAGGGCCTCTCGCGCCGTGGGAAGTACCTGGTGGGGGAGCTCGAGGGCGAGCGCTTCGTGGTCATGCACCTGCGGATGACGGGCACGCTCCTGCTCGTGCGCGCCGCCGAGCCCGCCGAGCGACCCCATCTGCGCGTGCGCATCGAGCTCGACTCCGGCGAGCGGGTGCTCTTCTGCGACCCGCGGCGCTTCGGCACCGGAGTGGTGCTGCTCGACCGCGAGGCGTTCGAGGCGCACCTCGCTCCGCGCGTGGGCGTCGAGCCCCTCGGCCCCGACTTCACCGCCGAGGCCCTGCGGGCGATGGTCGAGGGCCGTCGCGCGCCGGTGAAGGCCTTTCTGCTCTCGCAGGAACGGATCGCGGGCGTGGGCAACATCTACGCCGACGAGGCGCTCTTCGCCGCCGGCATCCACCCCCTGCGCCCGGTGGGGACCCTCAAGCCCAAGCAGCTCGTGGCCCTGCGCGACGCGGTGGTGGGCGCCCTCGAGGCGGGCATCGAGGCCAAGGGAGCCACCATCGATGACTTCCGCCACGCCGACGGAGCTCGTGGCGCCTTCCAGGACGCCTTCCAGGTGCATCGCCGGGCGGGGGAGCCGTGCCCGCGCTGCGGGGGGCCGGTGAAGAAGCTCCGCGCCGCCGGCCGTGGCACCTACGTGTGCGAGCGCTGCCAGCCGCGGCCTCGGGTGCGGCGAAGGGCGGCGGGGGGCTAGATGACTGATTCCACGACCACGCCCGCGCGGATGGCTCCACAGAGTCCCGCTGGGCCTTTGTCCTCGGACTCGCCCATGCCACCAGCATGGGCTTCGCCCTGCGTCCTCGGCCAGCGGGCTCTGTGGAGCCCCCGCACCCACGCGGCCGTGGAATCAGTCATCTAGGAGGGTTCTGGGCTCAGCCGTCCGGCGAGCCGCCGCTCTTCTCGTCGAGCAGCCGGAGGATGGCCTGCGTCTGAGCCCGTTGCTCGTCCCTGCCGTCTGCGAGCGTCTCGACCATGCCCTTCAGCGTCTCGACCATGCCCGACAGTGTCTCGCCCACGCCCCTCTGTGTCTCGAGCGTGCCCGTCAGCACCGAGGCGATCGTGTCCCAGGCTCTCGCGTTTCGGTCGTCCGTCCGGATGAATCGTTCGAACGCCGCGGTGTTGCGGTCGGAGGCCGCAGCGTTCCGATCGAACGCCGCGGTGTTGCGGTCGGAGGCCTCGCGATTTCGCTCCAGGGCAGCGTCCACGCGATTGATCAGCTCGCGCATGTCGTCGTCAGAGGGCACATCCGAATCATGGCGCACTCGACGGCGCGGGACAACCCATGTGCAACAACGGCGCGGACTCGTAGCGCACCTGTGACAGAGCCCCCCGAGGGGGTGTTATCGCTCGGCCCCTACGCGGCGGCGAGGAGCTGAGAGAGACGGCCGCTACGGTCGGCTTCGAGAAGCTCTTCAAAGCCCCCGATGGGCTGGCCGTCGATGATGACCTGCGGGAAGGTCATCTGTCCGGTGAGGGCGAGCAGGCGCTCGCGACCCTCGGGATCGCGGGCCAAGTCCTCCTCGACGTAGTCGATGCCGCGGGCGGCCAGCAGCGCCTTGGCCGAGCGGCAGAAGCCGCAGGGATCGGTGGTGTAGAGCACGACTTTGCTGTCCGCCATGAGGGCGAAAGTGTAGAAGGTGGCCGGAACGTTCAAGACCGAGGGCGTGGTCCTGCGTTCCATCCGTTTCGGCGAGGCCGATCGCGTGCTGCACCTCTACACCGAGGAGCGCGGACGCGTGGGCGCGATGGCCAAGGGGGTGCGGCGCGTGCGCTCGCGCTTCGGCGGGCGGCTCGAGCCCTTCTTCCGGGTCAGGCTCCTCCTCCACGAGGGGCGCGGGGAGCTCTGCACCGTGACCTCGGTCGAGACCGTGCACGCCCACCCCGCCCTTCGCATGCGCCGCCCCGCGCTGGAGCTTGCCACCCAGGCCTGCGAGGCCGTGCTTCGCCTCTTCGACTCCGAGGAGCAGAACCGCCCGGCCTACAACCTGCTGTGCCAGGAGCTCGCCCTGCTCGACCGCGACCCCGAGGCGGCCACCCGCGCCCAGGGCCTCGCCTTTCGCATGAAGCTCCTGCTGGCCGCGGGCTTCGTCCCGGAGCTTGCCGCGTGCGCGGGCTGCGGAGAGCCCGAGTCGGCCGGCCTCTTCTCGCCGAGCGCCGGTGGGGTGGTGTGCTCGGCCTGCGAGGCAGGGGCCTTCCCGCTCGAGCAGCAGGGCCACGAGTTTCTCGTCGCCGCCCTGGCCCAGCCGCTGGCGGAGGCCCCGGGGGCCTCGGAGGTCGCGCTGCGCCAGGCCGATCGGGCGATCGTGGAGACGCTTGAGTATCACGCCCACGTCCGCCTCCGCCGCACCGTCTGACGGGCGGGAGGCATCGCAGGGCGCACCCGCCGGAGGCGGCCGGTTTGATTAGGGCTTCCTGGACACGCGCCCTTTCCCGCACGGTGCGGGAGCGCCCGCCCCCGAGCCCTCCCGGCCGCCGCCTCGCTTGCCAGAATCGACCCATGCTCACTCCTCCCACGCTGCCGGGGACCGGTGCCTTCCCGGAGCGGATGGCCGCCGCCGAGGAGGCGGCGCTCTCCCCCCTCGCCGCACGCTCCTACCCGGCGCGGCGGGCGGCGCCCGAGCCCGACTCTCCGCTTCGCACCCCCTTCCAGCGCGACCGCGACCGCATCGTGCACGCCAAGGCCTTTCGCCGGCTCATGCACAAGACCCAGGTCTTCATCTCGCCGGAGGGCGATCACTACCG